>NZ_JAOWRF010000139.1 GCF_025753815.1 Plectonema radiosum NIES-515 | reverse complement strand
GCGTAATTAATCCGGCTTTCACCAAGCTGGATTTTCCGGAACCGGAAGCACCCAGCACCACTGTTAGGGGTTGGTTGATGATGAATGCTTCTAATTTTTCGATTAAGGCTTTTCTGCCAAAAAAGAGGCTGCTATCTTTTTCTTCATAGGATTTCAATCCTCTGTAAGGATTGGTATTTTCATCGAGTGCGGGTGCTGGTGCTAACTTATTCGGGTCAAACCCCGGAACGGGAAAGATATACTCACCTTTGTCATGGTGTTTAAGTTGACAGAATCCTGGAGTTTGTTTGGCGCTTGTCTTGCCCAATTCGCCATGTATATATACGTATATTTCCGTAGCTGTAATGACTCCATCAGTGCTGAAATCTGCTTTTCCTGATAGCGCGTTCAAAAGTAATTCTGCAAACGGGGAGTTTCCTGAATCTTCGTTGCGTTGTCCGAATCGATACAATGAATCAGCAGCTTTTTCATCATCGCCGGCGGAGGTGATTACTTGTTGGGCGCAACTAGAGATAAAGCGATCGTAACGTTCGCGATATACTTTATTTTGAAGCACAGCATCTCTGTTACCTGCCCAACGAAATGCGCCTGCGAAGCAACAATCTAGGATAATTAATATGTGACGGCATGGTAGTTTAATTAAAGCATCGTGGAGTCGCTTCATAGACAGCATACTGCTGTCATTATTCATGTGTGCATCTTGAGGAACAAGAAAGCCTGTTGAACCATCGGTGCTATCTAATGCATCTGAAGCGATACCGTGTCCGGCAAAGTAGAATAATACTCGGTCAGTTTCTTGAATTTGAATTTGGCTATTATCAGAAGAAGGTAATGTATGCGTTTCCAGAGCCGTTAATAGATTGGTGAATTTGTCGCTGTTGGCATCGCTATCTAACAGCAGCAAAACTTGGTATTCGTAAATGCTAGCTAAAGTTGCAGCGATTTTTTGGGCATCATTGACGGCAGTTTTTAGTGCCGGAATGCCGTTAGAGTATTCATTAATACCAATAACTACTGCCAGACTGCGTTTAATTTCTTCCATAAGATGCCTGTTATTTAATAACTATAAGCATCTACAAGCAGATTATCCACAATTTCCAGATATTTTTAGCAAGTATCTTTAGATGCCTTCTATTGATGTGTGTGGAGGCGATCGCCACCATTTGAGGAATTTACTATTGAGATGCCACAAACGCACACAGCACGCGATCGCTTGCTGTGTGAAAACGTTGAAGTTTTCTTATAAATAAGTAGTTAAATTAGAGATATAGCATATACTACATCTCTAATTTAACTGCTCAGACTCAGCAAGCCTTATTTATCTCCTCCTATCCCCCATGCTGATTAATAACTTTTCCACCTCGTCGGCTTTAGCTTCAGCTTGAGAGCTATGGCAATTGCGAAACATATCCCTTGCTCTTCTCAACAGATTTATGCCTCCTCCTATGTCATTGCTGTCAATACGAGCTTTACCTTCCCTGAAAGTATTTTCAGCTTCAATTTCTTCAGGAGTTATAACTTCATATCCGTCTGCCATAATTTTTGATGCTCCTTGTTTTAGATTACAAATATGACTTCGATAGCGAGGGAAGTCTTAAACTCTACATTTATATATGGGTGCAAGTTAAATAATTTATGCACTGATGGGATGGGGCAAAGAAGTAAGTTGCAAAAGACGCGATCGCTAGGTTTGTTTGCAAAGAGTGCGTAGGCATAGCCCGCCGCAGGCATCGCTAACTTTAGGATTATTATTTAAATAGCTATCCAGCCAACTACAACTACGTGTAAGTAAATTATCCAAATCTAAATCCCATAAAATCACTTTGCCTTTCCAATCAGCTGAAGCAATAGTCTTACCATCCGGACTGAAACTGACATCAAAAATAGTGCCTTGATTGCCTTGTAAAGTTTTTATAAGTTCACCATCTAGTTTCCAAAGCTTAATTTTATTGCCACTTACTGAAACTAAAGTTTGACCATTCGGGCTAAAATTAATTTTGTGAACGCTATCGTCGTCTTTTGAAAAAACTTTATGGCTCTGATTATTTAGATACCAGAGTCTCACAGTTTTGTCATAACTAGCTGAAGCAAGCATTTTTCCGTTAGGGCTGAAACTTACACTCATAACTCCTTCCTTGTGACCTGGAAAATTTTTAATAAATCTGCCATCTGGTACATTCCAAAGCTTGATAGTTTTGTCAAGGCTGGCTGAAGCAATCGTTTTACCATCAGGGCTAAAGCTGACACTTGTAACTACCTTATTATGTGCTGGGATAGTTTTAATTAAGCTTCCATTTGCTACATTCCAAAGCTTCACAGTTGTATCATCACTCGCTGAGGCAATTGTTTTGCTATCAGGGCTAAAGCTGACACTAGAAACTTTTTTGCCGTGTCCTTCCAAAGTCCGAATTAATGTACCTTGAAGATTCCAAAGTTTCACAGTTCCATCTTCGCCGGCGGATGCAATTAATCTACCATCCGGACTAAAGCTTACTTGTAAAACTGTTTGGTTATCTGCTTGCACATTCCACAACTGCTTACCATTTTGCCAAAGCTGAAGATTTTTATCTGATGCTGAGACAATCATTTTACTATCAGGGCTGAAACTGACACTTTTACCCCCCGACTGAAGAATTTTAGGTGGAAGTATACTATCAAGATTCCAGAGTTTTACCGTGCCATCTTCACCAGCTAAAGCAATCATTTTGCTGTCGGGGCTAAAACTGAGTTCATAGATAATAGTGTCAGGAATTACTAAAGTTTGCACTAGTTTATCGGATTTTGAATTCCATATTTTAACAGTTCCATCCTTGCTAGCGGAAGCAATATATTTACCATCGCGACTAACATCTAAATAAATAACTTCATCAATATGTCCCCGCAAGGTTTTTATTTGTTTACCGTTTATATTCCAGAGCTTGATAGTTGTATCACTATTCGTTGCGGCAATAGTTGTATTATTAACAAAACGCACCCCTAAACGGTCAAGTCGCACAGAATCATTCGGAATAGTTTTAAGTAACTTGCGCTCTTTTACACTCCAAAGTTTGATAGTTCTATCTACACTAGCGGTAGCAATCATCTGATTATCAGGACTAAAACTTAAATCTCTGATTTGATCGTGATGTCCTGGCAAACTTACGAGTGGTTTGCCATCTTTCTGCCACAAATTTAGTGTATATGTTGTATTTCTACTAGCAGTGGCAATAATTTGTCCATCGGCACTCAAACTGATAGCAGAAATTCCTTTTTTATCTGGAATTGATTTCCGGAATTTAAAAGTGCCGTCAGACTGACGCTGCCAAATTTTGACAGTATTATCTTTACTCGCAGAAATTAAAGTTTTGCCATCGGCACTAAAACGCACATGAGAAACTCCATATTTATGCCGTGCAAGTGTTTGAATACATTTGCCATCAAGATTCCACAATTTAATAGTGTTGTCTAAACTTGCGGAAGCAATTGTTTTATTATCTAAATTAAAACTTACACTCATGACAGCTTGAGTATGTCCTTCAAAACGGTTGCGCTCCCTTACTTGATTAGCCAACTGTTGCAAGGTAGTTACAACTTTGATTTTGGTAGCTTCCTTCGTCAAAATTGTGTCTTTTTTCAGCATTTCTCCCGCTTTTACACCTTCTCTTAATAAATCTTTTTTTAGCATTTCACCGGCTTTGACACCTTCTATCAGCGCTTCTAATTGGTTGTTGGAGGCTAAACGCGCTTCTGATAAAGCACTGGTAGTTTCAATTACTTGATTTTCTGCATCAATCCCATTCTTAATTGCAATAATAGTTGCACCACTTAAAATTATTAATGCACCACTTACAAGACTCCAACGTAAAGTAGCGTTTTTGCGTTTTTGTCTGATGCTACGTCGCACAAACTCAGCTTCTATTTTGTTAAACCAGTTATTATTAGAATTCAATATTTGTTTCAATAAATCCAAGCGCGGATCGGCATTCCATAAAAATCGTGTTTTTTGTTGGCTTTTCCACTCAAGTGCAGCTGGTGTTAACCGTCGTTGAAAAATCAAATTTTCCTGTTCTTCTTGTTTCCAAGTCCGCAGCTTATTCCACCCCCGCACTAAAATATCATGAGCAGGTTCGACATATTCTTGATTCTCTGTATCTTGTCCTTTCACTAACAAGCGAGCAGCTACAAAACGCTCAATTACTAACTCTGCTCGTGCATTTTCTGCTTCTGGATACTCCAATTCTGTACAGAATACTTGTCTGCGAGCTAATTCACCGCTACCTATCGCTACCATTCGCAGCATTACTTGTTTGATTGTTTGAGCATATGCCGAATCAAGTTTTACTAACTCGTCATATTCACAATCTGCTCTTTGAGTGAGACTGCGTGTCACTCCTCCCAATTCTTCATAATCTGCTAGGGTAATCGCTCGATTACTTCTTTTATCTTCTCTGGTACTCTTGATATATTTCAAATAAAGTTCACTTAATGTGAAGGATAGTAAAGGCAAAGCTCCGGGCATTTGTGCCACTTCATCAATTAAATTGTCTACTAAAATTGGCGGTTCAAAATACAAGACTCGTGCAGTGGCAGGTTCTGTAATGCACGATCGCAATTCTTGCCGCGTCATTGCTGGGATAATAAATCGCGCTTTTTGCCAATAAGGTTTTAACGCTTTATCTCTAAACTGCGGTTCAAAGTCACTTCGCAGCGTGATTACAATCCTTAATTGTTCGGGAAAAGCTTTAATTGCTCTTGCCAATCCGGTCAGAAAGTTTTCTGATTGTTTGTCATTTTGGCATAGGGTAATTAATTCTTCAAATTGGTCAATAAAAAGTAATAATTTAGTATTAGGGTTAGCCTGACTCCAAGTTTTGACGCTTTGATAAAGTGTATGCAATTCTTGCTCAAAAGCTTGATTTGGCTGGGCGAAAATTGGCAAGTTTTCTTTTAATAATGTGTTATTCAAAGCGGTGAAGGGAGATTTTCCTGGACGAATTGGAGCAAGGATGCGCCACTGTCCACTATTTTTTAAATAGGGAATTAATCCGGCTTTAACTAAGCTTGATTTACCAGAGCCAGAAGCGCCTAATACAACTGTTAAAGCTTGATTTGTAATGAAGTTTTGCAGCTTTTCAATTAAAGCTTTTCTGCCAAAAAATAAGCTGCTATCTTTTTCTTCAAAAGACTCTAATCCTCGGTAGGGATTTTTACTTTCATCAAGTGGGGGAGCTTTCTCTAAGTTTTTCGGTTCAAAACCGGGAATTGGAAAGATATACTCACCTTTGTCATGGCGTTTTAGTTGACAATAACCTGGGGTTTGTTTGGCGGTTGTTTTACCTAATTCACTATATATATATAAATAGATTTCTGTTGCGGTGATAACGCCATCTTTGGTAAAATCGGCTTCTCCTAAAAGCGCTTTAAATAGCAGTTCTGCGAAGGGAGAATGACCATTAATATTACCTCGTTGTCCAAAATTGAGAAGGGAATCGGCAGCTTTTTCGTCATCGGCAGCGGAGGTTATTACTTGTTGAGCGCAACCAGAAATGAAGCGCTGATAACGTTCTTGATACATTTTCTGCGATCGCACTGCTTCTCTTTGCAATCCAGCCCAGCGAAATGCACCCGCAAAGCAGCAATCAAGGATAATCAAAAGGTGACGGCAAGGCAGTTGTATTAGAGCATCGTGGAACCGCTGCATCGCTACCCAACTATTGCTATCATCACATCGTGCATCCTGGGGTACAAGGTAGCCTGCTGGTCCATCTGTGTTGTCAAGTCCACTCAAAGCAATGCCATGTCCCCCAAAGTAAAATAAAAGGCGATCGCTTTCTTCTACCTGTATCAACCCATCAGCTAAAGGTAGCTGCTGCTGTCCAAAAGCTGTCAACAAATCATTTAGCTTGGACTGAGTTGCATCTGCATCCAATAGCTGTAAGACTTTGTATTCATATTCTTTTGCCAAAATTTTCGCAAGTTCCCTAGCATCATTTACAGCTGTCTCTAAAGGTGGAATCCCATTTGTGTATTGGTTAACACCAATAACCACTGCAAAATTGCGTTTAATTTCTGCCATAAACTAACATCATGTCCGCTTAATTAATATTAATAAAAACATTGGACATCTCCGAAAATTAAATATGCGTTATCCAAACCCCAAGAGACGCGAAATTTCGCGTCTCTACATTGTTTTCCGGAGATGTCTATTGGAACCGTCCTACAGACGTTCCACTCTTTACGTCTCTACAATAGACATCTCCAAACCCCAAGAAACTTCGTCTGATCGCGTCTATACAAGGGTTTCGACAACGCATAGTTCATTTATGGAGATGTCTAATATATGTGATTAAAGGACATGACATAACATAAGCAAAAATATCTCTGCAAAACCCCACCTCATGAAAGAGGCAGGGTTATTTTTTACAGGCAACTACTTAAAGTGAGTGTTCGTTACCAGCTACAATCTGACTGCTTCTAGTTTGACTAGTTGGCTGTGGTTGCGGAGAACGGTTCGACAAAATAGAGATAGCAACACCTGCTATAATTAATGCGATTACTGTAATAATTGCGCTACTAATTAACAGAGCATTTTGGGTTTGAGAGGAAGTTTCAGCGGGTTTTGGTGTGGTGTTTTCTTCAGGCTCTGCAATCAATGAATCGGCATTTATTGCTGATGCTGTCGGGGGCTGATTTTCCGGATGGGAAAATTCGTAAAGTGCTCTAGATAGTGCAGCTAACCCGGCAGGATGAGTAAAGTAGGTAAGGTGATCGCAGGCGGCATCGGGTGGTAATATTCTTGGTTGAGGCGATCGCTTAGAATTAACGCTCTTTATACTAGCCAAAGTCACTGCTATATCATTCGGCTGAGTAAAAAACGCCATATCTACAACTTTATTTACAGATGCACCAAACATCCTATCCATCAGTTGTTTGAGTGGATTGATTTGCTTATCTCCTTGCAGTGCCATAGCTGTAGCCATCACCGACCTGTCACCGGCTATAATTGTATAAAGAACACCAGGATCGGGATTTTCGGCAAGCTGTTTCAAAATAGGTGAATCTGGCTGCATTTGCTCCAGAGATTTATCATTATTTTCCAGAACTTTCAACAAATCTGCTACTATTTTAGTAGGCCAAACTATTGTTGAAAGTTGATTTAACCCGATACCAAGAGCGGCAAAAACCCAATCTTGTATTGCAGGCCAAGGTGAACCTGCATTGGGTGTCCCTAACATTACTAAATGTTGCACAACTTGATTGCCACCTAGTCTCTCGATAAACCAGCGAGAAACCAAACCACCCATTGAGTGAGCGACAATATGCAATTGTTTACCGTGGTTTGCTCCCAAGCCAATTTCTTGCAATTTCTCCCCTAAAGACTTGGCATTCTCTTCAATTGTCGTTTGGATATTTTCATAGTCAAAAGCCAAAACTACATCATAAAGTTCTTTAATTGAACGCTGTTTTTGATCAACTTCCACAAAAGCATGTTTAACACTGGGAAGTAGACTTGCTGTGTCACCAACAATTCCATGAATGTAAAGGATAATTTTCTTTGCTTGCGCTACTTGCGTTTTAATTATCTGCTTATCTTTTTCGTAGGTTACTTTGTCTTTTTCCCCAACTTCGGCTATAGCTAAAATTGGATATTCAAATGGACTTCCTAGTTTTTGGCTAACTATTTTTTCAAAGAAAATCCGAATTGAACCGTGTATACTGCGACTAATTCCTGTTGGTTTTGGCAACCTTTCTAAGGTAATTTCCGTTTTGCCATCTGAGAATCGCGAACCTCTTCCTAATGGTAAGAAAAACTGTCCATCATAAGCAAAGGGTAAAAGGTGTTCATTCTCTGCTAATTGAGTATCAACTAGCAATTTTAGGGGTTGTGCTGCTGTGACTACAGTGTGATCTACTACGTCACTTAACTCTAAAGCACTCAAGCCGGGATCGCTGCCTCGGCTAGTTGTAAATTGAAAGGATTCAGTAAAACGAGGTTGTTGCCGCAAAATCGCAGGTAAAATCAAATTGCCTAAATCTCTGCTTGCTTGCGGTACGGTGGTGAGATTAACTTTTGCTTGCAAGCTCGGATGTGCTTGCACCTCAACTACACCATTTTGTAGTGCTGTGCTGCTATCAGATTGAATTGCGATCGCATCCTGCGGACAGACTATGGTAATCGAACAGGACTTAGTCATCCAATTATCATAGCTGCCTTCGGCTCTGACAGCTTCACGACTGTTTACCCCTGCCATTAAACGGTCAAGAGTACCACCTCCTCCAAGTGAACGAGTTGGAGGAGGGGGGTTTAATCCATCTTGTTGTAGCAAACTCGCATCAAATTCAGTTGTGCTGACTATCAGCTTTAATATATCTTTGTACTCAGTAATTCCCGATGCTAAATATTCATCTTTGATGTAAAAGTCGATGTTGCTACTTTCGAGAATGTTGCTATTTTCTGAGTCTTTGGCTGCAAGTTTGAAGCTGCTTATTTGATATCCGTCTAACAAGTCGCTAGATATAGAGTAACTTTCTGCGAGGTCTAATACATTGCAATAAAGTGCTTTATTGCTATTATTAGTGAGTTTGATTTGGATAGTTGGCTTTACCCATTCATCATTTTCATAGGTATACTCTAGCCGCATTTCTGAAGCTATTTTATCATCACCACTAAGGGAAGTTTCTTGTCGTCCAGAAAGGACGCTGATTTCCATCGTCACATCATCGTTTTTAACACTACTAGTTGCAGGGGTGGAAAGTTCGAGAATGTTTGTCCAGCGGGCAATATGTTCTAAACGAAGAACTACTTGGTGAGCATTTTCCGAGGTATAAGCTTCTGCGGGATTTTCGGGAATGGGAGCAACTAGCGGACGTTTATCGTTAGGCTGTGTAATCCAATACTGACCTCCACGAATTACTAAATCATAATCTGCATATGTAGCTTCTTCTACCTGACTGACGTATAAGGAAGGTTTGGAATCGAGTGCAGATGTTTGCAGTGCTTGTTTTACCAGTTCTAAACCTGCTTTTTCGCTGTCTTCGCTTCTGATGTAAATTTTCAGAGGCGGCAATGGTATATTAGTAACGATCGCCCAATAAGTTTCAGTTTCAGATAAGCTTACGCTACCACTGATAATTTTGACTTTACTCTTTTGTGGCAGCACTTGCATAACTTGCGCTTCCCCTAAAGACTGGTCAAGTTTAGTTAATTGCTCAGGAGTACTTGCAGCTGGAAATATTGCTAATAATGTGTCTCCATCCTTAGATGGTTTCGGGATACCAGAAATAGCACCTGCATCAATTACCCAACTATTATCGTTCTGGCTGCGGGTCAAGGTAAAGTAGTTGGGACGTTCTTTAATCGCACCACCTAAAAACGGTTTATCTAAATCTTTCGGATCTGTCGCTTCGACTTGCGGGGATTGTTCCTTAACTTTACCACTTACCAACGCATTGAGATTTCTCGCTAAATCTCGATAGGTCATGCTACTATTAGTACGCTGGAGAGTTTGCAATAAGAAGTAAGAAAAAGCTCCTCTAGGTTGACCGTCGTCTCCTTTGTATTCTTTTGCCAATTCGTAGTCACGACAAGCAGAAAACATGACGTGTTTGCCTTTAGGCAATATTACACCAGTTCTTTTCGCATCTAAAGTGCGCGAAGAATTCAACAATTCATCTAATGCTCTTGTGTCTTCGGCAAAAATAAAGCTGCTTAATGGACGTTCTCGTGAATCTACCGGAGAACGACGCACTCTAATTTCTGGTGATATATCTCTGGTTCCCGAACCGGAGTGACAGCAGTCGAGAATGATGACGATATGAGGGTTGTTCTCTGCAACTAGAGAGATTAGGTAGGCTATTTCTTTATCTGCTAAGTCTCGACTATTTGCTGTACGGCTATCGTAGCAAACTAAACTTTCATCTAAACGATCTGCCTCTAAATGCCAAAATTCTTCTGGTGCTTTCTCTTGAGCGCCATGACCTGCATAATAAAATAAGACTACATCTTCACTGTCAGAATAGCACAGATGCTGTAAAAAGCCGTTGATTACTGCTTGACGAGTAGCTTGCTCATTGGTGAGTATCCAAGATTGGTTAGTGGGTTCGACTAGTTGCCATTTTCCATCTTTAGTGATGCGATCGCGCAAATAAGCTTCCACAGCTTTGATGTCGTTAACGCAACCTTTTAACGAGGGAATTTGCTGAGTAGATGTCGGATCGTATTCGTCAATACCAACCAAAAGTGCGTAGATGTTGTTAGCCATATTTACCCTACTTTATGATTTTTTTTGACATCGTAGTTTGACTACGGTTGCATTTTTGTTGTAGCAAAACAATTAAAAGTTGTCTCTATTCTGCCGAAAGTGACATCACAAGAACTTACGCTTTAGTTTTAACCTACCTTTTTGCGTTTAGGAAAGTAAAGCTGGCAAAGCTTTGCTTATACAATCTCAATAGGTATAAGCACAATCAAATTATGCACTTTATATAATGCCTGATTATTTAGAGATGTAAAATAATGCTTTTGTCTTTGCCATGTAGTTTAACTACAACAAGTGCAAGGCTTACCGATATTGATCCAAGCAATCTATACCATTCTTCAACTGAATTTTCAAATGATTGTTACAGAACTAAGCGTTGTGTAAATATTAATTGCGATTTTTTATTAAAAGTTAATATAAATTTAAACTCGTAGTGAGCACTAAAGTGCTCATCAAAGCGATGAATCGCTGACTACGATCTATAGAACCTGCTTTAACTGCTTACAGGCTTTTTCAATCGCATCTATACTACCTGGATTCACTAATCCATAATAATCAAAAACGTAAATTCGGTTATTTTTAGTCGCTTTTAGTTCTTTCCAAAAAGCTTCTTTTTTAAACGAATCTAAAAGCGCTGCATCAGTTTGTTGTGGAGAATTTACAACAATTATTACATCTGGATTTACTTGCAAAACTTTCTCTGCCGAAAGCGTTACATATCCACCAATTGGACTACTACCTTGCAAAGAAGCTGCGACATTTATTGTCGAAAATTTATCCAGCAAATCGCCAGCCCAACTGTTTTTATTTGGTGCTAAAATTGGTTGGCGACTGACTAAAACTAAAGTTGATAATGTCGGATTTTGCTTTTCTGGTAAAAAGGTTTGATAGCGGTTTAATAATGGTTGCGGATCGGCATCAATTGACTTAGCAAGTGTTTTTGTAATTTCTTCTAATGATTCCCACGTCTTGACTTGGGTGAGATATATAGGAATTCCTAGCTGCTTCAGTTTGTCGGTTGTTTGATTAGAAAAACCTTCTGCACCAATTACTAAATCTGGTTTCAGAGCGACTATTTTTTCTAAATTAGGTGGATTTTGTCCTTCACTGACACGAGGAAGTTTCTGGAATTGCGGATGATCTTTAAACAATTTGCTTCCGGCAATGCCGACAAGTTTTGTTTGGTCGAGTTGAGATATAATATCTGCGGCAAGTGAGCTAAGTGCTACAACTTTTTTGGCTGTTTGAATTGAGTTTATGTTTGTGCCTAGTGGTTGCTGTGTGCTTGCGGTACTGCAAGCAAGTAAGATAAAGCTTAATAATATTGCTAATATTGATGAGATGCAACGATTATACATGTTTTTAAACGTAGACGCGTAGCGGCTTGCCGCAGGCTACCGCCAAGACGCCAAGGACGCTAAGAAAAGAAAGAAGTAGAGAGTCTTAAGAATTATTTAGGACTGTTATATAATTCTCATTTCTGTTTTATTGTATATCAATAGATATAAGAAAGAGCGAGTAAATATATATCAAATTTTCCTAGGAAGTTTGACATATCTTTACTCGCCTGGTTCTATACAAGGTTTATTGAAAATCGTTCTCTGATAATAGTTTTATACTGGGAAAAACACTTGTATTCTCAAATACAAATAGACAAGTGTTATCAAAATAAAGAGAATAATCAATAAAGCATAAGATAAACTAATGGGGCAAGATTTATACAGCTTAATCGTTCATAGCTGCTAAAGGACAAATCTGCAAACCCACTGGTGTTTCTAGAATTACAACTTCTACTCCTAAAACATCAGCTAAATTTGCTGGTGTCAATATTTCTTTGGGTTTTCCCACAGCAAAAATTTTTCCTTGAGATAAAAGTGCAAGACGTGTACTATATCTTGCTGCTAAATTGACATCGTGCAAAACTGTAATAATGGTTAAATGCTGTTGGTTTAATTGTTTGAGGAGTTCGAGTAATTCGAGCTGATAGCGAATATCTAAATAAGTTGTGGGTTCATCTAAGAGCAAAATTTGCGGATCTTGAGCTAAAGCAAGCGCTAAAAATGCCCGTTGTCGTTCTCCTCCTGATAATTCTTCCACAAAGCGATCGCTATATTCATCCATCCGGGTCAATTGCAATGCGGTTTCTACTTTGGCTTTATCTTCTTTTTGAAGTGAGTATTGCCACCAAGGTTGATACGGTGTACGTCCTAATGATACCAGTTGCCGCACCGTTAAACCACTAGGAATTGTTTGCTGTTGTGGTAATAATGCTAAGTTTTGTGCCACAACCGACGCAGGTTGGCTGTGAATGGCTTTACCATCTAACAATACAGTTCCCTGTTGTGGCTTCAGTAACCGACTGATAAGTTTTAGTAGTGTCGATTTTCCCGAACCATTCGCACCAACTAAACTCAACCATTCACCTGTTTTTACTGTTAGGCTGATTTCATGAATAATTGGTTTAGCTGTGTAACCCCCAGTTAAATTTTGTGTTTCTAAAAGCATCTTAGTTGTTGGTTTTTGGTTGTTATTTGTTCGTTGTTGGTTGATAGTTGGAAAAAATTACTCATAACAACTATCCACTAACTCTTTAAATTCCAGATTTTCGATTGTATAACAACCAAATAAATAAAGGTGAACCAAGTAAAGCAGTAACTGCACCAACGGGCAATTCTACAGCACCTAAACGCGAAAGCAAATCGGCTGCGGTGAGAACTAAAGCACCTCCAATTGCGCTTAATGGCAAAACTGCCCGGTAATCTGTACCTACCATGAGGCGGATACCGTGAGGTACAATTAAGCCGACGAAGCCGATTAATCCACCAATGCTGACAGCACCGGCAGCTAGAAGTGTAGCGACACCACCGATTAAAATGCGATCGCGCAATAAATTTACTCCTAAACTCACTGCTAATTCATCACCCAAATTCAACAAGTTGACGGCACGCGCTAATAAGCATCCCAGTAACAATGCTACGCTAATATAAGCTCCAGCTACCGTCACTTCATTCCATCCCCGCCCATTCAAACTGCCAATCAACCAACTTAAAGCAGTTTGTATTCTACCATCTTCTGCCATCAATAATAATACTGACTGAATCGCCCCAAATAAGGAACTGACGGCAACTCCACCCAAAATTAACCGCTCAATTGATATACCTTCACGACTGCGAGCTAAAAAATAAACAATAAGTGTTGTCAATAAGCTGCCGACCCAAGCTCCTAAAGGAATCCAACTCAAAAACACTCCGAAGCTTAACATGGCGATCGCAAATAAACCCGCACCCGCAGAAATACCGAGTAGAAATGGGTCGGCTAGTCCGTTGCGTAACATTCCTTGGAGGAGTGAACCAGACATTCCCAAAGCTGCACCCACGAGCATTGCTGCTAAAATACGGGGTAAACGCAAGTCCCAAATAATTGTTTGATTTAGGGAATCGCCTGTTTTTGTTAGTGCTTGCCATATTTGGAGTGTCGTCATTGATACTGCCCCCAAAGAGAGGGAAATGCCGACGATTAGAATTAAGGCGATAGTTAGAAGTAATGTGGCTATGATTAGGCGATCGCTTGATCTAAAATTATCAATAATTTTTATCATTAATTGTCTCACGCACTCGTAGCAAAGGCACAGAGAGATGATTTAATTTAAGTTAGCTAAGTCGTCTGGGGTATTGCAGTTAAATAGCATTCCTGGTTCTGTGAGGGGTAAAACTTGTACGGGATGTTGATTGAGCCACTGCTGAAACGATCGCCCGCCTTGATTGATATACTCATTTAAGTCTGGTAAACAACTGCGGCGATAAAAGCCACATAAGGGTTCCCATCCTTTGATATGATGCGCTAAAGTGGCGATCGCACTCGTTCTTACATCATCAAGTTGATTTGCCCATTCTTGCAAAGCTTCTACTCGCAACTTCGGTAAATCACACGCTAGCAATAATACCCAATCTGTTTGTACTTGCGCTAGTCCTTGAGCAAATCCGATTAATGGTCCAGCAAATAAAGGCGCTTCTTTTATAAACTGGCAGTTAGGCGGTAGTATGTGTTGATAGCGTTGTTCCCAAGGTGTGACAACATAAACTGTAGCTGCACAATCTTCAGCAATTTTATAAATTCTTTGCAATAACGGCACACCTTGAATCAAAATCAAAGCTTTATCCTCACCCATGCGAGAACTTTTTCCTCCAGCTAAGATGATCGCAGTTAATTCGCTACGGTTTGTCATTAGTCTACCAAGAATAGTCAGAAGTTAAATCATCAGCATTGAACTCACGTTATATTATCCTTTAAGAGTATCTGAAAAAAGTAGCTATGACTGGTTCATCACAAGAACTTCTAAGTACCTTGCTATTGCTGCTAATTCTTTGCGTCACTCTGCGCTTACCTCCGTTACCTGGTGCGTTTAAAAACGCGCTCATCTTTATGCGATCGCACTTACTTGGCTCATCCCCTAGTCTGACTTTGCTGGATTTGCTGCAATAATTGCTCGATACTTTCAGCAGCTGGCAGACATTTCAAACCTTGACAAACTAATCCTACACTACGCTCTGGTAATTTAGAGCCGCTGGTAAACACAGCCGTAGGCAAATATTTGGGAATAAGAATATTTATCTGCTCGCTTGTGGTGCGAATCAAAGTCGAGTTACGATACCAATCCAAAGCTGCAAACAAACTCGGACAAGCTTGAGGAGCGCTACTCATTACAGCCCGAAAAGCTTTTAAACCTTGTTCAGCTAAATCGAGATAATGCAAATTATCCGTCAAAAGCGCCAGCCGCACAAGATTAGCGATCGCTATTCCATTCGCTGCTGGTGTGGCATTATCTACATAACTGCGTTCTCGCACAATTAAATCTTGACTCGCGTCTCTAGATGTGTTATAATAACCGCCTAATTCAATACTTAAAAGAAATTCGTCAAATTCATCTTGGAGAGCGATCGCTTTTTCTAACCAAAACGTTTGATTGGGTGAACTAACTTGTAAATCCAATAACGCTTTGATAAAAAAGGCGTAATCTTCAGATTGAGCTAACACGCTCGGAGACAATTGGTAATTTAATCGGTGGAAACGTCCATCCACAAACTGATTATCTAAGATAAAGTTTGCCGCTCGTGTTGCTAGTTCTAGATAAGACGGTTGTTGAAATACTCTATAAGCTACAGCCAAACCGGAAATCATCAAGCTATTCCAAGCCACAATCATTTTAGTATCTGTGACTGCGGGAATGCGTCCTTGCCAGTTTACCGTTTTTGCTTCGTGGTTGTTGCGGGCAGGAGGAAAAGTTTGAAGTTCAGATGTTGCACCATAGCGAGCAACAAAAAGCTTGGAGAGTGCATTTTCTAGGGTATCACTTAATTCTTCTGCATAACGCCTTTGCAACACATTGTTAGCTTCAAAGTTGCCATTAGGCGTTACAGTCAACTGCTGTTGTAATTCCGTTAGTTCCTCAGCAGTCAGCAATTGTTGTAATTCTTTATAACTCCAGATGTAAAAGGCTCCTTCCTCTGGTTCAGCTTCTGAGTCAGGTGTTGTAAAACTGTCAGCATCTTGAGCTGCATAGAAATAACCTTCCGGTGCAGTCATTTCGCGACTTAACCATTTGACAGTCAAAGCGATCGCTCTGTTAAAAGCCGGCTCTTCTACTCCTGCACTCCACAAAGATGCCAGATACTCCACAATCTGACCATTGTCGTAAAGCATCTTTTCAAAATGCGGTACAGTCCAAGTAGAATCAACCGTGTAACGGTGAAAGCCACCACCTACATGATCGAAAATACCCCCTAGTGCTAAATCTAGCCCTCGCTGAGTACAAACTTCCTTGCCATTATATTTTGATTGATTTTCAAGAGCATCAGGTAAAGAAAATCTAGTTCCCCGTAGCGCTAATTCCGCATAGGGAATCATCGGGAAGCGATTACCTTGTTGATCGCAAGTAATTATAACCGTGCCAGTTTCCCAGCCTTGCCGTAATAATTCATCATCCTCTTTGCTTGTTCCGTCATCTAATTGCAAAACCGCAGAACTGAGCAACGACTCTAAAATTACCGCTTTGCGTTGACGCAAGTCCTCTTTTTCGGTATCATAATAGCGACGCAGCGCTTGCAAAACTTGTAAAAAGCCAGGACGACCAAAGCGCGGCTCCACAGGGAAATAAGTACCAGCATAAAAGGGTACTAAATCTTCTGGAGAAAGAAAGACATTTAAGGGCCAGCCTCCTTGACCATTACTCATCATCTGCAAAGACTGCATATAAATGCTGTCGATGTCCGGTCTTTCTTCGCGGTCTACTTTAATGGGGAGAAAATTAGCGTTCATGTATTCGGCGATCGCCAAATCAGAAAACGCCTCACCTTCCATCACAGTACACCAGTGGCAGCTAGAGTAGCCAATCGAGAGAAAAATCGGTTTATTCTGCGTTTTTGCATTTATTAGTGCTTCATCACACCAAGTCCACCAATCAATTGGGTTTGAAGCGTGTTTGCGGAGGTACAGACTCAAGGCTAGAGCAAGGCGATTCGTCATGATTCACAAAGCAGTAGTTACATTACCCTCTTTGCTCAGTCTAATACCTTTGTGGCGCTATGGCGCAGAGCGAAAGACCCAGCTAACCATTGGCACCGGCTTTGTATTTAAAGATGATTCTGTTTTAGGATGAATAGAACTATTTTGGCTAAGTCCCGCTAACAAATGAAGTAAAAAAGTGATGATAGCGGCTTGCAAAAGTTTTTGCAGCATGGTACGTTCCTGTGTCTTTGGGTGGATGGCAATTGCAGTAGAGTTGATTACCCCCATTGCACCTCGTACTATCGATTTACAGCTTTAGGCAGATTCATCCGGATGATTGTTGTTAGAAATGGGCATGGGGCACGCTCGCATTGGGCACGCTCGCATTGGGCAGGCAGACAAGGAGAATAATTCTTCTTTCCCCCCTCCCCCCCTCCCCCCCCTTCCCAGTTCGGGAGAGATTACCGAAACCAATCAACAGATGTAATCGATAAAATGTATTTAAAATAAGTACAAGCACGCTAAATGATTCCTATCGTTATTGAACAATCGGGTCGAGGCGAACGAGCCTTTGATATCTACTCACGGCTGTTACGTGAGCGCATCATCTTTTTGGGACAACAAATAGATAGCAATCTAGCCAACTTGATTGTTGCCCAACTGCTGTTTTTAGATGCTGAAGATGCGGAGAAAGACATTTATATGTACGTTAATTCTCCGGGTGGTTCGGTGACAGCTGGTATGGGCATATTTGATACCATGAAGCACATCCGCCCAGATGTCTGTACAATTTGTACCGGATTAGCCGCGAGTATGGGTGCTTTTCTTCTCAGCGCGGGTGCTAAGGGTAAGCGGATGAGTCTACCCCATTCTCGGATTATGATTCACCAACCTCTTGGTGGCGCCCAAGGACAAGCGACTGATATTGAAATTCAAGCACGCGAAATTTTATACCACAAGCGCAAGCTAAATGAGTTTTTAGCCGATCACACAGGTCAGCCAATTGAGCGTATTGCTGAAGATACCGAACGGGACTTCTTCATGTCCCCAGAGGAAGCCAAGAACTATGGCTTAATAGACTCTGTGATTGACCGTCATGCGGCTGGTAGCCGTCCAATGGCTGTTATCGGTAGTAATTAGAGTTTTTGTATAGTTAGCGCTTCAGCGTTGAAGCGCTGACTACAAATCTAATTAAAATCCGGCTATGGGGTCTGGTTGCGATTCTAAATATCTCAGAAAGTCCAGTAATTCCTCTTCACTGAGCAAAGTGCGTCCCAGCTTGCCGTAGGTTTTTTTCAGATGCTCCTTTCCTTGTTCTTTTGTCCAGCCTAAACGCTCAATTTCGACATCTGTTTTCGCAATTACATCCGACAAGTCTATGGGTTGGCTTTTATTATTTCTCTTGCTTTTTAGATTACCTACATCTTCCGGTTGAGTATAACTGCGGGGGGCAAATTGTCTAACGTTACTAGCAGCAGGCGTTGATAACGGATTCTCTTCAACTTCGCTGCTGTCGTCCAGCATAGCCCAATTTTGCATCGGTATATCATATTCTGGCTCTTGGTTGCTAGTCATAGCAAAGCGAGGCTCTAAGTCTTGGTTGTAAGTGTCGCTGAAAGAAGTCACCTCTGGTTGTGTAGTGGGTGCGTAAACTGGTGATGGAGTTTGAACAGAAGCGATCGCTTCTGTTTGTTCTACAGAATTTACATCAGAGACAGTTGTGTTCAAAGCAGGATGAGGGTTGTTTTGCACCTGCATTGGTTTTGCGGATACCGTCGATCCCGATTCAGAGGAAGTCAATCCCAAAACCATCAACGCTCGATTTCTTGCTTGATCTTCTGCTGCTTCGACTGTTTCTGCTGCTGCCATACCGGTAGCACGAATTACACCTTCAATTTGTACGCTTGCCCGGACAATATATTTTCCACAGAAAATTTCTACTAATTCAGAAATAAGACTCCCGTTGGGATACAAGCTCTGGAATTGAGCCAACATAATACTTTCACCAATCTAAATTCATTAAACAATGCTCGTGCTGCGGCTACTAGTACCGCTTCTTTTTCAAAAACGCTATGCGATCGCCAAATTCGCTCTACTAGTAGTCCACCAGATTAATGGCTGATGGGTTGCTGTCCTGCGGTGACAACTTTTACCATCTGGGAAGGGGGAAAGGGGGGAAGGGGGAAGAAAAATATGATACATGTATTTAAATAAGTCTTCTTACAAACTTCAACGGGACGGTACAGTCCACCGCTCAAGGAAAGCGCTTTATTTCCACACATGAGTCCCTTTACCCTTTACCCCTCTTAAAAAAGGGACTCATGTATGGAGTTATTTAAAACACCCGTAAAGTTTTTTCTTATATGACCCCCTGTACGGGTTTAAAGTCCCCTTATAAAGGAGGTCTCTAATTGTCCGATCTTTACAATCCCCGAACTATTTCTTTCCCCTTTCCCCCTTTCCCCTTTCCCATGAACCCCTCTTCATGAAGAAGTCACCGAATCTAACCACCCGTAAA
>NZ_JAOWRF010000257.1 GCF_025753815.1 Plectonema radiosum NIES-515 | reverse complement strand
GGGTGAGGGGGGGGTGGGGGGGGGAAGAGAAAGAATTTAGCAAGATTCCTTATAAATTCGGGAATTTTGTGATTACACTGTGAAGTGATTGTGGAATGTACTGATTCAAGTTATGGCTGTAACCTTCACTTTCGCGCTTAGTCAACAGCAAACTTTTGAATTGCGCTGTGATTATGGGTCACGTGGGCTGGATGAAGCAGAGTTATTAGCATTAATTGAGCAGTGTGAGCAAAATTATTACTCAAAGGAGAGCGATCGCCTATCCTATCTTACCGAAATTGGACGACAGCTTTATTCTTGGCTGGATGGCAAGGAAGGATGGCTGAGAAATGCGCTGGATGAGACGGATGAACAAACGATTTATCTAGATTTAATCCAAACTAGCGAAGCGCAGGGATTGAACCCAGAAACGGAACGTGTAGCTTTGGGATTGGCACATTTGCCTTGGGAATTGCTACGCGATCGCACGGGGTTTTTACTCCAACGGCAAGATATTGCCGTGTTACCAGTGCGTTCTGTGCAGCAGCGTAACACCAAAGTTGCTGAGGTGGCAAATCGTCCGTTGCGGCTGTTGTTTATGGCAACTTCTCCAGAACATCCAGGAATTGCACCGTTACAATTTGAGCAAGAAGAAGCGAATATTCTCACAGCGACGAAAGAACAGCCTTTAGCGTTGATTGTGGAAGAAAGCGGTTCGGTGGCTGAGTTGACGAATTTGGTTCAGTCATACGCAGCAGATTATTTTGATGTGTTCCATTTGACGGGACATGGTGTAATTTACACAGAAAAAGATTTCGGTGGCTATCTGCCCAAAAATACCAAAATCAAGGATTACACACCCTGCTTTATCACTGAGGATGAAGTAGGTAATGTGCAATTTACTACCGTTGAGGATTTGGCGAAAGCCTTCAAGAAACGCTTTCCGCGTGTGGTGTTTCTCTCTGGCTGTCACACTGGGCAAGTTGCCAATAAGGGAACAGTACCTTCGATGGCGCAGGCTTTGGTGAAAGCGGGTGCGGCGATCGTTTTGGGCTGGGCGCGTCCGGTTTATGATAACACGGGTATTATTGCGGCAAAGGCATTTTATCACGCTTTGGCGACGGGTGCGACGGTGGAAGATGCGGTCAAAGCAGCACAGTGGGAGATGATTTCGCAAAGATGTTCTGACTGGCATTTATTGCGGATTTATCGGGATAATCGTCCAATTGCGGAGTTAGTAACACCACTGAATTTTCAGAAGCGTGAGAAGCTGAAATTTATACCTTCTGAGAGCGAATTTCTGGATGAAAACAACATCGTCAAAGTCGCCAGTCGGGGGGAATTTGTTGGACGTAGACGCGCTTTGCAGCGGTGTTTGCGGGCATTGCGGCAAACTAGCGACAATATCGGCGTGTTTATTGCTGGGATGGGTGGCTTGGGTAAAAGTTCCCTTGCAGCGCGGTTGTGTACACGAGTGGAGTCCCAGCGTCCAAATTTTCAGCGAGTGGTGTTGATTGGACCTGTGGATGAGGTAGGTTTAATTAACAAGCTGGCGAGAAAGTTTGACCGGTTTGAGGGTGTGCCGGCTTTGTTAAATCAGCCGGGAATTTCTTTTAAAGGACGGTTGCAGAACTTTTTTGAGGCGATCGAAGACACACACGATAAGCCTTTGTTGTTGGTTTTGGATGACTTTGAGCAGAACATTCCCCAAAAGAATATTGAAGATGGTTCGCTGCGGATGACGGCACAAGCTTATGGGGTGTTAGAAGCTTTATGTGCGGCATTGGCGGAAAATCAAGCTAAGAGTCGGTTGATTGTCACTTGTCGCTATTTGAAAGCAGACACTCTGCCACCTCACCGCCTGCATTTGGAATCTTTAGCGGCAATGAATCCGGCGGATGTTGATAAAATCTGCCGGGATTTAGAAAAAGAAGTTAAACAACAGGTACACGAACAACGGATAATAAGAATTGCCGACGGAAATCCGCGCTTGTTGAAATGGCTATTGGATGTAGTCAAGAAACCGGGTTTAGCTGCGGATGAGTTGTTGACGAAATTAGAAGCGACTCAGCAGCAATTTCGAGAAAATATTTTGGCGGAAACACTCCTCAAGGCGTTAAATGAGGATGAGCGAAAATTTCTGGCGCGGTTGAGCGTGTTTCGTTTGCCTGTGACGGAGGATATTGTAAAGGCTGCAACCTCAACCGATACCGCCTGGGAATCAAATTCCCAGGCTAATAGCGAAAGTCCTCTAAAGAGGACTGAGGATTTAGCACAGACAATTTCTAGTTCCTCGACGTCTGACATTACCGCCTGGGAATCAAATTCCCAGGCTAATAGCGAAAGTCCTCTAAAGAGGACTGAGGATTTAGCACAGACAATTTCTAGTCCGCTTGAGCGGACTTCAGCTATGAGCCAGGAAATTAATTTCCTGGCGGTTATGACTAAACTCGTCAGCCTTAGTTTGGTAGAATCAGCCACGACTTACGCAAACCAGACAGCGACTTATCGAGTCGCGACGATTTTAGAATTGTTGCTGCAACCGGTGTTAAATGAGGAGGAATGGCAAACAACCCGACAGCAAGCGGCAAGGAAACTATATAAAGTATGGTGGGAGGATTCTGAGGAAAGCACCGAAGCTGAAAGACTGGAAATTGTGCGTTTGGGACTGTTAGCAGATGAGCAAGAAATAGCCGTCAGCGTTGGGGACAATATTGCAACAAGTTGGGTGAATGCTTCCCGATTTATGGAAGCGGTGCAGCTTTGTCAACAACTAATGCAATATGTAGACTACCGCATCTTGGGAACCATCGCCCGTGCTGAAGCGGTTTTGGGCAAAGTTGAGGATGCTTTAACTCATTATCAGCAAGCTTTAGACCTTTGTCCGGAAGAGGACGACATCCGCAAAGCTGCGACTTTGAGCAACATGGCTGGTTTAATAGCCCAAGGGGGAGATATTGAAGGTGCGATCGCACTTTATCAGCAATCGTTGGAAATATATGAACAGATTAACGATGTTGGTGGTAAAGCTGCGACTTTGCACGCAATGGCATATTTAATAGCCCAAGGGGGAGATATTGAAGGTGCGATCGCACTTTATCAGCAATCCTTGGAAATAGAAGAGCAGATTAACGATGTTAAAGTTAAAGCTGCGACTTTGCACCAAATGGCTGATTTAATTGCCCAAAGGGGAGATGTTGATGGTGCGATCGCACTTTATCAGCAATCGTTGGAAATAGAAGAGCAGATTAACGATGTTAAAGGTAAAGCTGCGACTTTGCACGCAATGGCAGGTTTAATTGCCCAAAGCGGAGATATTGAAGGTGCGATCGCACTTTATCAGCAATCGTTGGAAATAGAAGAGCAGATTAACGATGTTAAAGGTAAAGCTGCGACTTTGCACGCAATGGCAGGTTTAATTGCCCAAAGCGGAGATATTGAAGGTGCGATCGCACTTTATCAGCAATCGTTGGAAATAAAAGAGCGGATTAACAATGTTGGTGGTAAAGCTGCGACTTTGCACGAAATGGCATATTTAATTGCCCAAGGGGGAGATGTTGATGGTGCGATCGCACTTTATCAGCAATCCTTGGAAATATATGAACAGATTAACGATGTTAAAGGTAAAGCTGCGACTTTGCACCAAATGGCAGGTTTAATTGCCCAAGGGGGAGATATTGATGGTGCGATCACACTTTATCAGCAATCGTTGGAAATAACAGAGCGGATTAACAATGTTGGTGGTAAAGCTGCGACTTTGCACCAAATGGCAGGTTTAATTGCCCAAGGGGGAGATATTGATGGTGCGATCACACTTTATCAGCAATCGTTGGAAATAACAGAGCGGATTAACAATGTTAAAGTTAAAGCTGTTACTCTGGCAAGTATGGCTTACTTGGCAGGTCAAACTGGAGATAAGGTTAGGCAGTTAGACTTAAATCTACAAGCTGCTTCAGCACTTGCACAGATTCGTGCTTATATTAATTTGGTAACAGTTCTAGGTAACTTAAGCGTAGCAGATGAAAGCAACGGTTTGGTTTACCTGGCTCAAGCAACTTGGCTGACGCTAAAAATTCAGGCTCCTTTAACAGATACAATTCAGCTAATTCGTCTTTTGTATAACGCTGTACCTCAAGGTGATGAAATGGAAGCTTTGCTAGGGACAACGGCAATGCTCTTTTGCAACCAACGCGGTGAAAATCATCCGCAGTTAGAGGAACTCCAGGAGCGTAGTTTCAAGATGATTTTAGGGGCAGCAGGTGCCCAAGGTATTGAGACGCAAGAAGCTTTTGATACTTGGTTTGTGCAGCAACGGCTGAACGATCCAGAATATTATATCCCGCGATCGCTTCAACGCCTAGAGGAGATTGTTGGGGATGGGTGGCTGTTTGAGCGATTTTAGGTGTTGCTGATTAAGAAGATGAATTTGTCTCACCGCTCTGCATTAACATAACATCGCCCTGCATTAACATAACATGGCTCTGCATTAAGATTGCATCGCTCTGCATTGGCATTGCATCGCCTTGCATTAACATAACATGGCTCTGCATTAAGATTGCATCGCTCTGCATTGGCATTGCATCGCCTTGCATTAACATAACATCGCCCTGCATTAAGATTGCGTAGCTTATAATCAATGATATTGCTTCGTTTGGTTCGCTTCGGACGGGTTCTACCATTGATTGCCACTTAGTGTCAGTAGCTTATGGAATCTATAAACATTACACTACCAGATGAGCTAAGTGATGCTCTGAATTCTTATATGCGCGAAGTTTCCTTACATCTCATTCCTGCACCAAAGGTAAGTGGTTTTCAAGATACCTCAGTAAATCACGATAAAATTCTCGCTGAACAAGCATCGCAGAAATTACGGTAGAGATTAAATCACTTGATTAGGATGAACAATAATAATCTCAGGAGTTTTAATAAAATCGTCGGGATTGAAAGTTAATATTTGAGTAATTCCGTGTGTTTTCATTACAGCCATTAGTCGGGTGTCATGGGTTCTTTTTCCCATCACTCTATAACTTGTAACTAACTGTAACCAATTGGGAAAAATTAGGGGAGTTTCTTCGATTAATAAGAACTGGCTCAGAAGTTGATTGATTTCGTTTTCAGTTCTTTCAACACTCCACCCTAATCCATTGACATTAACTGGACGGGTGGCTACTACCCAGAATTCAATTAAAACTTGAGCAGTAATCACACATTCATGTCCTTGGGAGATGAGACGCGCTACTGTATTGACGGCTAGAGAGTAGCTAGGTGAATTGGGGTCACTAGACCTTAAAAGAATATTGGTATCAAGAAGATATCTAGCCATCAATCCTCATAAATGCTGTCACGGCGTAGGGCTTCATCTGGAAGTCCTGGGCTATCTTTGTCATGGCTTTCTGCCCAATCTATCCACCGTTTAACCCGTTCTGCTGTCGTCAGAGAATTTAGGGGTAGAGCGTGTTTTTCTGGGATAGATTTGTGCCAGATAAAATCGACAAAATCTAAAACTTCTTGCTGTTTATCTGCGGTTAAATCTCGCCATTTATCAAGTAACAGTTGTTCGGTATTCATCAGCTTATTTATCCTGTGATAAAAATTAGTTTTGACCTTTTAATAAAACTTGTAGACGACGTTTAATATCGCCGTTAGCTTTTTCTCTAGCTAGAGTTTTTGTTCTTGATCTGTTCATAAGGTGGTAAAAATTAATCCACAGCAAATACCGCACGTAATGCTTCAGGGGTGAGGGTGGGATAATTTTCTAGCACTTGTTGTTCTGTCCACCCCGCAGCAAACAACCCCAACAAAAACTCGACTGAAAGCCTTGTTTCTCTCACAGTCGGTTTACCAAGCAGGATTTTCGGGTTTAGATGAATATACTCTCGCCAATCCATAGTTTGTAGTCCGACAAAGCTACAGTTATTGTGACATAAGCTGTTGAAATAATTCAGATTTGGGATGCTGCCACAGAACCTCACCCCATCCGTTCCGGACACCCCTCTACGCAGTGTAAGGAGAGGGGAAGGGAGTGAGGTTTTCTGCCGGACGGTAATCCTACTTGAGAATGACGTGAAGACCGATCTTCGTAGTTGTGCCCGTCTTTTTACAATCAGTTTATCAGAAAAAATTTTATTGTTTTTCACAGAAGCGCTGTTTAAACGCCTTCATTAGTTAGTTGAGTCAAAAGTTTATGCAACCCACTAACCCGAACCAATTTACCGAAAAAGCCTGGGAAGCGATCGCCCACACTCCAGATATTGCCAAACAATATCAACTACAGCAGATCGAAAGCGAACACTTGATGAAAGCGCTGCTAGAACAAGAAGGACTCGCTAGCGGTGTTTTTACTAAAACGGGTGTAAATCTCCAAAAACTGCGCGATCGCACTGAACAATTCATTCAACGTCAGCCAAAAGTATCCGGTAGCAGCAGTTCCGTCTACTTAGGACGCAGCTTGGATACTCTGCTAGATCGCGCTGATGGCTATCGCAAAGAATTTCAAGACGAATACATCTCAATTGAACACTTATTACTGTCCTACGCCAAAGATGACCGCTTTGGCAAAAGTCTATTCCAAGAATTTGGACTAGACGAAGGCAAATTAAAGAATATCATTAAACAAATTCGTGGGAACCAGAAAGTGACCGACCAAAATCCAGAAGGCAAATATGAAGCACTGGAAAAATATGGGCGTGACCTCACAGAAGCTGCCCGTCAAGGTAAACTTGATCCAGTGATTGGGCGAGATGATGAAATTCGCCGTACCATCCAAATTCTCTCCCGTCGTACCAAAAATAACCCCGTCCTGATTGGGGAACCTGGTGTTGGTAAAACTGCGATCGCTGAAGGACTAGCACAGCGCATCATTGCAGGTGACGTACCTCAGTCCCTCAAAGACCGCAAGCTGATAGCTTTAGATATGGGTGCTTTGATTGCCGGGGCAAAATTCCGGGGTGAATTTGAAGAACGTCTCAAAGCAGTTTTAAAAGAAGTTACGGAATCTGGCGGCAATATTGTATTATTTATCGATGAAATTCACACCGTAGTCGGTGCCGGTGCAACTCAAGGTGCGATGGACGCAGGTAACTTGTTAAAACCGATGTTAGCGCGGGGTGAATTGCGCTGTATTGGGGCAACAACTCTTGATGAATACCGCAAGTATATCGAAAAAGATGCCGCTTTGGAAAGACGTTTCCAGCAGGTTTATGTCGATCAACCGAGTGTATCCGATACTATTTCGATTCTGCGGGGGTTGAGAGAACGTTATGAAAACCACCACGGGGTAAAGATTTCTGATAGTGCTTTAGTGGCAGCTGCTATCTTGTCGAGTCGATATATTAGCGATCGCTTTCTTCCCGATAAAGCCATCGACTTGGTAGACGAAGCGGCAGCGAGACTGAAAATGGAGATTACCTCCAAACCCGAAGAACTCGACGAAATCGACCGCAAAATTCTCCAATTAGAAATGGAAAGGCTTTCTCTCCAAAAAGAAAGCGATGCAGGTTCTCGTGAACGTTTAGAAAGACTAGAAAAAGAACTTGCGGATTTTAAAGAAGAACAAAGAACCCTCGATACTCAATGGCAGTCTGAAAAAGATATTATCACCAAAATTCAGTCTGTTAAACAAGAGATTGAACGGGTAAATCTGGAAATTCAACAAGCAGAACGCGACTACGATCTGAACCGCGCTGCTGAGTTGAAATATGGCAAATTAACAGATTTACATCGTCGATTAGAAGCCGCAGAAAGTGAACTTGCACAAACTCAACACAGTGGAAAATCACTGTTGCGAGAAGAAGTAACCGAAGCTGATATTGCGGAAGTTATTTCTAAGTGGACGGGGATTCCCATCAGCAAGTTGGTGGAATCTGAGAAGGAGAAACTGCTGCAATTAGAAGATGAACTGCACCACCGCGTTGTGGGACAAAATGAAGCAGTAACAGCTGTAGCGGATGCAATTCAGCGATCGCGTGCTGGACTTGCAGATCCCAATCGTCCCATTGCTAGCTTTATTTTCCTCGGTCCTACCGGTGTGGGTAAAACTGAATTAGCGAAAGCGCTAGCAGCATATCTCTTCGACACGGAAGAATCGCTAGTGCGAATTGATATGTCTGAATATATGGAGAAACACGCAGTTTCTCGCCTCATCGGTGCGCCTCCCGGATACGTGGGATACGATGAAGGCGGACAACTCACCGAAGCAATTCGCCGTCGTCCTTATGCGGTGCTGCTATTCGACGAAATCGAAAAAGCACACCCCGATGTATTTAATATCTTCCTGCAAATTCTTGATGATGGACGTGTAACTGATGCCCAAGGTCATAAAGTTGACTTCAAAAACACGATCATCATTATGACCAGCAACATCGGTTCTCAGTATATTTTAGATGTGGCGGGGGATGATTCACGTTATGATGAAATGCGTCATCGCGTGATGGAGGCGATGCGAAATAGCTTCCGTCCGGAGTTTCTCAACCGCATTGACGAAACAATTATCTTCCATGCATTGCACAGAAGCGAATTGCGGCATATTGTGCAGTTGCAAGTAAATAGACTGCGACAAAGATTGAGCGATCGCAAGATTTCTCTCAAACTCTCCGATTCCGCTCTTGACTTTTTGGCAGAAGTAGGATATGACCCTGTATTTGGCGCACGTCCTTTGAAGAGAGCAATTCAGCGGGAGTTAGAAACTCAAATTGCCAAAGCTATCTTGCGTGGTGAATTCAATGATGGTGACACCATTTTTGTCGATGTGCAAAATGAGCGCTTGTCTTTCAATCGCTTGCCGGCTGAGGTATTTACCGGCTAATTGAGGAATTAAATAATTTCGCACAAAAACATTGTAGAGACGTTCCACCGGAACGTCTCTATAACCGTTCCACCGGAACGTCTCTAAAACCGTTCCACGGGAACGTCTCTAAAACCGTTCCACCGGAACGTCTCTATAACCGTTCCACGGGAACGTCTCTAAAACCGTTCCACCGGAACGTCTCTATAACCGTTACGGTGTTTTTATCGGACATGAAACTAAGTAATATAGAACTCCCAGGTCCCTTTTACGACAAAGCTGAGGTTTGTGAATCAATACTTCGAGCGTTACCGCAATGGTTCAAGAAAGAGACAGCGCTAATTCAATACCTGACAGAGATGGAAAGGCTACCAACTTTACTTGCGGTAGTAGATAATGAGTGTGTAGGTTTTATTACCTTCAAGCAGCATAATGAATACGCAGCGGAACTGTATATTATGGGCGTTCATCCCGAATATCACCGTCAAGGTATTGGTCGTGCGTTAGTGAACCGTGTAGAGTCAATTCTACGTCAGCAGAGTATAGAATACTGGCAGGTTAAAACCCTTGCTTCTTCTCACTCAGATACATTTTATGCACAAACAAGAGCTTTTTATTTCAGTATGGGATTTAGACCTTTAGAAGTATTTACACAACTTTGGGGCGAAGATAATCCGTGTATGTTAATGGTCAAACGCTTATAAATCGATTATTTGAAGAAAATTATTTCTCAAAAAATACTTAATATATGTCAGTAAGTAAGTGGCGCAATTAAATATAAAATGTAATTATTGTTCGTAGTGAGCGGTTTACCGCTCAATTGCATTCATTTTTAAGCACTTTTAAGCACTGAAGTGCTTACTACGGTTAAATTTTTATTTATACTGCGGTATTGGAGTCGATTATGAAATCTGGAATTATCTAGTAAAGTAATGTAGTTTTTTAATGAATGCACAAATAACAATCAACAAAGGAGAAATTCTATGTCTTTAGAACAGGTTGATGCTTTTTATGACCTTGTGAGTTCAAACCAAGCTATTTACGAGCAATATTACAATAAGTGCTGTCGTCTGGGGTTTTTAGGCAGCTATCATTGGGACAAAACCAAGATTGTTGATTTTGCGGCTAATCTGGGCTACAGCTTTAGTGAAAATGATTTAGATCAAGTATGGTTTGGAAATGAGCCAAGTTTTTCTGCTCAATCGCTGAATTTATCCAAATCCGGGTATATGTCTTGAATTAATTAGCATTTTTATATCTTTTAACTGAATAATTTGAGAATATACGTTTTGATATCACTACGACGAAAGACGCTTTCCGCAGTGGAGAAAGCGTCTTTTATTGTAAATTAGCCTAATCAGTTTGTTTTTTTTTACAAGTCGCACCCAGAATTCTGCGACTTCCCTAGCCTTCAAGCTAATAAAAAGCGAAAACACGCTTTACCGAATCTTGTAAGTGTTATTCCTCTAATTCTTCGACTTCATCCTCTTCGTCTTCCTCTGCCTTCTTGACAGAATTAGCCGAAACGACAGCCCCCATGTCTAGCTTTTCACGAACCTGCTTCTTAATTTGGTCAGCAAATTCCGGCTTTTCTTCTAGGTACTTGATGGCGTTGTCTCGACCTTGAGAGATGTTCTCACCGTTGTAGCTATACCATGCTCCCTTACGAACCAAGATACCAGTTTCTTCTGCTATGTCAACAATACAACCTATGGTAGAAATGCCTTTACCAAAAATAATGTCAAATTCCGCGATTCTAAAAGGCGGCGCTACTTTGTTTTTAGCAACTTTGACTTTGACGCGGTTGCCAAATTCATCTGTGCCTTTTTTCAAGGTTTGAATTCGACGAATATCCAAACGCACCGAAGCGTAAAACTTTAAGGCATTACCGCCAGTTGTAGTTTCTGGGCTACCGTAGGTGACGCCGATTTTTTGCCGCAACTGGTTAATAAAAATTACTGTGCAACCAGATTTACCAATATTACCCGTTATTTTACGTAGGGCTTGGCTCATCAATCTCGCTTGCAAACCAACGTGGACGTCTCCCATTTCGCCTTCAATTTCAGCGCGGGGAACCAATGCTGCTACCGAGTCGATAACTACAATGTCAACGGCAGCGGAGCGGACGAGTTGATCGACAATTTCTAAAGCAGATTCTCCGGTGTCAGGTTGAGAAATCAGCAAGTTGTCAATATCAACACCCAATGCCGCCGCATAAGTCGGGTCTAGGGCGTGTTCTGCATCAACATAAGCGGCGATACCGCCTTCTTTTTGCACTTCGGCGACTGCGTGTAGCGCTACCGTTGTCTTACCAGAACTTTCTGGTCCATAAATTTCAATTACGCGCCCCTTGGGTAAACCGCCGCCCAATGCTAGATCCAGGGTGAGCGCTCCACTCGAAATCGTTTCCACACGCATTCTGGTAGCGTCACCGAGGCGCATGATTGCTCCTTTACCAAAGCTACGCTCAATTTGGGTGAGTACCATGCTGAGGGCTTTTTGCTTCCCTGCATTATCAGTGGTGTTAGTAGCCATTCCTGCCTCTAAATAATATATGGATTTAAGGAGTCTAAATTGGAAATGAGTAGAACAGATATACTATTTTTACATTTTTGAGCCGCGATCGGCTACATAGTTTAAGGCGGATTTCCCGGCTATGTCGTTGGAATGACATGCTTTATATTCCCCAAGCGGGCTTTCCTTTTTTTTTATAGAAAAGCGTGACAAGATTCTAACGCGATCGCTTCTACAAGTCACGAGCTTTGTTTGACTCGTTTAATTATTGTGTAAACCAGGCGTTTAGTTTCCGCCCGCTCAGAATCATACTAACTCATCGCGGGTTAACGCCGAATTCTTTTAACGAGCGCTGGCAACGTTGCGTATTTTCCCATGTTGTCAGAAGCGAGCTTCCCTGATTATCCCACCAGGGTAATTCTAGATTTTGATAGCGATCGTGCCAAATTCCCAATTCTACACCCCTTGATGCTATCGGATAATGTCAATGATAAAGCAGGCGATCGCTCGATCGCGACCCACTATAGAGATTGAATCTCTACCTCAGCCTGAACTTCTGTTTCAACTTGAGCTTCAACAAAAGGCGTATAAATTAGAACACCAGCTTGTATCGCTTCAAAACTTACAACAAGAGAGTATGGAACCTCAGCGTATGGATCATTATTCCAACCTTCATGCCCTACTACTGCAATACAGAATGCATCTCTAAGGTTATAAGATTTCACCAAAGCCCAATCCTTCTGAATTGTTCCTATACTTCTTGATACATTTTTGATTGTTTTATAATGCTTCTCTTTACCAAGAGTCCATGTAAAGAGTTCATCCCCCTTGTCAGCATCTTTTGGCACATTGTAATTAGCTAAAACCCTGCCAAGAAAATGCTTTGGATCTTCTCCTTGCTTACTACACTCCCAGTCAAGCCAAGTTGAAAGGTACTTTCTTCTATTACGCCGAGTTCGACGCGGTTCAGCTTTATATGACAAACTAATTTCTATAAGAATATCAAACTCTTCTCCAGGGGATCTCAGACTATCCGGTAATTTTACCTGATAAATATGAGCATCTCCAGCTTTAATTAGCTGTTCTCCTCGTGTAATTAATGTACTACGATTTGGAGTATTACTTAAGGCACGCTCAAGGTTTGGAATACCATACCCAATTTGACGAATAACATTCTTCTTTTCTTCATCACTCTTTGCTATAGCCCATTCTGGCCATCGGGCTGATTGAACAATTAATGCCCGATATAATAAGCATTTTTCCTCAGGAAACTCAGCAGCAAGACAAGCCGCAATATGGCTTACTTTTGGTGTTGCGAATGAAGTTCCAAAAGTATCAGAGGCAACTATAGGAGTAGAACCAGTACCTAAGGTTGACCTTACTAACTCAGGACCTGTACCTGCGATACAAGTAATGTTTGGTGGCTGACCTTCATCTTTCACAAGATCACCACCATACTCAACCACCTCTGGTTTAATCGTGTTCCATATACCCAACCCAGAGCAAGAAAATGCTGATGGTTGGTCTTTTTCTCCTAATGAAGACCAAGATAAGTCACGGAAAGAATTTCGAGTAATTGAGCCAACAGTTAATGCTTGAAGGCTTTGTGCTGGATTAGCAATCCTACAAGAGTTCTCAGAAAGATAGTCTGGGTAAGGTCTACCTGCTAAAATATGAGATTTAACAGATAGTCTTGTTGAAATTCGGTGACTTTCTATAGGAATATTTCCAGCAGATACTATGAAAAGAATATCTTTTTCATATGTTAATTTATCAATAGCTGCTGCCCAGGCACTCATATACCTAGTTCTACAAGGAACATCTCCATTAATAGAGTGGTTAAAAATTCTTGTTCCTGTTTGACTATAGTAGAACTCTACGATGTTTTCTAGGAGTATAGGCGGATATAATTTATCGGATAATCTACAATTACTATCCAGCACTCTTGCATTTTGAAGCCAACAAATTGCTTGATGAGTTCCGCTCCGAGGCACACTTATTGGATAAAGCACTGCTCCAGCAACTCTGGTTCCATGACCACCATTACTCACCAGATCAGCAGTTAAGTTTAATTCTAAAGGAATCCAAGATTTTGAGTTATTTGAATCAATAGCATTTTTTAAAAGACGATGCTGCTCTTGAATACCGCTATCAATTACACAGACGTTAGGTGCATTTGTTTTTGGTGCTTGTAAAACTAAAGATATATTACTAATATTAGATATTTCCCCATTAGGAAAAAATGGTTCAGCAATGTTATCTTTTTCAGTTACTTCAAAGATATAAGAAAAATTAAATACCAAATCTTTTAAGCATAGACCAGAGATTTGAATTAGGCATGAAAAACTGTCTGGTGCTTCAGAAAATTGAGGAGGATTATCTTCAATAAAGCTACTTAAAAGCTTCCCATTATATTTATATTTAGGATTGCTAATAAAATTAATCAAGTCTTGTTGTCTATTTGATGCCAAATCATCCCATTCCTCATATGTCACATTACGATTACTAATCCATTTGTTGATTGCTTTTGCATAATTTTCAGATTTTTTATAATTCTTCTGTTCTGGATAATCACTTAATTTTGTTGTAGTTCCTAAACAAGATATACCTACTTCAACAACATAAACCTGTTCATCCTTTATTTGATCCCATTCCTGTAATAACTTTGAAGATAAAATAAATTCTGGGCGCTGATTTTTGTCAAGAATATTCAATATTTTTGCAATTACACCACCACCTTTTTGCTCATTAAAAAATTTTTCTATTTTCTTTTGAAGTTCAGTAAGGTTGGTATCCGCAGACGCACCGATAATATATCCATCTTCTAACTCCGATATTATTTCTATCTCGGAAGTTCTTAGATCATCTAAATCGAAAGTTTCCGGGTCAATCTGTAGTATTAAAGGTATGGAATCAGGAAGTATGAGTTTTTTATCTTCTTCCTGTTGCTGTTGAGTTATTTCCCAATCGGAAATTAGAGAAGATACTAATTGTTGGATTTTACTTCCGTGTCCCTGCCGATTAGACAAATTTATATGTGTCTGAGTATCTTTTTTATTACCACCGCCACCTAGAGATTTTGCTGTACCCTTGTCTGTCAATCTGAGATCGATATGCGGAAAACCCTGAGAACTTTCAACCATTTATTTCTCCGACACCAAAAATTAGTACTAGGAAACTTTGATTTCTGCGATCGCTTCTTCTAAGTGTTCGTGAATAACTAGCTCCTCTCGTTCAAGGATTGCTCGTTTAGCTGCATCCTGTGCAACCCTCACAGCTTGAGCCGCAGAAAAATCTTTCATCTGCTCAATGATCCTTGACCAGTTGATAGATCCCACTTCAATTGCAGATAATGTTTCCTTTAGTATAAATTCTAGCTCTTGTTCTCCGGGTTTTGGTACTGCAATTAAGTCATCAAATCTTCTCCAAAGGGCAGTATCTAGAGATTTATTTAGGTTCGTTGCTGCTACCAAAAGCCCCGAAGAAGGTTGATATTCATCCAAGATTTGCAGAAATGTATTAACTACCCGCTTAATTTCTCCTACTTCTTGAGAGTCTTCTCGTGACTTAGCAATTGAGTCACATTCATCAAGAAACAGTAAACATGGATTTTTGGAAGCATCCTCAAATACAAGTCTCAAATTGCTCGCAGTTTCACCTAAAAAAGACGACACCATTGCATCAAATCGCACTTTCAGGAGTGGTAAACCTGTATTCCAAGCTAAACGTTCTGCTCCTAGCGTCTTTCCACAGCCAGGGGGACCATAGAGCAGAATTTTTTGCCTGTAACGCAGTCCATGATGAGCAAGTCTATCTCTTGCTGCATACTCACGCTCAATTCGGCAGAAACGTTTTTCAATATTTTCCGGCAACACCATATGATGCCGTAGATTATCCCTCGGTATGATAGTTACTAGGGGAAGATTAAATCGCTTACTGGTTGGTAATTCAGTTAACCCTTGTAAGGTGTCTGGTACTGAGGAAACAGGTTTGCTGATGTCGGTAGACTTCTCTTTCTGGCTCTTTTTAGTGATATTCTCTAACTGGTCAGCTAAGAGAGTATGTCCCTTGCTACGCTCTTCCTCAATCACTAGGTATGTAAGCTTATTAATCGCCTCTTGATCTGAACTAGCGATCGCCCTAAAAAATCTCTTGAGAAGCTCTGCTTTCATACTGCCTCTCAGTATAAATAGTAATTTATTATTTTAGTACTTTTGTACTATATTTTGGAAGTCTATTAGATATTATAACGCGATCGCGTACCCGCGTGCCGCAGGTATCCCCCTATTATTAATCATTACATTAAGTTATATAAAATATTATTTGCTTTCTTGTTCAGGAATTTAGCATATCTAAATGTATCGCTTTCAGGTCTATATCATCTTCCTCCTTTGCGTCCCCCCGCGTAAACCTCAGCGCTCCTCTGCGTTAAAAAAAGAGGTAGGCAAAATGCCCACCCCTTAAAAAAACGAGATTAATCTATTGCGAATTAACCCAAAACTTTCTTAGCTGTTGCTAACACATTCTCAACACTAAAGCCAAACTTCTCTAAACAAACATTGCCTGGAGCCGAAGCACCAAAGCGATCGATACAAACACAATCACCTTCCATGCCGACATACTTGTGCCAGCCGAAACTAGCGGCAGCTTCTACAGACACACGCTTGGTGACGGATTTAGGCAAAACAGACTCTTTATAAGCCGCATCCTGTGCTTCAAACAGTTCCCAAGAAGGCATCGAGACAACACGGACTTTCTTGCCTTCGCTGGTCAGTTTCTCAGCTGCGGTGACACACAGGCTCAATTCCGAACCAGTACCAATCAAAATCAACTCTGGTGTACCCTGAGAATCTACCACAGTGTATGCACCCTTAGTCACGCCCTCAATTGATGTACCTGCCAAGTTGGGGACATTTTGACGAGTGAAAGCTAACAAAGTGGGAGCGTTTTCCTTCGAATTTTCGATCGCTACTTTGTAAGCTCCAGAACATTCGTTTCCGTCTGCGGGGCGAATCACTGTTAAGCTAGGAATCGCTCGCAAAGAAGCTAGAGTTTCAATCGGTTGGTGCGTTGGACCATCTTCACCTTGTCCAATCGAGTCGTGAGTCATCACCCAAATCGAACCCGCTTGAGACAAAGCAGATAAGCGGATGGCAGCACGCATGTAATCTGTGAAAATCAAAAAGGTCGCACCGTAAGGAATTAATCCTGATTGATGCAGCGCTATACCGTTACAAATTGCACCCATAGCGTGTTCCCGCACACCAAAGTGGATGTTGGGGTTTTGGTATTGCCCTTTTTGGAAATCGCCGGTGCCTTTGATTTCGGTCAGGTTGGAGTGGGTTAAGTCAGCGGAACCACCAATTAACTCAGGTAAAACTTTTGCTATTTTGTTGAGGCAGTTTTCTGAGTGTTTGCGGGTGGGTAATCCTTTGTCTTCCGGGGTGTAGGTAGGTAGTACTTTGTCCCAACCGTCGGGAAGTTTGCCACTAATGAAACGTTCAAATAGAGCGGCTTCTTCGGCGTATTTGGCTTTGTAATCGCCAAAAGTCTTCTTCCACTCAGCTTCGTAGTTAGCACCGCGCTCAACGGCTTTACCCATGTGATTTTTGGCATCTTCTGGAAGTACGAAAGGCTCGTATGTCCACTCTAAGTTATTCCGGGTTAGAGTTACTTCATCGCCACCCAACGCTGCACCGTGAATGCCTGCGGTGTTTTGTTTGTTGGGAGAACCGTAACCGATGGTGGTTGTGACCTTAATCATGGTCGGCTTGTCGGTGACAGATTTGGCTTCGGCGATCGCCTTTTCAATTGCGGCTAAATCTTTATTACCATCTTTGACATGTAAAACGTGCCAGCCGTATGCTTCAAAGCGCTTGGAAACATCTTCGGTGAATGCTACATCTGTAGAACCATCGATAGAGATGTGGTTGTCGTCGTACAGAGCGATGAGTTTGCCTAATCCCAAGTGTCCTGCGAAAGAACAAGCTTCACCAGAAATGCCTTCCATGTTGCAACCGTCACCCAAAATTACATAGGTGTAGTGGTCAACAATCTTGGCATCGGGTTTGTTGAATTTAGCGGCTAGATGCGCTTCTGCCATTGCTAAACCGACAGCATTGGCAATTCCTTGCCCTAATGGTCCGGTAGTAACTTCTACACCTTCGGTCATGAAGTTTTCCGGGTGTCCGGGGGTTTTGGATTCCCACTGACGGAACTGCTTGATGTCTTCAATACTTACGCTATCGAAGCCTGTCAGGTGTAGCAGGGCATACAGCAACATCGAGCCGTGACCGGCAGACAATACAAAGCGATCGCGGTTGAACCACTTGGGATTTTTGGGATTGTACCGCATAAAGCGGTCCCACAACACAAACGCCATTGGTGCCGCACCCATTGGTAGTCCTGGGTGTCCCGATTTGGCTTTTTCTACGGCATCAATAGCCAAAAAGCGAATCGAGTTAATACAAAGTTCTTCGAGGGATTGGGTTGCAACAGCCATAATCTCTTATATTTAACGACGGTTTAGCACTCACGTAAGCTAATCATTACTGGGGTTGTTTTGGATTACTACCCCAAGCAATATCCTTATCATCCCATTGCCTGCTGACGACAGACAAGCGGGATCTCTTGAATTAGAGCGATCAATCAAGCAGATAATCTGGTCATGCTGAACTCTTAAATCAAAGCAGAATGACATTTTTGATACATTTTGCTCAATTTCTCCAGAGATCCGACCAGCGGCAGATTTTGGCTCTTAGCGGTACTTCTTAAAGGCTAGCGTGACATTGTGTCCCCCAAACCCAAAAGAATTGGAAAGTGCCACCTCGACATTCAAATTGCGGCTTGTGTTGGGAACATAATCCAGGTCACACTCTGGATCTGGGTTTTCTAGATTAATTGTCGGGGGAATTTTATCGTTGGCGATCGCTAATACTGTTGCCACGGCTTCAATGCCTCCAGAACCACCCAACAAATGACCGGTCATGGATTTGGTGGAACTGATTGCTATTTTATAAGCGTGTTCTCCCAAAGCTTTTTTCATGGCGGCAGTTTCTGTGGAATCGTTAGCCTGGGTGCTGGTGCCGTGAGCGTTGATGTAGCTTACCATATCTGGAGTTATTCCGCCGTCTTTCAATGCTAGTTGGATGGCTCTGGCGGCTCCTTCACCGCCGGGGACGGGGGAAGTAATATGGTATGCATCACAAGTCATGCCGTAGCCGACAATTTCCGCATAAATACGAGCCTTGCGACTTAAGGCATATTGCAGCTCTTCTAGAATTAGAATTCCCGCACCTTCACCCATGACAAATCCGTTGCGATCGCGGTCAAATGGACGGCTTGCGTGTGCGGGGTCATCATTCCGACACGAAAGGGCTTTACATGCGGCAAATCCAGCTAGAGACAAGGGTGTAATTGCCGCTTCACATCCGCCGCAAATCATCGCTTGGGCATATCCATTTTGAATTAGGCGAAAAGCATCCCCAATCGCATTCGAGCCGGCAGCACAAGCAGTGACGGGGCAGGAATTAGGACCCCTCGCACCAGTGTGAATTGCTGTCAACCCCGCTGCCATATTCGCGATCATCATCGGAATCATGAAAGGACTACAGCGATCGGGACCTCGGTTGAGGTAGATCGTTTGTTGGTCTTCCATAACTTTAATGCCACCAACCCCAGAACCGATGATTACACCTATTTGTTCGGCGTTTAGGTCATTGATGACTAATCCAGAGTCCAAGAGAGCCTGTTTTGCAGCCGCAACTCCAAATTGGGAAAACCGATCCATGCGCTTGGCTTCTTTGCGCTCCATGTACTCATGTGGATCGAAGTCTTTCACCTCACCAGCAATGCGGCAATCATGGCTTTTAGCATCAAATAAAGTGATGTAATCGATGCCATTGCGTCCGCTAATTAATCCTGACCAATATTCGGCTGGTGTTTTACCAATTGGTGTAAGCGCGCCAACACCAGTTACAACAACGCGCTTACGTGTAAAATCTGTCATGACGATAGTTAGGGTGGCGAGAAAGCTGCAAATACAATGCTGAGTTTTGGAGTGGGGGAGTGGGGGAGTGGGGGAG
>NZ_JAOWRF010000236.1:1865-19422 GCF_025753815.1 Plectonema radiosum NIES-515 | reverse complement strand
CCTCTTCGATGACACTCCCCCTACTGGTTTAAAAGCAACCAATTTCTCCAGTCAGATACTTAAGTTTTCGTGCAGAATGTTAATTGTTGTTAAGTCCACTTTCAGAAACTTGCTCTTAGTTACAGTAAAATTTAATAATTAATTCTCAGCACACATTGTTGCTCCTTGAGTTGAAAACCTTTGTCCTATACTGTTATTAGAATGTAGATCGGCACAGACCGTCTTAGGAGTGTCACATACATAGGGTGACACCACAAAATCGGTCAGTCAAGAAAATTTTGATAAGATGTAACATTTTGACGTAATTATTCACAATTGCGTTAGATTTCCAAATATAAAGATCAGGAGTAATTGTAATGTTCGGGTTTATCAAAAACTTAATCGCGGGAATTCTAGGTTTTGTGAGTGGGCTATTACCAGGTAAGAAAAAAGGCAATACAGAGCTTTCACCAGCGAAGAAAAAAAGCAACGGCTACTTTTTAGAGTTAGACGAGGCAAAGAGCATCAAGCCGTTAGAAACGGTGAAAGAGGCAGCAAAAGAAGTAGCATCAAACACTAAAAAAGCAGTCGAAACAGTTACGACTGAAACTAAAAAAGCAGTCGAAACAGTTACGACTGAAACTAAAAAAGCAGTGGCAACAGTTGTATCTGATTCTCAAAAAGAAGTGGAAACAGTTCCATCAAAAGTTGCAGCGTCATCCAATGGAACAAAAGCTGCTGCTTCTATTGCCGATTCTAAGTCAGTCAAAGCTTCTAAAAATGGCAAGGCTCCTAAGGCTGAACCTAAACCAGAGTTAACACCCGCAGCCAGCAAAGTTGCGAAGATACCAACTGAAACTACTTTTGCTCCCAAGTACCTAGCTCCTTCTGCTACAAGCTCTAACGGTCGTCGTCGTCCTGGTGCGAACATGACTTCTTTCTTGGATATGGCACGGAGTGTGAAAACTCCTGGTTAACCGTTAACAAATACAGCACCCGATCGCTTGAATCGAATACACGTAGAGACGTAGCACTGCTACGTCTCTACAAGGAGAGCCTGAAATCTGCTCCTCCAAGCAAGTCAACTCGCTGAAAGAGGAAGCGTGGGAAGTGATTCCTAGAATCCCCATCCTCAGCCGCAAGGCAGGATGGGGAGAATGTCAACTGAAACATCAGGAGTCCCCCACTGAATTCTGTCCTCAGAATCAGTGGCGGGAGGAATGATGGGTGATGACGAATTGACCGACTACCAATAATAACCGCAGGTTATTGCGGGATGTTGGTCGATGAGGAATCGCCGCTTTCTTCGCTACTCCACTGAACTATTAATTCTGGCAGCGCATCCCTAAGTTTTTTCTGCCAATCGGGTATTGCTTTGAGTTGTTCTTTCGCTTCACTACTTAGCTTAAAACAAATCGGCTTAGAATCTAAAGCTTTCTCTCCTTCTGGCTCCCAACAATATTTATTATCTTTCCGGAAAGGCATAGCTAACTTTGCATTATAGTGGTATACTACCATTAAAGCGCAAAACTCCGGGGGTGATATTGATGTACAAAAAAGACCCGCAGATTTTAACAGTTGCGTGTAAGTTGATAGCAACTCCGCAGCAAACGCAAGATTTTACCAGATTGTCGTTAATGTTTGCGGCGACTTGTAACTACATCAACGCCAGCGTTAACTCCAAATATAAAAGCGCACCAAAAATCCAGAAGTTGATTTACGCGGATGCAAAAATGAAGTCAGGGATGCAAGCAAACCACGTTATTCAGGCTTGTATCCGTGTTGCCGGAAATCGCAAAGTCGCAGAAGTTGTAGAATTTAAGCCAGGATCGGTATTGTATGATGCGCGAACCTTCTCGCTTGCTCGTGATTTAAAAACAGTCAGTTTGTCGGTTCTAGGTAAACGAATAAAAGTTGATTTAGAGCTTGGAAACTATCAGCGCGAAATGTTAGACATGAGTAAATCCGAGCCTTCTAGCGCAACCCTAGTAAAACGCAAAGCTGATTGGTATCTACATATCCAGGTAAAAGTAAATGCAAAAATTGACAATCCACTAATAACAAGTAAAGAGAATTACTTGGGTGTCGATCTAGGAAGAGTAGACATTGCCAGTCTTAGTGATGGCGCATCGTTCTCAGGTAAAGAGATTGAGAAAGTGCGGACTAAGTATTCTAAGATCCGCGCCAGATTGCAATATAAAGCGAGTTCAGGCACTCGTAGTAGTCGGAGACGTTCCCGGCAACTACAGAAACGGTTAGCTGGCTCTGAGCGCAGATTCCAAACATGGTTAAACCATAATATATCTTTGCAAATTGTTCTAGGAGCGCGATGCATATCGTATTCGCATATCGTCTTAGAGGATTTGACAGGGATTAGAGATAGAACCAACAAGCAACCCAGGAGCCGTGAACAACGCTTTCTCGCTAACTCATGGTCGTTCTATCAGCTAAAACTGTTTATCCAGTACAAGGCAAATATTCATGGTGTCCCTGTCGTCTTGGTAAATCCACGCTACACTTCCCAAACCTGCCATAACTGCTTGCATATCCATCCCGTACAAGGAAAGTCTTACCGCAACTCTAAAGACTACCATTGCCGTCATTGTGACTGGAAAGGGGATGCTGATTACAATGCAGCGAATGTCATTAAACAATTAGGGGCGACTGTAAACCGTAGAAAGCGGTTCAGAATACCTTAGCTGCGATACTTCTGCGCTATTGGTCTCTAGGGCTTCCCAAAGCCCCCACTGCACCTGTACGGCTGTCAGTGGCGGGTAGTTTACTATACTTCACATGCGGAAATTAGGGATAATGCGACAATGGGGGCTGTAACTGCTCTGAGGATGCGACGACCAAGGGAAACTGGTTGAAATCCGGCTTGAATCGCGTTGTCAATTTCTTTTTCTGTCCATCCCCCTTCTGGACCAGTAGCAATCAGAATTGTCGTTTGTCCTGTTTGCTGCAAGCATTTTTTTAAATGCGGGTAGTTGCCGCGTCCTTCACAAATATATTTGTGGTTTGTTGCAAATGATGACAAACCAGCCTCAAAGGAAACAGGTTCTAATATTGTCGGGACAAAAGAACGCTCTGATTGTTCAGCAGCTTCAGATGCTATGCGTTGCCAGCGTTCGAGTTTTTGGGGACTGGGATTGAGTAGAGTGCGATCGCTCATGACGGGAGCTATACAAGCTACACCCAATTCCGTACAACAGCGGACGACTTCATCAAATCCATTTTTAGGTAGGGCTACCATCAGTGTAATAGATATAGGTAGTTCGGTTTCTACTGTCAGTGTTTCTAAAATCTGCGCTTCTTTTCCTTCTAATTGGGCTAACCACCATTTACCGATACCATCCATTGCAATAAAGCGATCGCCTTTTTGCAACCGCAACACGCGACTTAAGTAATGTTGCTGTTGCGCTGTGAGCCAAATTTGGTTTTGTTGAAGTTGATCGAGTGCGATCGCAATTCTTTGCAGTTGAGCCATATGATTTTACGCACGGTTGAAAATGAGGGACGTAGAGACGTAGCACTTCTACGTCTCTATATTCTTGCGTGATTGGCATTTTGCAGAGCGAACCTCTGGGTCGGTTTTCATCCCCTCAAAAAAATTTTGCCATAAAACCCGTTGCATTGGTGCGTAATCCCACTCAGATTGATGGTATATTTACTAAAATACGAGTATTTACTTAGGTAAATGAATGTGTAGATCGCGAAAATATCGAATAATCCTGATTTACTCACCGAAGAGGTAGGGGAATTTTCTCGGAAGGGGCAGGGGTAAATACTGTTGTTATTTATCCTGCCATATGGTAGTGGATTTATACATGGAGAACTAGAAAAATTGTTTTCTTGATTGATCAGACCCACGGGGTAGGGGAAAAAGTACAAACCCAGTGGAATTGTGGACAAAAGCACAGAGGTGTTTTTTCACCCGCTCAGTTGTTGCCCCACCCGCAAGTTGCGTGGTTTTTCTAAAGCTGCGAAAGCTTCCCCAAACATTGCTGCCTCTTGTTCACCGAGCGATCGCATCTTTTAAACAGGGATGGATTTTCTTGAGGAATTCTCTAGTTGTAACTAAACACCAATGTTTAAACAATTTTTCCAAAGATTTCCCAATCAACTCAGACTTCAAAATCAAATCGTGCTTTTGCTGCTTTTAAGCACCATTATTCCCGTCTCTATCGTGGGATTGTATGGTATTTATTCTTCCAGTACCGCTTTATCGGAAGTCGCTAAACAGCAACTGGAGGCTGAGTCAGCCAAAGAAGCCAAAAATATCAGTGCATTTTTAGATGGTGTTAGTGATGATGTTTTATTCTTAAGCAAAACTCCCCCGATTCAAGGCATTATCAGAGCTAAAGCCAGTGGGAAACTAGACCCACAAGGTAATTCTGACAACGGCTGGGTTGAGCAGTTACAGACTACCTTTAGTGCGATAATGGAGCAGAAGCCCCATTATATACAGTTACGGTACATAGACGAACAGGGTAACGAATTGGTGCGAGTTGATTCTGATGGCACTAACATCAAAGTTATCCCCAAAGCCGAGCTGCAAAACAAAGCAGATAGACCATATTTTAGCGACACAATGAAGTTGCCTGTTGGCAGTGTCTATGTCTCACCTGTGAATCTGAACCAGGAACGTGGTCAAATCGAACGACCTTTTAAACCAGTGATTCGATACGCTACACCAATTTTTGACGTTTCGGGTCAAAATAGAGGAATTGCGATCGCCAATGTATTTGCTAACCAATTTATAAAACCTTTTAAAGAGGATAATCAACAGGCAGACGAGAAAAATAAATATAAAGGTAAAGAGAACTTTCTAGTCAATCAAGAAGGTTACTACATCTCTCATCCCAACCCGAAAAAGGAGTGGGGGTTTGAGTTCCGCAATAATGAGAAATTAGAAAAAGATTATTCGCAAGAACTTGCCAAGCAAATCTTAAGCACTGAGCAAGGATTTATTGACAAGGGAGACTATCTCCTGAGCTACCATAAGGTCGATCCCAGTCCAAAGCAGCCGGAATTCTTGGTAGCGATCAATAAAGTCCCCAAAAATAGCGTTTTTGCTTCGATTAACTCATTTAAAACCATCGCCATTTTCATTATTCTCGCTTCTCTGGCTGTGGTGCTGCCACTGGGAATTTATCGGGCACGGCAACTGGTAAATCTGATAAAGCAACTAGTGAATGGAATATCCACCTCTAGCCAGCAAACTTTCTCCACCATAGAACAGCAAGAACGTGTAGCTAATCAGCAAGCAGCTTCGGTGAATGAAACTACCACCACAATGGATGAACTCAAAGCTTCTTGCCGACAGTCATCTGAACAAGCTGCATCTGCCGCAATCGCCGCACAGCAAGCCCTAGCGCTTGCTGTGCAAGGCACCCAAGCCGTAGGAGAAACCCTCGCAGGAATGTTCACCTTGGAAAAAAAAGTGGGAGCGATCGCCGAACAAATTGTCCATCTTTCCGAGCAAGCCAGTCAAATTGCGATGATTTCTCAGATTGTTTCTGATTTGGCAAACCAAACTAATATGTTGGCACTCAATTCATCAGTTGAAGCTGTCCGGGCTGGAGAATATGGTAAAGGCTTTGCCGTAGTTGCGAACGAGATTCGCAGATTATCCGACCAAAGTCAAAAATCCGCCGAAAAAATTAATCTCCTGGTTTTTAATATCCAAAAAGCGATTAATTCCACAGTCATGGTGACAGACGAAGGCACGAAGACAGTAAAAACGGGGGTGCAAATCGCTCAAAATACAGATCAAGCCTTCGCAGGGGTAGCGAAAGCCGTCAACCACATGGCTTTTAACAATCAACAAATATCGCTAAATCTGAAGCAGCAATTAGATGCCATTCAACAAGTCGTCGAAGCGATGAATAACATCAACAAAGGAGCAAAAGAAAGTGCCATTGGCATCAGTCAAACCAGATTGGGCACCGAGCAACTTAATAAAGCTGCTCGGACTCTCAAGCAGATGGTGTAGTAATCTAGAGAGGTTACATGTAACGTCTCTAGGGTTTGTGGATAACACATATAGGAATCAGCGCAAAAACTCTGCCAAACTCTCCCAAACTCTGCCTTCTCTGCGGTTGGTTTGTTCATCATTCTGCGTCAGTGCTGATAAACTGTCTTATTTCTGTAGTAGTATTACCGAAAAATGATAGAAGACGAAGAACTCCGGAATCTGTATCAAATTTCTGGCGAAGAATGTTTGCAGAAACTGGCAGATGGTTTGCTGCACTTAACACAGCACCCTGCCGACAAAGCTACCTTGGAACGGTTGCGACGGGAAGCTCACAGCCTCAAAGGAGACTCGAAAATTGTCGGGGTAGAAAATGTTGTCACCCTCACCCATCAAGTTGAAAAGATTCTCTTAAGCATTAAAGCAAGGGAGATTATTTTCACCTCAAATGTGAGCGATCGCATGACTCAAGCATTAGATGCAATTAGTTTATTAATATACGAAGCCGTAACTGGTGAATCGACTGGGGTTGACACAGCCGAGATACTTGACCAGTTGATGCAAGTATTTTTTGAGCCACAACTACACGGCACTGGCACGGAAGTTCCTTTCGTTGTTGCAACTGGTCTGGAGAATAGGCACACGACGACACTGTCTTTAGTTGAAATCGCTCCAGAAGGTGAACAACACCCGCAAATACTACTTGAGCAAAATCAATTTACTACCGATTTAGCACAAATCAACCGCAATGCTCCCCAACCAGCATTAATCTTTATAGAAGACGAAGAACTGCGAGATATTTATCAAGTTGCTAGCGAAGAACATTTAGACAAACTAGCAAATGGTTTGCAATATCTACAAAAGCATCCACAGGACGAAGCTACCCTGGAAGTGTTGCTTCAAGAAGCTCACAGCCTGAAAGGAGATTCCCGAAGCGTCGGGGCAAAAAATGTTGTCACCCTCAGCCATAAAATTGAAGAGATTCTCTTAAGCATCAAAGCAAGGGAGATTATCTTCACCGCAGATGTGTGCGATCGCATGACTCAAGCATTAGATGCGATCGGTCTTTTAGTATACGAAGCTGTAACCGGTGAATCGAGTGGAGTTGATACACCCCTACTTGACCAATTGATGCAAGCGGTTTTAGAGTCACAACAGCCACAACCAAAAGCAGATGCAGTTGAACCAAAACAACAGCTACAATCAGTCCAAGTCTTAGTTGAGCAAGTCGAATCTAATACAATTATTTCGGCAGCAGAAATCAACAGCAATGCGACCCAATTTGCCGCAACTTTGATCGAAGACGAAGAACTGCGAGATATTTATCAAGTTGCTAGCGAAGAACATTTAGCCAAACTGGCAGATGGTTTGCAATATCTGCAAAAGCACCCATCAGACGAAGCTATCTTAGAACAGTTGTTGCGGCACGCTCACAGCCTGAAAGGAGACTCCCGAAGCGTCGGGGTAGAAAATGTAGTCACCCTCACCCATCAAGTTGAAGAGATTTTCTTAGGTATCAAACGCAAAGAGATTATTTTCCACCCAGATGTGTGCGATCGCATGACTCAAGCATTAGATGCGATCGGTCTTTTAGTATACGAAGCCATTACCGATCAACCGAGTGGAATTGATATATCCGAGATACTTAACCAGTTGCTCAAAATAGTTTCTCCACCAACGATTCAGAAGTCCCTACCACTTCCTCTCAAAACAGCAACTCAGCTTGACAACGCTGAAATTGGTCAACCCTACCACATCGACACGATTCGCGTTGAAACTCGCCATTTCGATGCTTTAATGTCACAAGCTGAAGAATTAACACTCACTAAAACCGCCATAGCCCATGCTACCGCTGAAATTGAGGCAATGGCAACCATATGGTCAGAGTGGAAAACTGTTTCTAGCCAAGAAAAAGACCTTGATTCTTCATCCTTCAACACCAATCCCTACGCAAAACGCCTAGAAAAAACGATCAACTCTTTGAAAACTTTAACTCAGGAAAACAGTACCAAACTAGACATCATCGTTGGGGAATTAAGAGAAAAAATTTACACGCTACGGCTTGTACCCTTATCCACCGTCTTTCAGTTGCTTAAGCGCATAGCCAAGGATTTAGCCAGACAACAATCAAAACAAGTGGAATTAATTATAGAAGGAGGAGAAACAACCGCTGACAAACGCATCCTTGAAGAAATCCAAGATTCCTTGATGCACATGGTTCGCAACGCGATCGATCATGGCATTGAGACTCCCGCAGAACGAGAAAAACTCGGCAAAAGAGCGATCGCTACTATTTGGCTTAGGGGCTACCGAACCCCCACTAACATCGTAATTGAACTGGCAGACGATGGGCGAGGACTAGACATCGAAAAGATCAAACAAACCGCTGTCAAGCGTGGACTCTACAGCCCAGAAGAACTGGAAATTATGACTCCAAGTCAGATTTATCCCCTAATCTTGGCTTCTGGCTTCTCAACCCGGACTTTTATTACAGAAATTTCTGGCAGAGGTATCGGGTTGGATGTAGTACGCACGAGCATCGAACGACTGCAAGGTAATATCCAGATAGAATCAACCCCCGGACAAGGATGCACCTTCCGCATCCAGCTAAACACAACCTTAGGAATCATTAATGTAGTACTGTTAGAAGTTGAAGGTATTGTCTATGCTCTACCAATTGAGTTTGTGCAAAAGACTTTACTTATCTCTCCAGAGCAAATTTATCTTAGTCAAGACCGAGCAACTATTGATTTGGACGGTCAAGCTGTTTGTGTTGCCAATCTAGCTGATTTGCTGCAACTCTCAAATCCTGCTTATCCCTACGTCCCAAAAGAACAACAAAATAGCCGTCTGCGTTCTTGTATCCTCCTGAAGGTAGGAGAAGACCAATTCGGCTTGTTTAGCGATCGCAATTTGCATACTCAAGAGATAGTCATCAAACCCCAAAGTCAGTTGTTGAAACGGGTGCGTAATGTCATGGGAGCAACTATTCTCGGATCAGGGGAAGTTTGCATGATTCTTAACCCCCTAGATTTACTCAAATCATTGCAGCAGCAAAACACATCTCTAATCTCCATCAAACCAAGGAAAACAATTCAAAGGAAGCGTGTTATTCTCCTAGTAGAAGATTCTATCCCCGTTCGCACCCAAGAAAAACGGCTTTTGGAAAAAGCTGGATATGAAGTGGTGATAGCCGTGGATGGTTTAGATGGTTATAACAAACTAAAAACCCGTGACTTTGATGCAGTCATATCTGACGTGGAAATGCCCAATTTAGATGGGTTGTCACTCACTGCCAAAATTCGTCACCATGAAGAATATAAAGCATTGCCGATAATTCTAGTCACAACGCTTGCTACCGATGAAGACATGGCAAGAGGATCTCAAGCCGGAGCTAATGCATACATCATCAAAAGTAATTTTAATCAAGATGTTTTATTAGAAATATTAGGAAGACTTGTTTGATAGTTGATGGTTGATAGTTGATAGTTGATAGTAAGAAATTGGGCGAATAGAATTCGCTACTACACAAACAAAGTCCAGATGGTGCGGGGACTTAATAAAATAACCCGCGTAGGCGGGTTTTGTCTGTGTAGCCGCGATTTATAATCGCCAGGGCTAAATTTTATTTAACCACCATCCACCAACAACTATCCACCAACCACTATCCACTATCCACCAACAACTAACCACTATCCACTAACCATAAATAATGCCTATTCGAGTTTTGTTAGTTGAAGATTCACGAATTGCTCTAGTAATTTTGAAAAGAATTCTAGACTCATCACCGGAGATTGAAGTAGTAGGAGAAGCTCGTACTGGTTTAGAAGCTTTGAAACTGATTCCCAAAGTTGAGCCTGATGTCATTTGTACAGACCTTCATATGCCTCAAATGGATGGTCTAGAATTTACATTTCAAGTCATGGAGCTTTATCCTCGACCGATTCTAGTAATTAGTGTTTCGGTGCAGGAAGACGATGCCAAACATGTTTTTGAGCTTTTAGAAGCAGGAGCGGTGGATATTTTTCCGAAACCAACCGCAGGACTGGCAGCAAATGATGAGTTGTTTAAGGAGGAGTTAATTAATAAGATTAAAATTTTATCTGGGGTAAGGGTATTTAGGAAAAAGCGAAAGTCCCCCTCTCAACTAAATAATTTAGAGGCTGACAATTTTTATGATTTCGTTTATAAGTCCTACATCAAACCAAAAATAGTAGTTATTGGTGCATCTACAGGTGGTCCCCAAGCCTTGAAAAAACTTTTGACTCAGCTACCAGCGGATTTTCCTGTGCCAGTGATTTGTGTGCAACACATTTGTTTCGGTTTTTTACAGGGATTAATTGATTGGTTAGCAACGAGTTGTCGATTGACTATTCAGATTGCTCAAGTTGGGGATATGCCAAAACCAGGAAAAATTTATTTTCCAGCTGAACAACTGCATTTAGAATTGGATATTTGGGGTCGATTTATTTGCTCTGATTCACCACCAGTGGCAGGACATCGACCTTCTGTAACAGTTTCATTTGAGTCTGTAGCCAAGTTTTATGGCAACGCAACAGTGGGAATATTGTTAACTGGTATGGGTAGAGATGGAGCAGATGGAATGCAAGCGATCGCTCAAGCTGGGGGCTTTACTATCGCGCAAGATGAAGCTACTTCTGTGGTGTTTGGAATGCCTAAAGAAGCAATCAACTTAGGTGCGGCAAAACAGATATTACCAATTGAAGCGATCGCACCAAAGCTACTGGCTCTGTTGCAACAGACTTCTTGAAATGTGGAGAGGATAAAGTGTCAAAGGCAGAATTTTTAAGTGTAGCCTTAACAAAGGCTTTTATTAAGTTAATTGCCCAGCAAACCGGATTAGAGATTAGAGAGCGAGACCAAACAGATTTCAGCGAAAAAATATTTTTCCGGATGAAAGCTCTCAATATATTATTTCCAGAATACTACTATCAGCTTTTAGAAGCTACTACCATACAAAGCTATCAAGAATGGCAAAAACTTGTTTTACTGCTGACGAATGTTGAAAGTTACTTTTTTCGAGATAAAGAACAGTTTAAGCTTTTAGGCGATCGCATTCTTCCAGAACTAATTCAATCTAAAGAACATAATAAAACTCTCCGCATTTTTAGTGCAGGATGCTCATCTGGAGAAGAACCATTATCTATCGCTATTCTACTTCAAGAACTTATTCCCTATCGAGAGCAATGGAACTTGATGATTTTGGGTGTAGACATCAATCAAGAAGCACTGAAAAAAGCCAAACAAGGAATTTACACCCCTTGGTCGTTGAGAAGCATTGATCCTGAAAGAATGCAGCGATATTTTTTGCACTTTGATAATCAATATCACCTGGATATGCAAATTCAGCAAATGGTAAAATTTAAATATATAAATTTACTCAAAGATTCTTTCAACGAACACAATGAAATCAAAGATATTGACTTAATTATTTGCCGGAATGTTTTCATTTACTTTGAAACATCAGCCATTGCAAAAGTATTAGATAAATTTCACCATATCCTCCAACCATCAGGATATCTGATCCCAGGTCATACAGAACTTTTTGGTCAGGATTTAAGCCACTTTGAGACAAAATTATTTCCCGAATCACTAGTTTATATTAAAAAAAGCGTTTGATAAACAAAATGAAAGAACATTCCTATCTCACCTTTAGCTTAAATAACAACCTTTACGGCATCAGCCTAGTTTACGTCGAAGAACTTTTTTCTCTACCAGAGTTAACACCCATTCCAGAAAACCCATATAAAATCGTTGGAATTGTTAATCTCCGGGGAAATATTGTGCCAGTCATGGATTTTAATTTGACCTTAAGCTCTCAATCACTAGACTATTGTTTGACAGATAGTTTAGTGGTTTTAAAATGGCAAGAATTCCGACTAGGTATCATTGTTAATCAAATCCATGAAGTCATCAATATATCCCCAGCGGAAATTACCAATGAACTTGATTATGAGCGAGAATTAGCGATAGTTAAAGAGGGGACTGAAAATTGGGAAAATATGTATTCATATTCAGACCCCAACCAAATCTTAAAAGAATCTATTCCCCAGTTCCAAAAACCCGTTGAACTAAGAAAAATCATTGCTGGTGTTGCCAGTATTCCAGAAAATATTTTCATATTGAACAACCCAGATAATTGGTCTAACTATGTAGAAATACAAGATATTTTCTCTGGGAAAAACTTATTAGAACCCAAAATTATTTCTCATAATAATGCAGACATATTTCCAGCCAATGGTTCTGAATTGTTATTGAGCCAACAGCCTGTCTTTTGCCCAAATGCAACTTTGGAAGAAACAACAACTTTTCGGAAACGAGCAGATAATTTCAGATTTGCACCTGAAACTCAGGATTTAAAGACTTTTATCACCTTAGCAGTATTTGCTTTAAATAGTAATCTTTTTGGCATTAATTTAGAATTAGTACGAGAATTTACTGATATTCGTCAAGTAACTCCTATTCCCTGTGTGAAACCGCATATCATCGGTAACATGAATCTGCGAGGTGAGATTCTCACCTTAATTGATATTTGCGGATTGTTGAATTTACCGTTGATGGGTATAGGTAATAATTCTAAGGCAATGGTTGTGGAGGTTGAGGGTATAGTTGCTGGTTTAATGGTAGAAGAAGTTTGCGACGTCATGTTCTCCCTGAACCCACGAGATATAAGAGCAGTACCGACTGCTATTCATTCAGTTAATGATGAATATCTTCAAGGGGCAGTTCTTTATCATGAAAAAATAATGAGTATTCTGGATTTGCCAAAAATCTTCCTTAAGGGTGGTTTAATCGTTGATGAGGTCATTTGATTGATTGCAATTATAATACCGCTTTTCTTAACTTTCAACAACGGGAGTTAAGATTTTTTTTTATTCACTGTAAAATTTTCGTTAATTGCGGAAATTTCGACTTTTCTGGTCTAACCTACGGCATAATAATTTTGAGTCTATTTATTTAGTATGGAGCAGTCAATGAGCCAAATGTTATTTTATTCAGCTCTAAGTTTGACACGCATAAATACCAAATCAGGGTCAGCATTTTTTTTTATTGATAAAGGTGGTAATTTTTTAATTTATGACAAATGACACTAACAAGGCTGACTAAAGAATTAGACAACCTGAATAAAAATGATGGTGATGGAGTGCTAATTTTAAGCAACCATACAGTCGTTTGGAATCTTTATCTTACCTGTGGTAAATTGCTTTATGCCACAAGTGAGGTGCATCCTGTAAGGCGTTGGGATAGAGCCTTAAAGCAGCATTGCCCTAACTGGAACTGGGGTGTTGACTTTTCTCAGTTGTCGAAAGACCTGCCTTGGGAATGTCATATTCTCGCTCAAGGCATCAGCCAAAGGCAACTGAGCGCTATCCAAGCTAAGTTAGTAATTCGTAATATTGTCCAAGAATGTTTTTTTGAGCTAAATAGCTACGCAGACTTCAGGATCGACTGGCAACCGAGGCAAAAACAGATATGGCATCTCTCTATGGTGGTCATACCCTTGTCTTCCTGGGAAATACTGTCAGTTGTTAACAAAGCAACGAACATGCAGCAAAAATGGCAAGCTGCTGGTTTAGGTCATTTGAACCCGACCGTTGCTCCAGTTTTCAAGCCAGGAGTAGAGCCTCAAGCGCTGCCAATTTTGGAGAAGTATCTTAACAGTCAGTTCACCTTATGGGATATTGCTTCAGAACAAGAGAAATCGGTGATAGAGGTAACTCTGTCCTTAATTCCTTCGGTTGAGAAGGGTATTCTGGAATTCCAAAACATTCCAGATTTACAAATACCGACTGTCAAACAGACAGTTGCGGCAACACTCCCCCAATTAAAAACCCAGTCTACCAAATTTACCCAGAAACAACCTTTAATCGCCTGTATTGATGATAGTCCCGTGTTGGCTCACACGTTAAAAAAAATCTTGATACCAGCTGGGTATGAAATGTTGAGTATTCCAGAGCCTATGCGAGGGTTCTCCCAACTCATCGAACACAAGCCTGATTTAATCTTATTAGACCTGCTTCTGCCAAATGCTGATGGCTATAGTATCTGTAAATTTTTACGAGACACTCCCGTTTTTAAGGAGACGCCGATTATTATCCTAACAGGTCAAAATACGCCAATTGATCGCGCCCATGCGAGCCTAGTTGGTGCTACTGAGTTTTTAGGCAAGCCTCCACAGCCCCAAGAATTGCTATATATTGTTCAAAAATTTCTTGGGTAATGAAAGTTATCTAAAATTCAATACGCTTGGTGTTAGGACTGTAAAGGGTGCATCCCAGTTTTTATTCTTCAATGAAATTATAAAATTTCAAGTGTCATTGCGAGGAACGAAGCAATCGCGATGACTGGGATTGCTTCGTTCCTCGCAATGACGGAAGATTATTAAATTTTACAAAAGTGGGATGCTCCCGACTGTAAATCTATCACCAAACGAATGTAGAGACGCGAAATTTCGCGTCTCTACGTCTTTTCTACCAGATGTCTATTGCAAATTGATTGAGAAATGAGCAATTAAAGTATTCCTTTCGTAAGACAGCAAGTAAATATGCAATAGATTGGGGTTATCTTTATCAAGGTGGATAGCGACTCCATCAAGTGCTAAGTGGTGATGATCTATCCACTTATCTTTTGAATCTAGCAAAACACTGAAGTAGGGGCTTTTATCTGGATGATTCTTTTCTAATTCTTCGTACTTTTGATAAAAAGGGGGTACTCCAATTCCCATAGGCATATACAAACCCTTGGGATAGTCTGCTACTGCCAACTTTGGAATTTCCTTTAAATTGACACCGCTGATGAATAATTTATTTGTTTCACCAGTTTTTGTATCGCTAAATAACAACTCGATTTCCTGTAAATTCTGCTCAACACCTACAGGCTTAATGTTCCTCAAAATCGCTTTTTGAAATTTGCCTATTCTCCAGTATTCATTTTCCCAAGGTTTTTGTGAATCGTAAAATCCTGGTGGACGGAAAGTTGCAAATTTTATGTCATTTTCATTTCTGTAAAAATCTCTCCAAGTTGTCAGATTTTTCGCAAGTGTAGTTCTAACTTTTCTTCCTTGCTCTCCTGAGACAATTATTCTTTCATCTGGCAGAAACTTAGTAGCGATTTCTTTTTGGTCAATTACTTTTCTGAGTAAATCAGTTCTTACTACTGTGCCGCTAATATCTTGCCAATGTTCTAATCTCCACCAATGCTTCCAATAAGACATCTGATTGATATTTTCAAAGACATTTTTGTAGAGTCCTATGGGAAAGGTAAACCAGCTTTGATAATAAAGAGATTTATTGCCATCCTCTTTCGTAAAAAGCAAAACTTCCCAATATCCGGCATTTAAGCAGTTATTAGCTAAAGCAATCTCAGTGATATTTTGCTTTTCAAAACCATCTCCTCCGCTAATTTCTATATGTTCTGAATTAGGAGGAAAACTAATCTGTTGTCTGTTCCACTCTCTGTCTGTTAAGGCAATTACTTCTAAACCTTTATCTTTTTTAACCCATTCAGGTGCTTTCGGTACTAAGAGTTTCAGATCAACATTTTTTACAACTATTTTTGCTGTTTTTTTGTTAGTTGGTTCTAGTACAAAATCGAAGTGAGTATTATCTCTTTTGATAACTGTTAACTTTCGGCTCGAATATCTTTGGAAAGTTTTGGCTAATGGAGCGGGATTTTCTGGATACTCGGCATTAGAGAATTCCTGTAGTTTTACTGGGGTTGTATTGTCAAATCTATACCTGGAAGTAAACCAGAAAGATCCCAGACTAATCAAACCAAGGGATACAATCAGAGTACTAAATAAAATCTGTTTCTTCGTAACTCTTAAATTGGCTTTGCTAAATAGGGTAATCTTTTTGACTCTTTGCACCGATGATGTATTACTCATTTGGAAAAGTCCACCAAATTAGAATTCTTGTCGAATAGCATAGCCTATACATTGTCAGAATGAAATATTGGGTTTATGGTGTGCGATCGCTTTACCAATGTTCTCTGTAAAAAGCGATCGCACACCATAACTTTGCCATGCATTGACCTGCAAGTAGCGTGTCTCCAAGACTCAGTGACTCTGTAGAAGTATCACCTGATTTCAGCTTGACAACAAACGCGATCGCCTAACCTAGTTTATCGGGAATGCGATCGCTTCCCATTACAAAAGCGAAGGGACACGAAATTATCGTGTCCCTCAAAAGATATATTTAACGCTAAGGACGGGATTTAGACCCAAATTGTCGATAAATTAGCGTCGCTTGGGAGTGCGTCGTGTTTCGCGTTTTTCTTGTTCTCGCAAACGGCGATCGCGCCATTCCGAAACCGTCAAATAACCAACACCACCAGTTAGTGCCAACAATAGCACCAAGCCAGACAAAGCCAAAATGCTCAAAAATGGACTTTCCACGATTTTCTTACAGTCCGTTGCGACCCCATACTACCATTGCAATTGACCAAGTGAACACAACCAATAGTGAAACCCAACCCAGTGTCAAAATCGCCATAGTCCTATTCTTCTACTAATTTACAAAACGTCTCTAATATTTATGATACTGGGAATGGTCATTAGTCATTAGACATCTCCAGAAAAGACGTAGAGACGTAGCACAGAATCGTCTCATCAAGGGTTTTGGGTAACGCATCATTAATTTATGGAGATGTCTATTTGTTTCTTCCTCTGTGTTTATGAAAGATCCGAACGATATGCCTGAACGCCTAGAATCCCTGAAAGCTGGAATATTCGGGGGTTTATCTATGAGCTTAACCTTTGTGATTACCAGTTTTCTTAACAATTTGCTGCTGGCAAAGTATTTTGTAGCACTCAGCATTCTCCAGCTAAATATCCAGGATGATAGTTGGTGGGTTAGCGGTGCTATATCCTGCTTTTGTGGGTTGCTATTTGGTGTCACCTATCGGTATATCATTCGTTCAGATGACAATCCGCAACTCAAAGCTGGGGGAGTGCTGGCTTTTGGGTTGGTGCGAGGTTTAACTCAGATAGATGTGGGATTTTGTTGTTATAGTACAATTTTGCCTTTTGTTGTACTGGCTGCGGAAAGTATTGTTTGGTTTGCGCTCTGTGCGATCGCTCTTGATACCGCGATCCAATTCGGTTTCCTCAAACCTTTTAAATCAACTTAAGTTGCAATATTTATTGAGAAAACTCACTAGACATCGACCGAGCTTTTATTATGCGTTGCCCGAAACCCTTGTAGAGACGCGAAATTTCGCGTCTCTACATTCTAATTTCGCGTCTGTACATTCGTATTTCGCGTCTGTACATTCGTATTTCGCGTCTGTACATTCGTATTTCGCGTCTGTACATTCTAATTTCGCGTCTCTACATTCTAATTTCGCGTCTCTACATTCGTATTTCGCGTCTCTACATTCGTATTTCGCGTCTGTACATTCTAATTTCGCGTCTGTACATTCTAATTTCGCGTCTCTACATTCGTATTTCGCGTCTCTACATTCGTATTTCGCGTCTGTACATTCGTATTTCGCGTCTGTACATTCGTATTTCGCGTCTGTACATTCGTATTTCGCGTCTGTACATTCGTATTTCGCGTCTGTACATTCGTATTTCGCGTCTGT
>NZ_JAOWRF010000236.1:0-1765 GCF_025753815.1 Plectonema radiosum NIES-515 | reverse complement strand
CGTATTTCGCGTCTGTACATTCGTATTTCGCGTCTGTACATTCGTATTTCGCGTCTGTACATTCGTATTTCGCGTCTGTACATTCGTATTTCGCGTCTGTACATTCGTATTTCGCGTCTGTACATTCTAATTTCGCGTCTGTACATTCGTATTTCGCGTCTGTACATTCGTATTTCGCGTCTGTACATTCTTTTTCACGACGTTTGTCTACTAGATGAAACCTGACAAGTTATCTGATTTTTTTATAATAGATGAAGACTAAAAATCAACGCTAATCTTGTTTTGAATTGTTGAAAATAACAATTGCAACATTTAAATTGCATATTAACAACAACAATAGTCCTATTACTTCGTCAAATTTTCGGCTGAAAAATCCTATGCAACTAATCAACCCTGTCAAATCTCCTTCATTTTTCCAAAAAATCCAATGGGTTGCCAATCCTGTAAGATATATGGAAACCGCAGTCAAGGAATATCCTGACATTTTCAGTGCTAGAATCATCGGCTTTGGTGGCAACTTAATATTCGTCAATCATCCCCAAGCGCTTCAGGAAATATTAACAAACGATCGCAAAAAGTTTGCGGCTCCTGGTGGTGTGAACAAACTTCTACAACCATTACTAGGTGATTATTCGGTTGTCATGCTCGAAGGCGATCGCCACAAAAAGCGACGACAATTAGTCATGCCTTCGTTTCACGGTGAGCGGATGCTCAACTACGGAAAATTAATCCGTAATATCACCGAAAAAACCATTAGTAATTTACCACATAATCAGCCCTTTTTAGCTCGGAATGCAATGCAGGAAATCTCCCTGCAAGTCATCATAGAGGCTGTTTTTGGCTTGCATGAAGGAGAACGCTGTCAACAACTTAAACGCGGACTGACAACAATGTTAGATTTGTTTCGTTCGCCACTGAGTTCTAGCTTTTTGTTTTTCCCTTGGCTACAAAAAGATTTAGGTGCTTGGAGTCCTTGGGGAAAATTTGTACGCGATCGCTCGGCAATTGATCGAGTAATTTACAAAGAAATTGCTGAACGTCGCTCTTTACCCGATCCAAATCGCGTCGATATTCTCTCCCTACTGATGTCAGCGCAAGATGAAGAGGGAAATCCCATGACGGATCAAGAGTTGCGCGATGAATTGATGACCATGTTATTTGCTGGACATGAAACCACCGCAACTGCAATGGCTTGGGCATTATATTGGACTCACCATCACCCAGAAGTTCGTCACAAAATCCTCCAAGAACTCGATACCTTGGGGGAATCACCAGATCCCATGAGCATTTTCCGGCTACCTTATCTTACCGCTGTTTGTAATGAAACTTTGCGAATTCATCCTGTAGCCATGTTGACTTTCCCCAGAGTCGTGCGAGAACCAGTGGAACTACTAGGACATAAATTAGAGCCTGGTACAAACATTGTTGGCTGCATGTATCTAGTTCATCAGCGTGAGGATTTATATCCACAACCCAAGCAGTTTAAACCAGAACGCTTTTTAGAACGGCAATTTTCCCCTTATGAGTTTATACCTTTTGGTGCTGGTGCCCGTCGCTGTATTGGCGATGCTTTAGCTCAGTTTGAAATGAAACTAGTATTGGCAACAACTTTGTCACACTATCAACTAGCGCTAGCTGATAATCAACCAGAAACCCCTCAGCGTCGAGGTATTACCCTTGCACCTGCCCGTGGTGTGAAGATGGTAATTACCGGAGAGCGTGTGCGTCCAGAATCGCAATTGACTATGGCAAGGACTTGAGGCAG
>NZ_JAOWRF010000301.1 GCF_025753815.1 Plectonema radiosum NIES-515 | reverse complement strand
GTCCCCCTTGTCCCCCTTGTCCCCACATTCTCCTCTCAAGTGGCAACATCAGCGTGGGAAAATCATAATACGATCAGTAGAGAGGAAAACCCTATTAGTATGCACCTGAGTGAAATTACCCATCCCAACCAGTTACACGGCTTATCGATTAGGCAGTTGCAGCAAATTGCCCGTCAAATTCGGGATAAGCATCTGCAAACCGTAGCCGCAACTGGGGGACATCTGGGACCGGGGTTAGGTGTTGTAGAGTTAACCCTAGGGCTTTATCAAACACTAGATTTAGATTGTGATAAAGTCATTTGGGATGTAGGACACCAAGCTTATCCCCATAAACTAATTACAGGGCGTTACGATAATTTCCACACCTTGCGGCAAAAAGACGGAATTGCGGGTTATCTCAAACGCAGTGAAAGTAAGTTTGACCACTTTGGTGCAGGACATGCTTCCACTAGTATCTCAGCTGCATTAGGTATGGCTTTAGCGCGAGATATGAAAGGCGAAAAATTTAAAGTTGTCGCCATTATCGGTGATGGTGCCCTAACTGGTGGTATGGCGTTAGAATGCATTAACCATGCTGGACACTTGCCCAAAACTAACTTATTAGTTGTCCTCAACGACAACGAAATGTCAATTTCTCCTAACGTTGGAGCGATTCCTCGTTACCTCAACAAAATGCGTCTCAGTCCGCCGGTACAATTTATCAAAGATAACTTTGAGGAACAAGTCAAGCAAATTCCCTTTGTTGGGGAATCTCTTTCACCGGAATTAGAACGCATCAAAGAAGGAATGAAGCGTTTAGCGGTTCCGAAAGTCGGTGCAGTTTTTGAAGAACTCGGCTTTACTTACATGGGACCTGTAGACGGGCATAATTTAGAAGAATTAATCGCCACTTTTGAACAGGCACATAAGATGAACGGACCAGTTTTGGTGCATGTAGCGACAATTAAAGGCAAAGGTTATGAAATTGCCGAAAATGACCAAGTTGGCTACCATGCCCAAAATCCGTTTAACGTAGCGACAGGCAAAGCCATTCCTTCTAGCAAACCCAAACCCCCCGCTTACGCCAAAGTCTTTGCACACACCTTAGTCAAACTCGCCGAACAAAACCCGAAAATTGTCGGGATCACGGCAGCGATGGCTACAGGAACAGGTTTAGACAAACTTCAAGCAAAATTGCCCGATCAATATATTGATGTGGGTATTGCCGAACAACACGCCGTTACCATGTCAGCAGGACTCGCAGCAGAAGGTATACGCCCTGTGGTTGCCATTTATTCTACCTTTTTGCAACGCGCCTTCGACCAGATAATTCACGATGTCTGCATACAAAATTTACCCGTGTTCTTCTGTATGGATCGGGCGGGAATTGTCGGTGCTGATGGTCCAACGCACCAAGGTATGTACGATATCGCTTATCTGCGTTGCATTCCCAATATGGTGGTGATGGCACCCAAAGATGAAGCGGAATTGCAACGGATGGTGGTGACTGGGATTAATCATACCTCAGGACCGATCGCTATGCGTACTCCTCGTGGTAATGGTTATGGTGTTCCCTTGATGGAAGAAGGCTGGGAACCTCTGGAAATCGGCAAAGGCGAAATTCTCCGCCACGGGGATGATGTGTTGTTGTTGGGTTATGGCACAATGGTTTACCCAGCGATGCAAGTTGCCGAAATTCTCAACGAACACGGAATACAAGCTACTGTGATAAATGCTCGTTTTGTCAAGCCCCTGGATACAGAATTAATTTTACCTTTGGCGAAAAAAATTGGGCGCGTTGTCACTTTAGAAGAAGGCTGTCTCATGGGTGGCTTCGGTTCAGCTGTAGCAGAAGCGCTGTTAGATGCTGATATTGTAGTTAGAGTGAAGCGATTCGGTGTGCCGGATGTTTTGGTAGATCATGCCGAACCCAATGAATCTAAGGCTTCCTTAGGTTTAACTAGTCCGCAAATGGCGGAAACGGTGATGAAAGCTTTCTTTCAACGGCAACTATCTACTGTTGTTTAGTTAATTCGGCGTTGCTGATTAGACATAGAAAGTAGAGTCATACGTAGAGACGTAGCAATGCTACGTCTCTACAAAGGTTTCGGGCAAATTCTTTGGTGTATAGCACTCATCAAGTTTAGGAAAGCTTTCCCACTTAACTGCCTTCACCAATGGCAATAAAATTAAAAGCAGACTTTTCTTTCGTAACTGCCAGTTCTGGAGAGCCTGTCTGTGATTGTTGCTTAATTCCCAAATCGAAAATATTAACTTGAGCTTGGTTTGGGGTTATATCTTTAACAATAATTTGATTATCAGCACCCCAATCCTTTAAAGTGGCTACTACACTGGGAGGTTCTAAAAAAGGTTCGTTAAAAGTAATTGCATAGGTTCCTGTGTCCACTGATTGAACTTCAAACCCTTGTCCACCTTGCTTTTTTCCTTCTTCGGTAACTGTTCCGTAAATAATTTTTTGGGTCATTTTTTTCACCTTTTTAAATTTTAGTTTGCATCGAATCACCAAACTTGCATTTGACGGTGGTCGAGTTCACATCAAGGCTAATTAAAGCCACTTGAAGTCAAGCCTCCCGCTTACTGTGTGTTTTGGTATTGATTTACTTAACTTCAAACAATACACAATATTTGCAGCCAAGATTTATCCTCTGTTATTTATCTCGTCAAAGTCAAACATCTAATTTTAATTTTGATGAAGTTTTGCTAAAATTAAAACATATTCATAAATTTAAATCAAGACGCTAACGCGGTTGCCTAAATCGATAAAGTCAAGTAAAAATTTATTTGATTAAGTCTTAAGTAACGCTATGATATTTTTGGCAAATTTGTTGCGCTAGTTTAAGTATTTAATGCCCATTTACTAAACTAACCATTTCTATGACACCTTCCACAAACCAGGTTTATCCGGTTATTTGGCACAACGACTCGGTTTCACTCATTGACCAAACCCGCTTACCGAATGAGTATGCTATTGTCGAAATTCACCGCAGCGAAGATATGGCGCGGGCAATTAAAACTATGATTGTTCGAGGTGCACCGGCAATTGGTGTAGCGGCAGCGTATGGGATGTATCTTGGTGCGAGGGAAATTCAAACGTGCGATCGCTCTCAATTTTTCGATTCATTGGAAAAAGTCGCTCAAATGTTGGCAGCTACTCGTCCAACTGCGGTAAATCTATTTTGGGCAATTTCCCGCATGAAGAAAACCGCTTCCCGTACCCTGGGTTCTGTAGAAGATATCAAAAAAATCCTTCTGGAAACTGCCCAAGCGATCAATGCGGAAGATTTGCAAACTTGTCAGGCGATCGGCGACAATGGCTTAAAAGTATTACCCGCTACCCCAGAAAAGCTGACAATTCACACTCACTGCAACGCTGGAGCTTTAGCTACTGCTGGTTATGGTACAGCATTAGGTGTAGTGCGTTCCGCATGGCGTGAAGGACGTTTAGAGCGCGTATTTGCCGATGAAACCCGTCCCAGATTGCAAGGTGCAAAACTTACCGCTTGGGAATGTGTCCAAGAAGGTATTCCGGTTACGGTAATTACTGATAATATGGCGGCTCATTGCATGAAGCAGGGCTTGATTCACGCTGTAGTTGTGGGTGCTGACAGAATCGCTGCGAATGGTGACACCGCGAATAAAATTGGCACGTATAGTTTAGCACTTGTTGCCAAGGCACATCATATTCCCTTTTTCGTCGCGGCGCCACTTTCTACCGTTGATTTTGAATTACCTGATGGTAGCGAAATCCCGATTGAAGAACGCGATGCAAGCGAAATATATCAAGTTGGTGAAACTATCTTGACACCAATAGGTGCAGAATTTTATAATCCAGCTTTTGATGTGACTCCAGCAGAGTTGATTAGAGCAATTATCACCGAACATGGTGCATTTGCTCCTGGGGAGTTACAAAAGTTCAAAGAAAAGCAAATGGTTTAAAGACAAGTCTAATGCAGATGCACTCTCCCGTATGTTTGAGGTATTAGACAACCTATTTGAAAAAGAATTATTGTGACGTTAAATTTAACGTCTCTTGGGGTTTGGGCAACGCATAGTTCATTTCTGGAGATGTCTATTCTATACTAACGGTGTAGAGTGCGTTTGAATATTCATACCCCTGCAAAGGTGCGATCGCACTTGATGGTGATAGGGTTAAAGCAGGCGATCGCACCTTTGAAGATTCATATTTTCGGTTCAATTGATCGCGCTTGGTGGTGATAGGGTTAAAGCAGGCGATCGCACTTTTTTGAGCAATTACAAAATAGGAAAGTTGAATTTTTCAATTTCATCTCCGCTCTTCAGCAATCCCGAAAAAAAAGCCAAAATATTAATGTTTTTTGTCTTTGTGGTGAGAACAAGACATCAGCTAAAATACATAAGCCTAACTGCCAACTTTTAACTTTTAACTCCTAACTTTTTTTAATTATGGGTAACACTTTTGGGCATTTATTTCGCGTCACTACTTTTGGCGAGTCTCACGGCGGTGGTGTGGGGGTTATAATTGATGGTTGTCCACCACGGCTAGAAATTTCTGTTGAAGAAATTCAAATAGAATTAGATAGAAGGCGTCCCGGACAAAGTAAGATTACAACACCTCGCAAAGAAGAAGATAAGTGCGAAATTCTCTCTGGAGTGTTTGAGGGTAAAACTCTGGGAACACCAATTTCAATTTTGGTGCGGAACAAAGACGCTCGTTCTCAAGATTACGACGAAATGCAACAAAAGTATCGTCCTTCTCATGCCGATGCGACCTATGATGCCAAATACGGCATTCGGAATTGGCAAGGTGGCGGTAGATCGTCAGCGCGTGAGACAATTGGCAGAGTCGCAGCAGGTGCGATCGCTAAAAAAATTCTTCGTCAAGTCGCTAATGTGGAAGTTATCGGTTACGTCAAGCGCATCAAAGATTTAGAAGGTGCCATTGATGCAAATACCGTCACCTTAGAACAAGTTGAAAGCAACATCGTCCGCTGTCCTGATGCCGAATGTGCCGAACGGATGATTGAATTAATTGAGGCGATCGCAAGACAAGGTGATTCTATCGGTGGTGTGGTAGAATGTGTAGCGCGAAATGTTCCCAAAGGTTTGGGGGTTCCAGTTTTTGATAAATTAGAAGCAGATATTGCCAAAGGTGTCATGTCTCTCCCAGCGAGTAAAGGTTTTGAAATTGGTTCGGGTTTCCCAGGGACGCTGTTAACTGGAATAGAACATAACGACGAATATTATATTGATGAAAACGGTGAAATTCGCACTGTAACTAATCGTTCTGGAGGAATTCAAGGAGGAATTTCCAACGGTGAAAATATCATTTTACGAGTAGCATTTAAGCCGACAGCTACCATTAGAAAAGAACAGAAAACGGTGACAAATGAAGGTGAAGAAACGCTTTTAGCTGCCAAAGGAAGACACGATCCTTGCGTTTTACCCCGTGCTGTACCGATGGTAGAAGCGATGGTTGCTTTAGTGCTGTGCGATCATTTGTTGCGGCAGCAAGGACAGTGTAAGGTGTTGTAGGTAACACGCAGTTTTCTCAAGAAAGTTTCTCTGTTGTGGGGTGGTAATTTTGCCATCCCTGTTTTTTTTAAGTGTTGTTATAGTGGCAAATGACACGAATTAAGCAATGTCATTGCGGCTTATATCAACATGGAAAAAGAGTCTGAAAATCGTTTAAAACACTTTGCTGCTCTCAAGTCCAAGTACCAAGCAATTAAATATCAAGATTCATCACCTGAGAGTCTTCTCTATCTCATCTTGCGAAAAGTTGACTTAGGAATTAAACTAACTGAATTAGAGTTTGATTGGTTGAGAAAGCAAGAACTTTGTCAAACACTTGAAATTATCTGGCTGGAACAACGTAGAACAGAAGAAGCTAAAAGACTAGAGGCTGACTTTTACTATCTTAAAACTAACTATAAAGTTCCCAACCACTGTGATTTATCGCTAACCAGTTTTCTATATCCAATACTTTGGAAACTAAAAGCAGAAAACCAGTTAAGTGATTCAGAAATAAAATTCTTAAAAGATAATAATCTTGAGAAAACAGTCGATATCGTTGAGGAGATAAAAAGATTTAATACCCTAAAGGCAAAGTACCAAGCTACTAAACATCAAGATTCATCTCCTAATAGTCCACTGTATCAAATATTAAAAAAACTTGAGATAACAGAACGGTTAAGCGATGAAGAAGCGAACTGGCTATATAATGAAGAACTTTTGGAAACTTTGGAAATTTTTCTACAACAAGAAGCAGCAAGAAAGGCTGAATTTGCGAGTTTGAAGACGAAGTACCAAGTAAATAAACAGTTAGATTCAGTCAGTGAACTTCCTCTTTACAGGATTTTACAAAAATTGGATGCCGATAAAAAGCTAATTAATTCAGAAATTTACTGGCTGGAACAACACGATTTTACGGAAACGATTAGCATCGCTAATGAACTTGAACAAAAGCGAGAATTTGCTGTTTTAAAAGCTAAGTATAAAGCAACCCAATATGAGGATTCATCTCCTTCAAGTCATTTGTACAAAGTTCTAAAAACACTGATGAGCGAAAATCAGTTAAGTGAGCAGGATATTAATTTTCTGCAAAATAATAAATTGAGTGAAACCATTGCGATCGCTCACCAAAAATATGCTTCAACTTTGAGATTCAAGGTAGAATCAGGAGAACTACTAAGTGACTCAGAGATTGACTGGCTAAAACACAATCAACGTGAAGATATCATTACTTTCGCTAAACAAAAGCACTTTACGACTCTCAAGAAAAAGTATGCACTTGTAGATATTGGAAATCAATTACCGTTTGAACCATTTTACACAATAATGCTAAAGCTGGAGAAAAAAGAGCGACTAGATCCTCTATTAGTTGTTCAGCTTATAGAAGAGAAGCTTTTATCTCGTTACGGAAAAATTCCTATTGCACATTACAAATTAGAAGCCGATTTTTATGAACAGGAATTTAAACGCACTGGGCATAAATGGCACATTCCTAATGCAAGTAGTTATTGGCGAAAAGCGGATGAACCAGAACGTGCATTACAGCTAACTAATTTGGACTTAAGCAATATCAGAGAAAGCAATCTCAAGTCAGCTATTTTAGTGACTAGAGGTGCAGCTTTCAGAGATATTGATGAATTAGATAATGCAGAAAAATGTGCCAAAAAAGCCATTGAATCTCATCCTCAAAGTTATCAACCTTACACCTTATTGGGAGCAATTTATTATGACAAACGTGAATATTCAACAGGAGATTATTACTTTGAAGAAGCAGTGAAACGTGGTGCGAAAACCGAGGAAATAGATGACGAAATCAAGCGAGTAGTCAGAACTACAAAAGATGAGATTAAACTACAGGAAGTAGTAAATTACTTACTGAAAAAAGATTCACAGCGATATGCTTGGGCTAAGACTTATTTGAAAAAATCAAAGAATCAGGCTTGAATATAAACTAATACCGTTCAGTTAAACCCAAAATACGAGTGTAGAGACGCGAAATTTCGCGTCTCTACAGGTCTAAAATAAGTACCAAAAACCTTAACACCAAGCGTATTGGAATATAAACTAATATCATGTCCGCTTAATTACCAACAATATCCGCGCTGTCGCGCACCCTCTCCTTTTTAAGGAGAAGGTTGAGGTGAGGTTGTTTTATTATGGGTAATTAGCCGGACATAATATAAAATAACCAGTCTATTTTGCAATTGTCAAATCTGCTGGAATATCGAGTAATATGATGTCCGTTTAATTAACAGTAATAAAAATATCGCAACCGTCGTAGAGAGGTTCCGGCGGAACGTATTGATTTTACATTACAAGTAATTTACCGGACATGATATAATACATTAAAGGGTTGCATAATCATGGATTATATTACAATTTTAGGATTAATTGCCGCTTCCTTAACAACATTTTCATTCATCCCGCAAATGATAAAAACATGGCAAAGGAAATCAGCCAAAGATGTTTCACTTGTGATGCTGATTACTTTCAATATAGGCATTTTTTTATGGCTCATCTACGGAATATCTCTACAAGCGTTGCCGATTATTCTCGCAAATGGGGTAACATTATTTTTTAACATCATAATTCTATGGCTTAAAATTAAATATAGATGAAGAAGCCCTAACGACTAGAAGTCGCGGCTACATAAACAAAGTCCACCTGCGTGGACTTCAAGAATTTTAAACCCACGTTCGCGATCGCGTGCACCTTAGCGCAAGGTGGGTAAAGTCTCGTGTAGATGCGAATTATATTTGCCATAATTTTTACAAACACTTCTTAAAAACAACTGTGACATCATCTGTATTCGCTGCTGAACGCCTTTTATTTACCCCGGCAACCCCCGACACCGACGCTATCCCCACAATTTTCGCTTTCCCCAATGAGTACACTGTGGGAATCACTAGCCTAGGCTATCAGGTAGTTTGGGCTACTTTGGCAATGCGTGATGATGTGCAGGTGAGTCGCTTGTTTACCGACACTCACGAACAACTTCCAAGAAAACCAGAATTACTCGGCTTTTCGATGTCGTGGGAATTAGATTATGTGAATATTTTAAATCTGCTAGAATCTTTAGAAATTCCCATTAGGGCAGATATTCGCGATCGCAATCATCCGATAGTTTTTGGTGGGGGTCCGGTTCTCACAGCTAACCCCGAACCTTTTGCGGATTTCTTTGATGTAATTTTGCTCGGAGATGGTGAAGATTTGTTGGGCAATTTTATTAACGCTTACAAAGAAGTTAGAAACGCTTCTAGACAAATCCAATTAAAAGCACTTGCACAAGTACCAGGAATTTATGTTCCTAGTTTGTATGAAGTTGAATATCACACATTAGATGGTGCTATCAAATCAATTCAACCAATTTCTACAGAAATTCCCGCAATAGTGCAAAAGCAAACTTACCGAGGAAATGTTCTCTCAGCTTCAACTGTCGTCACCGAAAAAGCCGCTTGGGAAAATATTTACATGGTGGAAGTGGTAAGAAGTTGCCCAGAAATGTGCCGTTTCTGTTTAGCAAGTTATCTCACTTTACCTTTTAGAACTGCAAGTATCGAAGAATCATTAATTCCGGCAATTGAAAGAGGTTTGACTGTTACAAATCGGTTAGGATTATTAGGAGCTTCAGTAACTCAGCATCCCGAATTTGCATCGTTACTCGATTATATTAGTCAGCCAAAATATGACGATGTACGCTTGAGTATTGCCTCAGTGCGAACTAATACAGTAACTGTCCAATTAGCGCAAACCTTAGCCAAACGAGACACGCGATCGCTTACCATTGCCATAGAAAGCGGTTCCGAAAAATTACGCGAAATCATTAACAAAAAGCTGCATAATGATGAAATCATCCAAGCTGCGGTAAATGCCAAAGCTGGAGGCTTATCTAGTTTAAAACTTTACGGCATGGCAGGAATTCCCGGCGAACAATCAGAAGATTTAGAGCAAACTGTAGCAATGATGCGTGCTGTAAAAAAAGCTGCACCAAGACTGCGGTTAACACTAGGATGCAGCACCTTTGTACCCAAAGCCCACACCCCATTTCAATGGTTTGGAGTAAATCCCCAAGCAGAAAAGCGGTTGCAATTTTTACAAAAACAACTCAAACCCCAAGGAATAGATTTTCGCCCAGAAAGTTACAATTGGTCAATAATTCAGGCATTGTTATCGAGAGGCGATCGCCGACTTTCTTCGCTTTTACAACTAACTCGCAACTTTGGCGATTCTTTAGGTAGTTACAAACGTGCCTTCAAACAACTCAAAAAACAAATTCCCGACTTAGATTTTTACGTTCACGCCGACTGGTCAACCGAACAAATCTTACCCTGGAGTCACTTGCAAGGACCTCTACCACAGTCTACACTAATTAAACACCTGGCTGATGCCACCAGTAAATTTAACTCGCCTACAAAGGAATTACAGCCATTAAACTTATAATTTTATTGAACGTGTGTAAAACCCCTTATTCATAGTAAAGACGTTCCGACGGAACGTCTCTACCGTCAGGAAAAATTTTGAAATTAAAATGCAAACAACATCCGAATTTTACTGCGCTTATTGCGGCGAACCTAACGTAACCTTTGTAGACTTGAGTGCAGGAGGACAGCAATCTTATATAGAAGATTGTCAAGTTTGCTGTCGTCCAAACATTTTATACCTGCGGGTGGATGAAGAAACTTTAGATATAGAAATTGATACAGAATACGAAGGTTGAAATTTAGGTTTTTCTGTCAATGCTTGACTTTAAACATTCTTCAGATACTTCAAGCCGGGACATAGCGTGCTATAAACCGAAGCCCCTAACTCGGTAATATCTCGCAATGCCTTAAGGAAAATCCCCAAGACGCCGTTCCAATCTCTCGGAAGGTGGTGATTTTGTAGAATTTTTCAGCGGTTGGCTAGTGCAAGCACAACTAGAAGCGATGTTTCGCTACCGTAATTATGTAACTAAACGAGAGTGCGAGTCAAGTTAAGAGAATACACTTAACAGTAAAATCACGCAAAAATAACTTTCATTAAAGAATAGATGAGCTCTCAGGATATCTACTTGTTCTGAGCCTCTTTTTTTACGATAATAAAAACACTTTTTCTACCGTTAGATTACTGAAATTTAACGCCATCAACTAGTTTTGGCGACAGTGATTTTACTGATTACAACTTGAAAAACATGAAATTTTTACAACCAGGGTTCAATTACAAAGCTACTTTAAAGTTAGCTTTGGTGAGTGCAAGTTCATTATTTTTACTTACACCGTCAGTAAAAGCCGTACCTGCAAACAACTCAGAACAATTAAATCCACAGCCACAAATTTGTCCATCGGCAAAATTACTACCCAAGCGCAGTTTCGATACAGCTAAATATTCTGTTTACATTTGCCGAGGAGATAATAACAATGCACTGGGATATTACGTACGTATTTCTAAAACAGATAATAGTAAAATCACTGTACCTGTAACTAGTACAACTGGTGAAACTTATATTGCTAGCAAAGGAGAAATAGCATATGCTGTCACCCCCTATGAACTGCAAGTAATTAAAAATAGACGTGTTGTTCTCAAAGAAAGAGTAAATAATGCGATCGCTGGTGACGGTCAAGCTCTTGCTAAAGGTTGTCCCCAAGGTGAAAATATCTTTGGTGAAGCCGAAACCAAAAGCTTTATTGTTTATATTTGCGGCAGCAATCTTCCCACAAACTATATCGCTATAACTAGAAGTGGCAATCGTCGCATCGCAGTTCCACTTTCTAGCTATAATTCTAAAGGCGTACCCGAAACCAGTCAGTATATTGCAGTCAGCGGTGATATCCGTTATTTTCTCACCCGAAAAGTGCTAAAAATTTCTGACAACGGTAAAACCATAATCAAAGAAAAAGTCCTGCATTGGAATTAAAACACACAATTAGTAGTAAGCACACACGAGTGCTTACTACTAATTAAGTTTATTTATCCTTATTTTTCAAAGCTTGTCGAGAAACCCACTGAACTAAACCAGGAAACAACCGATAAACTGCTTGGGAGAAATTCGCTGAACCAACTACTACCTCAGACCGTTGATTTTTCACTGCATCCCAGATAGCATTTGCCACATCCTCCGGCTTTTCCACCACAGGAGATTTCACCACAGCATTGAGTTGTTCCTTCCGGTTTTTAGCGTCTTCCTCATCCTGACCGCGAAAAATTGCTCGGTCTAAAAATTCACTCTGAATTACATTTGGGTAAATTCCACAAACATGAATACCTTTCGGCTTTAATTCTGCTTGCAGTGCTTCTGTCAAACCAGTGACACCAAACTTACTAGTACAATAGGGAACTAAATAAGGAGTAGGTACTTTACCACCGATAGAACTTACATTAATAATGCTTCCGCTTCTGCGTTCCAAGAAATGAGGCAAAAGTGTATTAATTGTATGGATATATCCCCATAAATTAGTATCTATAACTTGATACCAATCTCTCAAAGAAAACTGCTCAACTGGTCCAGATGCATAAATACCTGCATTGTTTACCAGGACATCGATATTTCCATAATGCTCCAACGCTTTTTCTACTGCTGCGTTTACCTGTGATGGTTCTGTCACATCGCAAGAAATAGTTAATGGTACTGCATTACTAACACTTTGCACTTCCTCTGCTGCGGTTTCTAGCGAGTCTGTGTAACGCGCTGTAAGTACTACGTTATAACCTTTACGGGCAAAAATAAGAGCAGTTGCTTTACCAATACCGTGGGAAGCACCTGTAATAAATACTGTCTGAGCCATGTTTGAAATAAAAACGCTATTTACTGTTTATAGTTTGGGCAATAATTCTCCAGAATCCTTCTGACTTGCGTTAGATATTTAATGATACTTTGTCTTTGGTGTTGCTGAATTGAAATATGAAACTTAAAAATCAAGGTTCTTAAACCCTTACAAGGAGTGCGACTGGAGCGACTAGAAGTGAAATAAATTCATATCCTTTCTTCAGAAACGCCTTGTCTTTTATATTCCTGCTTTAATTTATCTTAATTGTCACAAGTTCTTATCTTAAATTTTATTTTTATACACAATTACTACTATTCTCTAAATAAAAATCTTCTATTTAATAGGTTAATGCAATGTTAATTGCCATCAAAGTAATACAAATTTTCCTTATGATGCCCAAAATCTCATCCTTTAGACTTGCTGATACTTTGGAACCACGGATAGATAGCTTTATATGTTTACCTGAATACTATGAAATTGTAAAGATAAGATTTAGGAAATTTAACAATGGAACCATGATGAGCGCAAGCTGACATTCGCTCTTAAAGAACAAATTAATTTTACGTGCGTTTCAGCATCTTTCTCCAAATGTGCAGCAATTTAAAAATTGACTAAATCACCTCGTTTCTTATGCCCGTAAAGGATGCTTTAAGTGTTTGTGTGAATTATACTTGACAAGCTGACTACACAACCTCGCTCACTGAGAGGAAATACAACGAGTCTTCCCCAGTGTTATCACTTGCATCAGTCTACTTCCATATCAAAAAGTATATTTAGTATGGCTGGCTATGTAATAATAAATAGCATAACTTAATATTTCTACATATTTAGTTATTTGGCGATGTTCAACGCATAGCACTGACTTCTAGGATTTTTCAACCTAGTGGTTAGTGTGATTTGCCATGACTATACTTTACTTTGTGAAATTTTCATCTTTTACGTGGAGAAAAAGCGTGATTTCATTAGAACAATCGCCCAGTCGTCCGATAAAATTGACCAGGGAATCAAATACAGCAGTCTTCATTGCAATTGCCATTATTGCATTGTGGGCAATTAGTCTTGTTATTTTACTTTCACTTGACATTACCCAGTTTAACTCTTTAATGTTATTGCCTATCATATTTTGGCAAACATTTCTATATACTGGTTTATTTATTACGGCACATGATGCGATGCATGGCGTAGTTTTTCCTAAAAATACTAAAGTTAACCATTTTATCGGTTCATTGTGCCTTTCTCTTTATGGTCTTTTACCATATCAAAAATTATTGAAAAAACATTGGTTACACCACCACAATCCTGCTAGTGAAATAGACCCCGATTTTCATAATGGGAAACAGAAAAATTTCTTTGCCTGGTACTTTCATTTTATGAAGGGTTACTGGAGTTGGACTCAAATTATTGCCTTGATGATTATATATAATGTTGTTAATTACACAACTCATATACCCAAAGACAATTTAACTTACTTTTGGGTCATACCCTCCTTGGTAAGTTCATTACAGTTATTTTATTTTGGCACTTTCTTACCTCATACCGAGCCAGAATCAGGTTACAGTGAACCTCATCGTGCTCAAACAATTTCCCGTCCAATTTGGTGGTCATTTATCACCTGCTATCATTTCGGCTATCATGAAGAACATCATGAATATCCTCATGTATCTTGGTGGGAGTTACCAGAGATTTATCAAAGCAAGTTATGAGTTAGGTAGAGACGTTCCGCACCGAACGTCTTGACGCGAAAAATAGGTATTTCGTAGTAAGCGTTGAAACGCTTATTTAAGCACTCTTCGTGCTTACTACGATTAAGATTAATTGGCGATCGCTTGTTTAGTAGATACTGCTTCTGGACTATTTTCTAATAAAGGTGGACGCACAGACAAATATATTAAGGGACCAAACAGTGGGATGAAGCTGATTAACCAAAGTAACTGGGGATTTTTCACCTGACGACGTGCCATGTCATCTCCTAATAATGCTGGAAATACTAGGCAAAGTACGCAAAAATCTAAACTCATCACATGAATGAAGCGGCTAGTTTGCCACTGTTGGATAAAATTGCCCCAGTCTCCGCGTAAGCCATAACCAACTAAAATAATTGTACCTAAAGTTAGGGCAATACCCGTGAAACGGGAATCTAACAATTTGAGTAAAAAGTCTTTTTTGCCAGTAAAACGTTTATTTGATTCGCGTAAAGCTAAGTAAGGTAAAATCGCAAATGCCCCAACTGCGAAAGAGGGAATAGCAAACAACCAAGCGGGTATTTTTTGCCCTCTGCCATCAATAAATAATACTGCACTATAGATTATAGGAAAAACGCCCATAATATTGAATAGTGCTACTACTAAAGGGTTAATGCCTTGCCACTGTCCAGTAGAAAGGTTTTTAATTAACTCTAATGTATCCGGTTGATCGTCCGGGGCAAAAACAAAAGCATAGGTAATAAATCCCAGCCATAGTAGCCCAAAAGCGATTTTTCTCAACATGTTTAAATTTGGTTAACTGAAGGCTTCTGAGAGGTAATCAGCAGCAGCAGATACGACAGCGATCGCACTTTCATAATCTAAGCGAGTTGGTCCCAAAACTCCCACACTTCCTACTGGTGTTGAACCTCGACGATAAGTGGCAGAAATTAAGGTACAGGTGCGTATCGGTTCTAGCGGGTTTTCCGAGCCGATGCGAACCATTACCCGTGATTTACCCACTTTATCTGATGGAGGCTGCTCAAATATTAACCGCCACAGTTGGTCTTGTTCTTCCTCCAGCAGTTGGATAATCGTTTGCACTTGCTGTAGTTGAGAAAATTCTGGTTGGCGCAAAACTTCTGCCACACCGCGAATCATAATTTGTGTAGCAGATGGTGTGATAGTACGACGGGCTAATTCGGCTGCCGAGTGTTTCAAAAATTCTCCGTAACGTTGGAACTCTCGGTCTAACTGCGTCCAGTCGAGAGTCGCTAATTCTAACAAACTTCGTCCCCGCAACTGGCTATTTAAAAAATTAGAAACAATCTGCAACTCGCGATCGATGACTTCTGGTTCAAGTTGTGTTTCTGCCGATGCTGCTGGCAAATCCATTAATGTCGAATGCGTCTCATAAGCATCCGTCACTACAATCAGCATTACCCGTCCCGCTTCAATTTGCATCATTTGCAAATGTCGCAAGGTTGCTCTTTCAGTTTGCGGCATGGTAATCAAACTAATGCACCCACTCAAGGTTGCCAATATTTGCGCTGCTCCTTGCAATAGAGCCTCTAAACTGCAATCTTCCCACTTTAGGCGCTTTTGCAGTAACGCTTCTACCTCTCGTGATAAATTTTCTGAAGGTGTAATCAGTTGGTCTACATAAGTACGATACCCAGAGTCAGAAGGGATGCGTCCGGCAGAGGTGTGAGGTTGATAAAGCAACCCACCTTTTTCTAAAAAGCCCATCACGTTGCGAATTGTAGCTGAACTAACGCCTAGGTCGTATTCTTCAAGCAAAGCTTTAGAACCCACAGGCTCTGCGGTAGCGATATAGTGACGTACCGTTGCCCAAAGTATATGCTGTTGTCGATTGGTCAGCTTGACTTGCATAGGGAATATTTTACGAAGCCTAATTTAATTAGATTTTGAAAAAATTAATAATTTTTCAATTAAAATAGCAAATTATTTACTTCTATTATAATAAGTAAAACTAAACTCCCAAATTTGCCTATTTTGAGAGTTCGCTTTTCGCTTTTACCGTATATTTACATAATATTTTATTAACTTTTGTAGTGTGTTTTTCCAAAAGTAAAAAATACACGTAAATACTTTAACGTTGATTGCTCTATCTTCCTATGCGCTCAAGTTCTTCACGCAAAACTCGTCTCAATGTTGCTTCCAAAGGCTCACATTGTTGTTCAATGTGCTGACGTAACGCTCCATTGATTAAGCTTTGATAGTTGCCTCCTCCTGCTGTATGAACCTGTTCGCGAAACCACGCCAATACCTCATCATCTAATCGAATCGTGATGCGAGTCTTTCCTGCGCTTGTCCGCTCGACTGCACCTCGCTTCCCTTGGCTGAAATCATACTCTGCTTCCATGATCTATCCTTCTTCATACTGTGTTCGTTCATGACCAGTCGCTTTTCGAGCCGAAATTAATCGAATCTCGTTGCCGCACCACATATACACCACCACCAGGACTCGACCCAAAGCATCCATTCCAATTGTAATGAATCGTTCTTCTTCAAACCGTTCATCCACTAATGCGATCGCCAAATCATCTGAAAATACCAGCACAGCATCTGCAAAATCGATCCCGTGCTTGTTGAGATTTGCGATAGCTTTCTTTCTGTCCCATTGGTATGCCATGCCCTCATTGTATGCACATTTGTACACAACATACACCACTGAACTGACAGAAGATTTTTATTTTGATCAAAAAATTTATCCCTACATCCTTAATCCGATGTAGGGATAAAAAGCAAGGAATTGCAGATATCTTCAACTCAATGTTTAAGCGTTTACTTAGAACAAACCAATAAACTTCTGGCGAGGTGTAACAGGGGATACAAAGATAGTCTGTTGGGGAGAAGGTGGTAGAGCTTCTATGTGACGCGGTGTTCTAGATGGAGTAATCGTATTTTGCTCTCGTAGAACTGCTCTGGTAACTGCTTCAATTGCTTGTGGATCTTGAGTTCTGATCACAAGGGTTCGATGTCCTCCTTTCTATTCGGTGCCCAACAAGAATCGCTTTCTTGAATAATCAGGATCATAAACACTAATTTTAATATGTGTATCTTTACTCATATTGGGCTACCTCTGTGTGAATTTTATAACTACTTTAGTTTATAGGGTAGCAAAAAAAAATGAAACCATAGTCTAACCATAGAAGTAGATTGCTGTCCAAACAGGCTAACCATTTTCGCTTCAAGTTTAACTGGGCGCGATCGCCACAATTAAGGCATCCACGCCCGTGTTTTTACGTTTTTAATAATGAGGTATCGAAGGGTTTACTAAGGTGGAGTAGGCATCAATACCACCGGCAATATTTTTAACATTTGTAAAGCCTTGAGCGGCTAACCACTGACACATTTGAGCTGAACGAATGCCATGATGACATAATACAAGGGTTTCAGTGTGAGGGTTGAAACGGGTGGGAATTTGATCGCCCCATTCGGAAAATTGACTCAGGGGTAGATTGACAAAACTCTCAATACTAGCGATCGCTAATTCTTCTGGTTCGCGCACATCCACAAACTGAATATCTCGATCGCCTGAACTTAGACGTTGTTCCAGTTCCTCTACACTAATTTGGGTAATAGGTTGGGTATTCATAGATTAAGGCAATGTGGATAAGGGGGATAAGGGGGATAAGGGGGATGAGGGGGACAAGGGGGATGAGGGGGACAAGGGGGATGAGGGAGAATTATTTATGCTCAATGCCTTATTCCCTATTCTTTATTTTTAATCGATTTCTGCTGAGGTTTCGGTAATAAACTTAGTTTTAGTATTAATACCGCATTTTCTCTCTTGAGAAGGTGGTTTGACATTATTGTTGTGTGTAAAAGCCGCTTGAGCGGTCTATGAAAGAAAATTATGAGGCAAAACTCATTGTTTGGTTTCCTCGCAGCTGGTGCGATCGCGCTGCTATTGATTGTTATCGCAGGCTTTTACTGGTTCTTTGGCAAAAGTCCAATTAACCTGATCGGTGGTGGGACTGCTTCGGAACCAGGTGGCACCATTTTCGTGTCTAAAAGCGCACCAGTTATGGTGTCAATGCTGGTGAATCCAGATAAATTGCAGGCTAGTAATAGCGATCGCCAACTGTCAAAATTGAAAACAAGTTTATTAGCTAACACTGGGATTGATTACAAAAAAGATGTTCAACCCTGGTTGGGGAACGAAATTACACTAGCTGTCACCAGTTTAGACATCGATCGCGACCCCGCAAACGGACGGCAAACCGGGTATCTAATGGCACTAGCAAGCAATAAACCGGAAAAAAGTCGCGAGTTTGTTGAGTTATTATTTTCCAAGCGAGCGATCGCTGGAGAAAACTTAGTTGTTGAACAATACGAAGGTGTCAAGCTGATTTCTGATAGTTCCCCATGGTCAAAAGGTTTGCTTGCCGGTGCATCTGTAGGTGATTTTGTCTTATTTGCCAACGATCCGAAAGTGCTGCGAGATGCAATTAATAACGTCCAAGCACCAGACTTGAATTTGACAAATTCCCTCCAATACCAGAAAGCGCTGAAACAACTGCCCAAAGACTCTTTAGCTGCGGCTTTTCTCAATCTTACCGCTGTAGCCGAATGGCAAAACTTAAAGCTGTCAGAAGCAACTTATGACAGCCAAATAGTTTCCTTAGCATTGAACTCAAAAGGATTGCTCGCAGAAACCAGCTTCCTGGCATCATCGGCAACATCACCACCATCTTCACAACTTTCGCAAGCTGTAAGAGCATTGGAATATATTCCCGAAACAGCAGGTTTAGCAATCTCCGGTGTTGATTTGAGCAATTTGGATAAGAGCGATTTAGCTCAACTTTGGAAACAAGTGACAACGGCAATATCTGGCTCGCAGAAAGATGTTACTTTCAGCTTGGTGCAACCCTTAGCGGATGTAGAAAAAGCCTGGGGTATCGATTTGCGTCGTGATATTTTCAGTTTGGTGCAAGGTGAATACGCTATAGCTTTGTTACCTAGCGAACAGCAAATTAATCCTGATTGGGTTTTTGTGGTGGAAAAATCCGAAGGTGTTCCTTTATCGATTTCTCGGTTAGATGCGATCGCTTCATCCCAAGGATTAAACGTTAGTTCCCTAACTTTAGACAATCAAAAAATCTTTGCTTGGACAAAGTTAACAACCGTGACGAATAACGCTGATAGCGGTTCTGAATCGATTAACCTCGAAGCAAAAGCCCAGGGGGTACATACAAGTTTAGGAAATTACGAAATTTTTACTTCTTCTATTGATGTGATGAATCAAGTCCTAAAAGTCAAGGATAATTCCTTAGTGAAAAATCGCAATTTCCAAGATAGTATTGCTGCCATTCCCCAACCTAATCAAGGCTATCTTTACCTCGATTGGGCAAAGAGTCACCAGATTGTAGAACGTCAAATACCGATTCTCAAACTAGTGGAAGTAGTCGCTAAACCCTATCTCGATCAAGTGCGATCGCTCATAGTTAGTAGTTACGGTAGCGACACCGGATTGCTCAAAGGTGGCATCTTTTTCCAACTTCATCACTCGTGAGCTAGAGAGGACAAGGGAGACAAGGGAGACAAGGAAGACAAGGGAGACAAGGGAGACAAGGGAGACAAGGAGAATAATTATTCTTTCTCCCCATCCC
>NZ_JAOWRF010000295.1 GCF_025753815.1 Plectonema radiosum NIES-515 | reverse complement strand
GTTGTTAAACCCCTCCCATAAGTTTTGTACGCGCTCCCCTAAGTTGTAAAAGCGCTCCCATAAGTTGTGAAACCGCTCCCATAAGTTGTGAAACCGCTCCCATAAGTTGTGAAACCGCTCCCATAAGTTGTGAAACCGCTCCCATAAGTTGTGAAACCGCTCCCATAATTTCATATAATATCTGGGTTTTACCAACGTTCTTAAGCAATGGGTATCGTTAAGGGCGCTCCTCCCCCCTGAACGGTTACCTAAATTACCAGGAAACTTAATCACACAATCCTGTGGCATCAGACCATCTTGCAGGTTTGTGAGGGTCAAGGGAACATTTATGGTTCGAGGGGACCAAGCAGCCAGTAGCCGGGAGAATCGGGCGAGTTGTCAAAGTAATAAGCGCGGATGGCTTCGAGCAGTTCACGGGTAGTGATGAATCCATCCTCGTCCTGGTCAATGCGGCGAAATCCCTCGCGGGCATCTTCCTCGGATATGTGCAGCATAGCACCAATCCAGCGGATCTCATCAGTGACAGAGAGCTTCCCGTCGCCATCCTGGTCAACGATATCCATAACGGCGCAAAGGAAAGGCATGTAGCCCTGGTCAAACGTTTCGGTGCTTTCTAGTAGTCCCGACGCGAATGCTGCTTTATACTCGGTCTCGCTGATACGCCCGTCAGTGTTTGTGTCGGCGACTTGAAGCAAGTGTTCCCAAAGACCTAAGCTAAGATCGAGCAGCCGTTGTCGAGCAGGAGATTCAGATTCGTGACCGAATTCTTCAGCCAGACGCGCGACCGACATCTCGAAATCGATCCGCTCAATAAAGCCATTGCCATTATCGTCGTAGGTGCGAAAGCGTCGGGAGAGTTTGCGATCCAGGAAATTGTTCATCCGGTTGATGTGACATCATTTATGTACTCTATAAATAATAAAGGCGATGTATCCTATCCGCATTAGTGATTATAGAGTTCGTTACAAAATTGATGATGAAAGTCAACTTGTACAAATTTTGCAGTGCAACCATCGCAAAGACGTTTATAGAAAAAGTTAGTCCTGAATAATCTTAGCAAAGCAAAAGACATCTCCAGAGTCATACGTAGAGACGTTCCACGCTTTACGTCTTTACAAGGGTTTCGGGCAACACATAATTAAATTCTGGAGATGTCTAAAGTATACTAGCCCCGGCGATGTTCGTAATCGCGGCTATACAAACGAAGTCCGCGATTAGGTAGACTCAAGGAATTTGAAACCCAGGTCGGTGGGTTTTGTCTGTATAGCCGCAAATTCCATTCGCTAGGGCTAAGGATATTTTTACCGGATTGTAGTGTATGTCAAATCTGATTGGGCGATCGCACTGGAGAGACGTTACATGTAACGTCTCTACAATAAGGGTTTATTTACCCGACAATTGCTGTAAACAGCCCCCATTCCCCATTCCCCATTCCCCAATTTTAAAGACTCTCCAAATAGTTCAACAGATCCGCCATTTCTTTGACGCTAGGCTTGAATTTTGGCATTGGTGGGGTGTCACCGCTGGTGACTTGGTGAATCAACCCATAACGTGACTTTCGCTTGGAGACAGCTTGCAAACTCGGACCTACTCGTCCAGAACCTTCTAGACCATGACAACCCGCACAGTTTATTTGAAAGATAGCGTGTCCTTGAATTGGGTCTCCTGTCAGCGATAGAACACTCTTAACATATGGCTCGGAGGCTCTAAGGGTGCGAACAGCAAAAATGCCCAAAAGGATTGCTAGCAGAATCACCACGGCAAACAAAGCGATCCGCTGAATCAGAATTTCAGGTTTGTTAATCTGGTTATCCAAAGGGTTTGCTGTAAAACTATAAGAAACTTTTCATTTCATACACATAGCTTAAAAGTTCTTGATTGTGTCTGCAAGCACAAATTTAATTTTTGTGATTTTTTTCGGCGCTCAAAAATGCAATTTTAGCCGGGATTCATACCCGATTTGGTAGAATCAAAAGCAGAAAACGTTAATTATAGGAGACTTACAGTGGTTGAACCCCTGCTATCAGGCATTGTTCTTGGTTTGATTGTTGTCACGCTGGCTGGCTTATTTTACAAGGCTTACGAGCAATTTAAGCGCGGCAATCAGCTCGGCTTATAAATTGGGGAGGAGCGGAGGAGTGGAGGAGCGGAGGAGTGGAGGAGTGGAGGAGTGGAGGAGTGGAGGAGTGGAGGAGTGGAGGAGTGGAGGAGTGGAGGAGTGGAGGAGTGGAGGAGTGGAGGAGTGGAGGAGTGGAGTTAAGATTCCCCCTTGATCACGCAGTCCCCCTTGTCTCCCCTGTCCCCTTGTCCCCCTTGTCTCCCCTGTCCCCTTGCCCCCCTCCCCCCCTCCTCATTCCCCAATTCTATAGAATGTCAAAGCGGTGTTGCCGTAAACTTTCTCGCGGCATATTTCGATAGCTGGAATTACTGGAGATGTCCAATTTTGGGGGCTGTGTTCGGCTGCGATTTCACCGCTAGAATCTAAAAGCTGACTAGAAGCGATCGCTTCTAACACTGGCTCATATAATCCACTGGCATAAGGTGGATCGAAATAAATCTTATCAAATTGCTTTCCGGATAAATTTTTTAAGCGCTGCAATACGTCTCCCCGCAGCACTTGAAATTCCTGATCTTCGTTTTTTACTTGCTGCCAATTTTGTTGAATAATGGCACAGGCTCGACTCGACTGTTCAATGCCAACTACGAAGCTGGCTCCTCTAGATAAGGCTTCTGCTCCCATTGAACCGCTGCCAGCGCACAAATCCAGCCAGCGACAACCAGCTATTTCTCCCTGCCAAATATTAAAAACTGCTGACCGTACCCGCGCACTCGTAGGTCGGGTATCAAGTCCCGGTAAAGTTTTTATCTGGCGATTTCCGTATATTCTCAGACTCATTTTTAATTGGTCATGGGTCATTAGTCCTTTGTAACTCAGGACTAATAACTAGAGACTAAACATAAAACTCACATTTACATTATGCAGGAATTTTTTCACGGACTTGAGAAACAAAATTAGAGAGGATTTGCAGTCCTATATTAGAAGATTTTTCGGGATGAAATTGGACTGCCATGAGGTTATCGGTTGCGATCGCTGCTGTGACTGTTTGATTCCCGTGGGTGATAGTGGCAGAGCGGACTTGGGGGTCAATTGGGTCAACATAGTAAGAATGGACAAAATATACCCAAGGTTGATAAGGCAAATGCTCCCACAAAATACTTTTTGGCTGAGTCAATTGCAGTTGATTCCAACCCATGTGGGGAATAGTAATTCCGGGTTCGTGAATAAACCGTCGCACTTTTCCTTTGATAATTCCCAGTCCTGGTAATTTGCCTTCTTCGCTAGATTCAAAAAGAATTTGCAATCCTAAGCATATACCTAAGAAAGGTTTGCCGCTGGCGATCGCTTCTTTTATTGGTTGTTCTAAACCACGTGCTCTTATATGTTGCATTGCGGGATCAAATGCTCCCACTCCTGGCAAAATAACTGCATCTGCTTGTTGTAAATCTTTTGAAGAGTGAGTAATCTTCGGAGTTGCCCCGGCTTTTTCCAACCCTTTGCAGACGGAATGCAAATTTCCCATCTCATAATCTATAACTGCAATTATCGGCATTTACCTGCTCCTTGTAAATTTATTAGGGAGACTTTTTATATTCTAAATAAGATTTGTTATGAAGAAAAGAATCCTATTAACTTCTTTTGACATTTGGTTGCCTCATCAACAGTCAAATTCTTCTGATGATTTATTGATCGAAGTCGGCAAACTTAACTCACTTGCTCATGATTTTACTTTTTTGCGAAAGTTACCGGTCGATGGACAGCTTGCCAGTTCTCAGGTGAAGGCAAAAATCGAAGTCGTTCAACCAAATTACATCATCCTTTGTGGCATGGCAGAAAGCCGTAAACAATTGAGTGTTGAAAAAATTGCCAGTTACGCAGAAAATATTTTGCAGACAACGGTAAATTTAGAACAACTAGTCAAGGAAGCAACCGCAATTGAGATTAGCCATGACTGCGGCAAATTCGTCTGCGACCATCTTTATTATTCAGTCTTGGACTATTTGAGACAGCAGCAACTCACAGTTGGTTGCATCTTTGTCCATGTTCCTGTTTTGACCAGCGCAAATTTTGGGGGAATTTTTGCCGATTTCTTATTGATTGTTAACAAATTGGCACTTTTATAAAGTCGTTTGCGTCTCGACAGTGAACAAATATGTAGATATATGTTGCCTTTTTTACTAATTTTTCCCATCGCTCAAACAATTCCCCCACCACAACCTGAAGAAGTGGTGCAACAACAAGAAGTGCGTCCTTTACCCGGACAGTTAGATAATGTGCCTGTGTTTAACAGTAATAGTCCAGAATTAGTTTTGAAGGAGGGGATTTTACTTTCTACCTTTCCAAAAAATGGGAAAAAAGTACCACAGGCACACTTGAATTTTCCTTTTCGAGGAAGATTTGATATTTTTGCTCATCACATTGCCAGATCTGAACCCGCAGATAATTTGCGGACGTTGTATTTAGGGATAATTCTGCACAACCCAACGGATCTATCTGTGACGGTGAATGTTTTACGGGGAGCGAGTTATTTAAGTCAACCAGATGCACCATTTATACAATTGCCATCTATTATTGATAATTCTTTAGGTACAGTTTTCGCAGGTCCAGGCGATCGCGCAATGACTGATATTCTCAGAAAACTGCGACAACCAATTTTACCCGCACAAATTGTCATTCCCCCTGGGCAAAGTCAGATGTTGTTAAATCAGCCAATTCCCGTCAAGGAATTGACACCCCCGTTAAATGGTCGCTCAACATTGATACATCTGCAAAGTAATGGTATGATTTATGCAGCAAGCCTTGGGATGTTTGCACCGATAAATTCTGATGGTAGTTCGCTAACGCCTTCTTTGCAAGAATGGCAAAATCTCCTAAATAATAGTGATTTAGCCGGACCCCGTGATAAAATACCCACTGAGCCAAATAGTCCTAAACCAATAATATACGGTCGTGTTGCCGGTGTTGCCCAAGGTTCTGAGTGGAAAGCTTTATTAGTAGATCGTCCCCAAGCTAAATATCTAACTATTCCCCAACCCGGTCAAGCCTTTTCTTACGCCTTGAGTACAGTTCCGGGTGGTAGCTTGGGTACTAATCAAATTCAAAGTGCGCCGATGTTGGTACGCTATCCTGATACCGCATATCGCGCTCATGGTAACTATGGAATTAAATATAGTCTCAAATTGCCACTATACAATAATACTCAAAGTCGGCGCATTGTAACTATATCAATGCAAACACCACTCAAGCAAGATAAATTAGTAAATCAAGGCTTACGCTTTTTGACTACACCCGGACCGCAAGTGTTCTTTCGGGGTACAGTGCAACTACGTTACAAAGATGAGCAAGGTAAACCCCAGACCAAACTTATACATTTAGTGCAAAAAAGAGGTCAACAGGGTGAACCGTTGGCAGTGCTAAACTTAAAAGCAGGCGATCGCTCCGATGTCGAAGTAGACCTACTCTATCCCCCAGATGCCACCCCACCGCAAGTATTAACAGTCACAACTCAGTAATTAACTTCGTAGTAAGCACTGAAGTGCTTTTCTTTTCAAGCGCTGAAGCGCTTACTACACAAGTACTCTCAATCTGATTGGTTCAACAACTCCGTAAAGGTAAAAATTGTCTGGCTGCCATCGTGTCGAACCAATCGGTTTTGTCCCTTTAGCAGTAATACTGGTTTTAAATGTCAAATCAGCAGATAATCGAACAACCACAGGCAAGTATCCTCACTTTACTCAGCGATTTTGGCGATCGCGATGTGTATGTGGGTGTGATGAAAGGAGTGATTGCCCAAATCAACCCCGCACTAACAGTCATAGACTTGACGCACCATATTTTACCACAAAACATCTTGGCTGCGAGGTTTTGCCTGTTGAATGCTTATCCCTATTTCCCCGTTGGAACGGTGCATGTGGCAGTGGTAGATCCTGGTGTGGGAGGGACACGCAGAGCGATCGCACTACAACTGGCTCAAGGTTTTCTCGTGGGACCAGACAATGGTATATTTAGTGGAGTGCTCAGTCAAAGTCCTGCTGTTGTGGCTGTAGAATTAACCAACTCCCAATATTGGCGAGTCTCTTCACCAAGTAAGACTTTTCACGGTAGAGATATTTTTGCATCGGTAGGAGCTCATCTTGCCAATGGGGTACCTATCAAACAGTTGGGAAAAGAAATCGACCCAACCACCTTATTGACGCTAGATATCGCTGAATGTAGTCAATCAGAAGCGAGTGCAATGGGTTGCATTCAATATATCGATCGCTTTGGCAACCCAGTGACCAACATTCCTGGGAGTTTTGTACACGGCAAATCTTGGTGTGTGCAAATCGCAGGATTGACCATTCCAGGACGTGAAGCGTATAGTGATGTCAACGTTGGAGATGCGATCGCTTTAGTTGGTAGTCATGGCTGGGTAGAAATTGCAATTAATAAAGGTAACGCTCAGTCTCAGTTGCAAATACAGTTGAAATCAGCAGTTGTCGTGTACCACGATAATTGACTTCGACACTGCTGTAGCTCCTGCTAGGTCAATGCACTGATGGAGTGTGTATTGCAATTTAGACTTGAATTGGAATAGACATCTGGTGAAAAACAATGTAGAGACGCGAAATTTCGCGTCTCTTGGGGTTTGGATAACGCATATTTAATTTTCGGAGATGTCTAATGGCACCCTTGTTAATTTTGGGTGTTGCTGAAGAAAGGATTGAATTGGTCTCACTTCTAGTCACACTCGTAGCACTCCTTGTAAGAGTTTAAGATCCTTGATTTTGATACTTCAATTGGTGCAACGCCTAATTTTGGACTCTGTTAAAGCACGATTGAACATAGTAGCCAAACCGATTATAGCGATCGCACCTATGCCAAAAAGAGGAGAGGGTTCGGGAATCGGTTTGGGAACACTATAGCAATTTGCGGGCAAGGAACCTCCATCAGGTACATTGCCATCAAAAATAAATGAGATACCTGTAGTTCTTGTATTTTCTATAAACCCTTGTGTGGCACCACCTGGGTAGCAAGCTTTAGGAGATTGAGGTCCAGCAACACCGATATAAACATCCAACCCTGCGGGTAGAGTTACTCTTTCTCTCAATTGCGCTAAATTTGCAGGAGGTCCGAAGTATTGAGCTAGAGCCAACTCTTGAATGGCATCTAATGTAGTTTTACCATTACTACTGTCATAAAAATTAGTTGTTAAAAATCTACCAAACCGATAAGTATTATCATCATTGTAATAGCGATAATAAGTCGTATCTTGCGTCAGGGTCTGTTGTGTACATTCTGAGTTAAGAAACGAGGCAATAACGGTAGCTTGATCTAAAACGGAGTCGGGTATCACACAGGCAGCCGATGCAGGTGTCTGTCCAGCCACAATCACCAAGGGACAAAGACCGATAAATGCCACTCCACCTAACCAAACAGCACAATCCTGCTTTTTCATTCAGATAAATTTTACGTGTAATTTCCTAGAGATTCTATCAACTTCGTTCCTTTTATGTCAACCAAGGAGTTTGTCACTGTATTAAAAGGTTGGTGCAAGATGTGAGTATAAGCACACTTGAATTGCTTATACTCACATCTTAACTTCGTTGAAAACCCTTTGCTGTGGGCTTTTTCGCTTTATCCTTAGACTTAGATTTATTCACATCTGTCAAAGCTTCTTGAAACAAATTATGCAGATGTATAGGTACACTAGCAATTTCTGGTAACTCTGGCTCAATCAGTTTGTTGAATTGCTGCAAAAGCGGTTTCAAGTCGCTTTCCAAACTAAAATCTGGACGCTGTAAATAAGTTTGCAACACCTTTTCTAATTGAGTTGGGTATTGTTGCGCTAACCGATACCAAACGAAGGCATTAATACTTTTATCTTCTAGGAAGTAACGAATTACTTTTTCTGAACCTTCAATATTTGGCACCTCAGCTTCTAAAATTGCCTTCATTTTACCGTATGTTGGTAAAAACATTTGTCCCCAACGAGGATGAGAAAGTGCCGTTACCTGTTCGGCTTTTCTCAGTTCCGCAGGTAAATCAACCTTTGGCATCACCATTTTATTATTGGCAGATTTATTGTTAAATACCTGAGAAACTACTTGAGAGTCAGCACCTAACTCTTCTGCTGCCGCTTTGATTTCTTCTTCGTCGATACCTGCGGCTGAAGCGGCTTCAGCTAAAGATTTAGAAGTATCAATACCGGCTTCTGTCAAGCGTTTCTCAGTCATTAACTCTTGGAATTCAACTACTTTTTTGTTAAGTTGATATCCCGACAATGTGATTTCATCGCTGCCAAAGAAATCAACAAATTCCTGATGATATTTTTCGACTGATAGCCAAGCTTCTTCTAATAAATCTGGTGCATCACCGTAAAGATTATTTTTGTAGTTATCTTTGAAATTACCAATTGCTACTGCTAATTTTGGTTTGCCTAATTTACCGAAGAGTGTATGGGAACCAAAAAACATCCATTCAGTGTCGGTTACGGGAGCAATTCGAGTTAGGAAAATTTCTCCTACTTGAAACCGCAACATTTCTTGAATTGTCAATGGATCAGTTGGCTTGACAATATAGTGTTTCTCTGTTAGCCAATTTACCAATTCAAAGCCATCAGGTAAAATTTGAACTACGGCAAACAAGCCAATAAAACTACGATGCCAACTGCGAATCAGGTTTCGTTCTGTATCTGGTAAATCTGGATGACTTTCACAAAATAAATCAAGCGGTGTTTTATCACCGACTTTGCCTTCGATCGCAAAACTGTCAATGATGAAATCTTGCTGTTTACTATCTCCCGAACCACGACGTGATTGTTCTGCTGCATAGGTTTCCAGCGCTGTAGCTAGTTCACCTTCTGCATCAACCACAAAATCGGTTAAGGCTAGTTTTAATTCGTGCGATCGCTGTAATATTACATCCACAAGTAAATTTCTCGCTTAAATAGATGTTAAATTATAGCTGTTGAGAGAATTTTAGCATCTAGCGATCGCGGTAATTTATAAGTTATTAAGAATGTAGAGACGATTCTGTGCTACGTCTCTAGGGGTTGCTGGATAACACATATTTAAATTCAGTCGATGTCTACAGCATCAGGATCAACCCCAAGCGATGTCTAACGACAAGCCGCTTCGCGTCTACGCAACTGTTCTTTTAACCTTTCTACCTGTAACTCAGCTTGTTTTGCTCGTTCTTCAGCTTGTTTTGTTCGCTCCTCAGCTTGTTCTCGTGCTAAAATTTCCTGCTGTAGCGCTTGCACTAACTCCCCAGGAGCCAATAATTTCTCTTTTGTATCCTGTTTGTAAAAGGCAATCAATTGCTCTTCAATCTCTAACCGTAGTTGCAAAGCCTCACTTCGCTTATCTGTAATTAGCTCATACTCTTGTCTAATTAAACGATAACCCCGGAGTTGTTCGGGAATCCATTCTCCTTTAGGGTCAAATAACCAGTACTCCAGTACTGCTAACTGCTCGTACAGAGTTTTTTTGAAACTGATATCTTGCTCTCTAGTTCCCTGAGAAGTCATTTCAAAAATGACTAGTGGTACTTGTCTTTCTTCCCAAATCTTATAATTATCTCTAGCTCCAGGTGGGACGTTGTAAATTACCATTACATCTGGAGCTACCCTCAATCGAGGATAACCTTGAGCGTAGTAGAGAAACTGATCTGCGAGAACAATTGCCGGTTTGCCTGCAAGATACTGACGCAAGGCAACAACGGTGTTAATTATTGCATCCGCATGAACAGAAGTTTCTGCCAAAGGTTCACCATCCGAACTTGGATAAAAAATATCAGTTGATTCAGATTTGGGTACGAGGCTAGTCATAACTCACACCACCAATTTTATGAGATAACTGAATAGACATAGGAGTGAAAATGAACGTTAGCGTTGTCCAAAACCCCTAGAGACGATTCTGTGCTACGTCTCTACATTTTTTTCTGGAGATGTTTAATGATTCTATTATATTATCGTTTATATCATCAGATACAAGTCAGCTATTCGTGGTCATTTGAAAGCGGGAATGGTAACAGTTGCAGATATTCTTTGGCAACGATAAATTAATTAATTTGAAAGACTTGATGATGGGAAGTTGTGGATATGCATACCGCTATAGCTGAATGGATGTTTTCTAGCTAATCACAATAGATATCTCCAGAGTCATACGTAGAGACGTAGCACAGAATCGTCTAATCAAGGGTTTCGGTTAACGCATAATAAGCATAGCGGTCGATGTCTAATATTGTCGTGGAAAAACGAACCGCAGAGAACGCAGAGTTCACAGAGGAATGAGGAAGAGAGATAATTTTTGCGTAAGTCCTGTTATCAATGGAAGTTTTGATAAGCAGCAAACATCTTTGGTGGTTTCTGGTTGATGTACAAGACATCTCGATAAATTAATTATGCGTTGCCCGAAATCCTTGATTAGACTACCAAGTGCTACGTCTCTACGTATGACTCTACTTTCTATGTCTAATTTGAATAGGAGATTGAGAAACTCGGCTTAAAAGTAAAAGTGAACAAAAAGTGAACAGTTTTTGGTCTGTAAAGTGAACAACACAATTCAACAATATAGAGCTATTGGAGAAGAGGGAAGGAGGAAAGGAATATTTTTCTGAGTTCCCTTACTAATAATGACAAATATGTCAAGAGATACCAAGATGACGGATACAACAACAATTGGTGCTAAAAAATCCTTGCACCGCTTGAGTTTCAAAAATCGGAATCTGAAAAAAATTATTGGAGCAAGTGTATTAGCTTTGGGTTTAGCTGTTGGTATAGTAACAGTTATCCCAATATACGTTAATGCTTCCGACCATGATGACGGGGAGGTGGATACAAAAGGTCGCAACCTGAATTTAACTGATTTATATGTGTTCCGGGAAAAAGACCAAAACCCCAGTGCGAGTGAAGATGACTTGATATTCGTGATGAATACCAATCCGCGATCGGTTGCTCGTCAGCAGTATTATTTTAGCAGCAATGCTCTTTATGAATTTAAAGTTACCCGTGTTGCTGATAAAGATGCAACCCCCACAGGTCAAGAAGATGTGATCCTGCGGTTTCAATTTGAACAACCCAACAGCCAAGGGGAACAAGCATTTAAATTAACTGCGATCGCTAACGGTAGAAGAATTGGTGCAGATGAAGCTAAAACTACTCCCCTAAGTGCAGATAATAATAACCCAACTCTTAACGAACTAAACTTAGGAAACTCCAAAGTTAGTGTATTTGCCGGACTGCGGGAAGATCCTTTCTTCTTTGATGTGGAACAATTTTTCCGAGTTCGTGCTGGAGCTTTAGGTATAGGTCCCCAAGTTGGTTTTCGTCCCACCAACCAAGCCCTTGACTTTGCTAAAGGATATAACGTTAACACCATTGTTGTTAGAGTACCACGCTCTTTATTACAAGGAAAGACTAAAGCCACAACTTTCGATGTGTGGGAAACTATCTCTGTCAGAAACCCCCGCAATCAGAAATTCCAACAGGTTGAACGTCTGGGACGACCAGGTATTAACGAAGGCTTAATCGTTACTAACGATTTTCTGAATGCCTTTAATAGTATTCCCCCCACTGCTGACTTAAGTAGTGCTGCTGCACCGGTGGGAGCAGAAGCGAAAACTACCCTCAAAGCCCTGGGGAATGACGATACACGAGCTAATGCTTTACTGGGTGCATTCCTTCCTGACGTGATGCGAATTGATACTACCCAACAAAGTGGTTACGGTAAAGCCCTCAACCTCAAAGGCAGCCCCATCACCGGACGTTTGCTCTTAGATGATGTGATTGATACAACTTTAAGTGTACTTACGAACGGTGCGATCGCTGCCGATAACGTTTCCTACGAAGGTACTCCCGATAACCCAGCTCAAGGTCATAAACCGTTAGAAACACAATTTCCTTACTTAGCGCTACCAAATTAGAGGGACACAAGAAGATTAGGAGAAAGCAGATTGTAGTGAGCGATTTATCGCTCAAAAAATTAGAAGCACGCTTTGTGCTGACTACGAACTCAACAACTGCTTTTCTCCTTTCCCCTGCTCTGTGTGTTCTCTGCGTCTGTGTGGCTCAAAAAAGGATGTTGCTGAATTCAGGTATGAATCATATCTGTAGAGACGCGACCGGTCGCGTCTCTACAAGGATTTTGGATGCCCAACAAACCAATTTCATACTTCAAATCAGCAACACCCAAAAAAGAAAAGGAAATAACGGAAATGACCGAAGCTATTTACAAGCACAAACTCAAACCTAAGTGGCTGTTACTCCTAGCAGTCCCCATCGCAACTACCCTTGTAGTCTCATACCTCAATTCCCAATCTTCCCAACTTCTGGCACCTTATCGTTACTCTCTTTCTCGCTCTTTACCAGGTACTGACAATCGTCGAGCTACCATCTTACAGGAAATCGCCCTTTACCAAGAAAAAGTCCGCCAAAATCCCGAAAGTGGCTTAAATTTAGCTTCCTTAGCTCAAGCATATTTCAATATGGCAAAGGCAACTGGTGAAAATAACTGGTATTTACTCGCAGAACAAGCAGCTAAACGCTCTCTCTCCAGTTTACCTTTCAATAACCAAAGCGCGGTGATAGTTTTGGCTCGTGTTGCCCAAGCTAGACATGATTTTACCGAAGCCATAGGGTTATCCCAACAAGTATTAAAAATTCAACCCCGCAATCAAGGTGCCCTGGCTATCTTGGTGACATCTAAGTTAGCGATGGGTAAACTAGAAGAGGCAAAAACCGCTGCTGATACCTTAGTAAACAAACTTCCCACCCAAGGAAACTTAACTTTACAAGCCTTGGTACTAACAGCACAAGGACAAGAACAAGCAGCAATTGATACTTTTAAATTTGCCCTATCTATGGAAGAAGCCGGAGAGACAGGCAGTTCTGCATACACGCGGGTATTACTAGGTCAGTTTTACTACAAACACGGACAACTTGAACTAGCAGAAAACTTATATAAAGAAGCTCTAGGAATTATACCGAGGTATCCCTTAGCCCTACTGCATCTGGCAGAACTGAAAACCAGAAAGGGAGACTACAAAGCAGCAGAGAACCTTTATTCCCAAGTTTTACCCAACTCCCAGAAATCATCCACAACTTACGATCATGCTGTTTTTCGGGGTAAAGCCAGACTGAAACAACTGCAAGGTGAACAACAACAAGCAGTAAAATTATTAACCGAAGCCGAAACCTTACTCAGACAAGAAAATGCTACAGCACATGGTAACGGTTCCTTTGGACATCGACGAGAGTTAGCAAGGTTATTATTAGAAAAAAATCGTCCTCAAGATACCGCTGAAGCCTTATCCTTGATGCAAGCAGAAATCAAGATTCGTCGGGATGCTCAAACCAACGATACCCTTGCTTGGGCATTATCTGACTCTGGACGCATCAAAGAAGCTCAACAAGCTATCCAAGAAGCCTTACAACTGGGTACAAAAGATGCTGCTATATTCTATCGTGCAGCCATGATTGAAAAAGCATTGGGAAATAACCAGCAGGCTTTAACTTACCAAAAATTATCTCAACAAATCGATCCGACTTTTGACAAACAAGCGCGATACTCATCAGGACTGGGATTAGAGAATTTTGGATTTTAGCCCAAAATACGAGTGTAGAGACGCGAAATACGAGTGTAGAGACGCGAAATTTCGCGTCTCTACAGGTCTAAAATAAGTACCAAAAACCTTAGCATCAAGCATATTGGATTTTAGCCTTCCTCCGCTACCTGGTAGTTCATAAACTCTTCTTCCTGCAAACTCTCAAAGATATGAAAATGCACTGGCGTAAAATTAGTATCATTTCCTTCTTTTTATCACTGCTGTTATCAATTAGTTTTAGCGCACCTAGCCTTGCACATTGGGCAGATTTGTCAGTTGCAGAAGTTATGGTAGGCGAAAAAGAAACTGCAATTACACTGACTTTTCCTACGGGTTTAGTAGCTTTTAGTGATGACAACCGGGATGGACAACTTTCCCGTGAAGAAACTGCAACCCATAAAAGAGAACTTGAACAATTTTTAGGCGATCGCATCTTTTTATCCAATGAGCAAGGTAAAAAAGGCACTGTGGCGATCGCACCTGTGGAAACAAACAATTTGCAACCATCTCTGAAAGTTAATGCCAATACCCACACTACTTTGCAACTAAATTACTCTTGGCTACAACCAGCACAAAACCAGAGAATGCATTATGATTTGTTTCTCACTGAAGCACCCTTCTCTCATTGTTTAGCAACAATCTTTCACAAAGGAAAAGTCCAAAATTTTATTTTTAACCGTCAAAATCGGGATTTTTGGTTAATTCCTGGTGCCGTCGGGCAATTTGGTGGTAGTCTTGCGATCGCGCTGATGGCTGCTTTTGTCTGGGGTGCAATGCACGCAATGTCACCCGGACATGGCAAAACCATAGTTGGTGCTTATCTGATGGGTTCAAAAGTAACTGCTCAACACGCTCTGTTTTTGGGACTAACAACAACTCTCACCCATACCATCGGCGTGTTTATCTTGGGATTGGCGACTCTGTTTGCTTCCCAATTTATCTTACCAGAACGGGTATTACCTTGGTTAAGCATCTTATCTGGTTTTATGGTGCTGGTAATCGGTTTAAATCTATTTATTAGCCGTCTGCGGAATCACGACCATGATCACCATCATCATCACCACGATCATGAACATGAACATCACCACGATCATGAACATGAACATCACCACCATCACTTACCCTCAAACACCCCTGTAACGATGGGAAATTTACTCGCTTTAGGTATTTCTGGTGGACTTGTACCTTGTCCTTCAGCTTTAGTTTTGCTATTAAGTGCGATCGCTATCGGACGTGTGGGTTTCGGACTAATGCTGGTTTTAGCATTTAGTTTGGGACTAGCGGCAGTACTAACAGCATTGGGATTATTGCTAATTTATGCCAAACAGTGGTTTGAGAAACTACAGTTACCAAAACCACAGCGTCTCCACAGAATTTTGCCCGCACTCAGTGCATTTTTAATCTCGCTGATTGGTTTGGGAATCACCACGCAAGCATTAATAGAAGTAGGAATACTACGGCTGTAAACTACCTACACCGACTCTTTATATCATATAGGGTTTTGCGATCGCCATGAAATCTCAGATTTTTCGTATCTCAATTCCTCAGAAAGGACAGATTTAAAAAACTTATTTTTGCTTAATTTTTTGGGAGTAAACCAAAAGTTTGAGCAATGTTTTTCATGGTACGGAACAGCTTGTAGGGTTGGTCAGGAAAAGTTTGAAACTCAAACCTTTGATAAAACCTCACCGCTTCATCGTCAATCGCATCTACTACCACTGCAAAACAACCAGTCCTTTGGCTGACTGCGAGACTTCTGTATAAAGCGTCCATAATCAACAACTTTCCCCAACCATATCCCCTGTAATCATGAGCCACCGCTAATCTCCCAATTAAGGTCACGCCAACAATCGGATATTTTGGCAACTTTTTAACAATACTTTGAGGTAATTGTTCGAGATTTATGCCACTCATGGATAGAGTATAGTAGCCAATTATTTTTTGGCGATCGCGATCAAAGATAGCGTAAGGAATTGCAATATTTCTCTTCTTGTCTTGACTGGCTGTGGAGTGCAAGTAGCGATCCAGTTGTTCGTTACCGCAGCTAAAACTCGCGCTATCGTGATGTTTTTCGAGTTGTTCTATACAAAAATCAACGGATTCTGGGTTTAACACTAATATGCGTGACTATTTATTCATCACTTGCTTGTACCATTGGGCATCAGCATAAGCTGTCTCGCTAGGAGCGAGGGGATTTAACAAAGCATCGGCAAATATAGCGCGATCGCGATCGGTTAATTCGATAAATTCCCGATCTTTAATGATTTGCCTAGCCGCATCAGCTAGAACTGCCACCATGAATTCAGTCAAGTTCTGTCCGCGCAAATAGGCAGCCCTTTCCATCAGTTGTTTTTGCTCTACTGTTACACGAGCCTCCAACCGAGCATTTTTTCGGATTTTACTTACTTTTGTATCCATGAACTAGAAATTATGTGCTTTGAAAATATTATGACATATAGTACGCGTTACAGCCGTACATTATTCCGTCTAGACATCCGCGATAGATTAGAATAAAGCGCCTTTTGTCAATCAGCTAAAATACTCAAAATAGTCTTAATAATAATAATAATAATCCTGTGTGAGGCAAGCGTCGCTTGCCTCCTCCCCCTCTATTTGATTATCTTTGTTAGAGACATACCTAGAAGTTATCGAAGTTAGCGATCGCTTCCTTCATTTTCTCCATCACTTCCGAAACAGGTATACTTCCCAACTCCCCTGAAGCCCGTGTCCGGATACTCAAGCTGTTGCTTTCAACTTCTTTCGCTCCTACTACCGCCATCACGGGTATTTTTTGTTTCTCTGCATTGCGGATGAGTTTACCGAGGCGATCGCCACTCAAATCGACTTCCGCACGGATACCCAAAACTTGCATCTTCGCTGCTACCTCCTTAGCAAAAGGTAGAAACTCATCACTCACCGGCAACAATCTGGCTTGTACTGGCGCCAACCACAACGGGAAATCTCCCGCATATTCTTCAATTAAAATACCAATCAGCCGTTCCAAAGAGCCAAAAGGCGCACGGTGAATCATCACCGGACGTTTGCGAGAACCATCTTCGGCAACATATTCTAAATCAAAGCGTTCAGGCAAGTTATAATCTACTTGCACCGTTCCTAGCTGCCACTCGCGCTCTAGAGCATCGCTAAAGATAAAATCGAGTTTTGGACCATAAAACGCCGCTTCGCCAATTCCTTCAAAGTGATCCATCCCCAAAGTTTCCACAGCGCGACGAATCGCACCTTCAGCTTTTTCCCAAGCTTCATCGGAACCAATATACTTATCTGAGGCTGGATCGCGGAAACTGAGTCTGGCTTTAAAGTTCTTCAGTTGCAGTTTATTGAAGACAGACAAAATCAAATCCACCACATTCAGGAATTCGCTGTCTAACTGTTCTGGGGTGACAAACAGGTGAGAATCATCCACGGTGAAACCGCGCACCCTGGTTAAACCGCCTAATTCCCCAGATTTCTCGTAACGGTAAACAGTGCCAAATTCTGCCAAGCGCATCGGTAGTTCCCGATAAGAGCGCAATTCGCTCTTATATATTTGGATGTGGAAAGGGCAATTCATCGGCTTCATTACAAAGCCTTGTTCAAGTGTCGCTGCTTCCTCATCTTCCGCCATCAAGGGGAACATATCTTCTTTATACTTCTGCCAGTGTCCGGAGACTTTAAATAAATCTACTCTGCCGATGTGGGGCGTTACCACAGGCAAATAACCGCGTTTTAGCTGTTCTTGTTGCAGAAAGTCTTGCAGAAGAGTCCGTAACAAAGTTCCTTTGGGTGTCCACAAAGGTAAACCGGGTCCGACTAAATCGGAAAATACAAATAATCCCAGTTCTTTACCCAATTTCCGATGATCTCGGCGTTGCGCTTCTTCTTTGCGTCGCTTGTATTCGGCAAGTTGTTCTGGGGTTTCCCAAGCGGTAGCGTAAATGCGTTGTAGTTGCGCTTTGGTTTCATCTCCACGCCAATAAGCGCCAGCAACGCTTTCTAATTCTATCGCTTTCGGGTTTAAATCGGCGGTGTTTTCCACATGAGGTCCCGCGCACAAATCCCACCATTCATTCCCTAGGTGGTAAATTGTGATTGGTTCGGATTTAATATCTTGGAGAATTTCTAATTTGTAAGGTTCGTTAATTTTCTTAATCCGGGATTCAGCTTCAGAGCGGCTAACTTCTTCCCGAATTAGGGGGATTTTGCGATTGATGATTTTTACCATCTCTTTCTGGATGGCTTTCAAATCTTTGTCGGTAAATGGTTCGGGACTGTCAAAATCGTAATAGAAGCCGTTTTCAATCCACGGACCGATTGTAACTTGCGCTTTGGGAAACAGCTTTTGTACTGCCATTGCCATCACATGGGAAGCTGTGTGGCGGATTTTTCGCAAATTTTCCGATTCGCTGCTACGCGGTAAGTACATTTTTTCAGGTTGTTCTACTTGATTGTCGGATGATTGTGGCGGCATCGGCTGTTGAATTATTGGCTAAGTAATTACTTTATGATGACTTGCGATCGCTCAAGTTTCAAAAAATATACCCAAATATAACATAGGCATTTTTCTGTGCTTTGTGAGGTTGAAAGCGATAACAACTATAGCGCTTCTCGTTTGAATCAAGTACAGATTTATCTGCGTCGAGGGTGCGCTCATCTGCGGTTCCTTAATTCTTTGATGTATTGCACCCAACTGATAACCGCTATATTAGCTATTTTCATAAAATCAGCTTTCTCGTGGAGCAGGTAGAGGTGCAGGGCTAACTGCGATTTGTGCAGTTTGTCCATTCCGCTCCAATTGGATTTGTAACGGGCTACCTATTTGACTATTTTCTAATATTTTTAGTACCTCTTCATTTTTGGCAACAGATTTGTTATTGATACTGATAATCACATCACCTGCTCTTAATCCGGCTGTCGCAGCTGGGGAACCACGAACAACACCGCGAATAAATACTCCTTTATCTGCTGCTATTTTCAGCTGACCGTCAGAAGCATTACTGATGACTCTCTTGATTTCTGGGGTCAGCGTTTCCATTGCCACACCTAAATAAGGATGATCCACCCTTCCGTTGGCAATTAATTGCTGGGCAATTCGTTGTGCTGTATTGATGGGGATGGCAAATCCCAATCCTTGAGCACCACGCAAAATCGCTGTATTCATCCCAATTACTTGACCTTCAGCATTTAGGAGCGGTCCACCAGAGTTACCAGGGTTAATAGCAGCATCTGTTTGAATGTAGTCAACGCGCTTGTCACTAGCACCGATGTCACTACCAGAACGACCTGTAGCACTGAGAATGCCGGAGGTTACAGTATTATTTAAACCTAAAGGATTGCCAATAGCAATTACTGCTTCTCCTGGTTGTAGCGTTTCGGAGTTACCAAGAGCAATAGTGGGGAGGTTATTTGCGCCAATTTTGATGACTGCGACATCAGTTACTCGGTCTTCCCCCAACACTTTGCCGTCAAAAGTCCGACCATCTTTCAATGTTACCGTCACCGTGTCAGCACCATCCACCACATGGGCATTAGTCAAAATTTGACCTGCGGAGTTAATAATGAATCCAGAGCCGCTACCTTCTATTGTTTGTCTGGGTTGTGATTGTTGATCTCCGAAAAAGCGCCGAAAAAATGGATCGTTAAATTCATCTGGTTTACGAGAACTGACGATTCTAGTAGAATCAATTCTAACTACCGCTGGTCCGACTTTTTGCACTACCCCGACGACAAAGTTAGGATCTCCAGACTTGGCGAAAATTGGGGGTGGGACAATTACAGGAGCGCGATCGCTTGAAGAACGCGCTTGTGTCTGAGCCTGAGAATCATTTTTTTGATTCCCAATACCCACACTACTGCTAGGTAAACACCCACCAAGGGACATCATTGCCCCACTCAGTAGCATTGACATCATACCAGTTGCTGTCCACCGTTGAGGCAAACCCCTCGGATCAATTTTTTTTTGCCCAAAGTCATGTGTTATCTTCATGTATTGCGTGCAACTCCTTTGTTAGTCAGTGAGTGGTAGGATCTTGCCTACCGGGAACAAGAATAATTACAACTTAAAAGTTTGTTCTAGGTCTAGAGCATCTGAGCAATGCTAAATGGGTGCTTGCTTATATCTTCTATTTTGACGATTAGCAGCAAAGATGGTGTTAAGAATGGAAATTCCCATAGAAACTCTGTGGATTCAGGTATTGGAGCGCTTACAGCTAGAATTATCCCGTCCCACCTTTGAAACTTGGATTAAAACTGCTAGTGCAGAGCGATTAGAAAATAATTGCTTGGTCATACTTACCCCTAACCCCTTTGCGCGTAATTGGTTACAAAAGTATTACATAAATACAATCGCTCACGTAGTACAAGACATTGTTGGTCATCCTGTAGAAATTTATTTTACCGTTGCTCAGGGTGATGAAGTTTCTTTTTTAAGTGAAGGAGAGCTTTCTCAGACAGTTCCTATTCCAAATCATCTTTTAGAAAATGCTTTTAAAAGCAAAACGAAAACTAGTGACTTAAATTATAAATATGTATTTTCGCGGTTTGTAGTCGGTGGAAATAACCGCATGGCTCACGCTGCTTCATTAGCCGTTGCTGAATCCCCTGGAAGAGAGTTTAATCCTTTATTTTTATGCGGTGGTGTCGGATTAGGAAAAACTCACTTAATGCAGGCTATTGGACACTATCGCCGAGAAAATTATTCGGATGCTAAAATATTTTATGTTTCGACTGAGCAGTTTACTAATGATTTAATTACTGCCATTCGTAATGATAACAGACAAGGTTTTAGAGAGCATTACCGAGCCGCTGATGTACTGTTAGTCGATGATATTCAGTTTATTGAGGGTAAGGAGTCTACCCAAGAAGAATTTTTTCATACTTTTAATAGTTTATATGAAGCTGGTAAGCAAATTATTATAGCTTCCGACCGTCCCCCCAACCAAATTCCTCGCTTACAAGAACGTCTCTGTTCTCGTTTTTCCATGGGGTTAATTGCTGATATTCAAACGCCAGATTTAGAAACGAGAATGGCAATTTTGCAAAAAAAAGCAGAAGATAAAAATATTATCTTGCCTCCAGATGTAATTGAATATATAGCTAATAATTACACTTCTAATATTCGCGAGTTAGAAGGAGCTTTAATTCGGGCAGTGGCGTATATTTCTATTTGGGGTTTAGCCATGACTGTGGAAAATATAGTACCAGTTTTAGAACCCAAAAATGAAAAATTGCCAGCTACTCCAGAAGCGATTTTATCGGTAGTAGCTGATGCTTTTAATATCTCAATTGAAGACTTAAAAAGCAACTCGCGACGACGAGAAATAAGCTGGGCACGTCAAATTTGTATGTATTTAATGCGACAACACACGGGTTTGAGTTTGCCGAGAATTGGAGAAGTTTTTGGTGGGAAAGACCACACAACGGTGATTTATAGTTGCGATAAAATAGCCCAGCTACAAGAAAGCGATCGCACTTTGGTACAAACCTTACGTAAATTAAGCGATCGCATTAATATCACTAGTCGTTCCCAAAAATAAACTTGAACTAGAGTCTGCCAAAAATCATTGAGTATAATTACTCTGTGGAAAAACTATGGGTTTTTCCACAACTTTTTCCACAGGCATTATTACGAAATGTAATACTAATTGCCGTAACTTCTATAAGCAATTACGCTAAACTAACTTCTGAAACTCTCTAGCTGATTCTTTTCTGGCTACTTCTAGATATAAATTACTCTTTTTCCTACTCAGTGATGGCATTTCTTGCCAGCATGTTCGACAGAACCAGTAAACTTCATTCTTGCGAATATGAGCCAAAAGTCGGTGGGAGCAGCAAGGGCAATTATTCATGGTTTTTTAAAGTTATGAGAACGCGATCCTAAAAACAATCTTGTATAGTTTGTGATCAATATTTTGCACAAAACTATCTAAATAATGCTATTTTTGCCGAAAAATACCCTCAGCAGTAATACAGAAAATAAAAATAAAGTTAACCTTATAAACTTCATTTTTGCAGTATTACTACTTAATTGTTTCGATTTATTTTAATTTATCGGAAAAATAATATTGTGTCCGTCTAATTAACGCGCTTAGAAGCTCCGCCCGGTCGTCTCTACAGTACAAGATGTGTGATTATTGTGACGTAGTATGATGCTTGCTGTGTTTGCAATTATTTACAAATTTTGTCTGAGTTTCTTCAGCATAATTTTTCATCCTGATTAATCTAAGAATACCGTCTTGCAGAAGAATAGCTAAGAGCGATCGCACTTGTTTTTTTAGCCTCAGCAAGGAGCGATCGCACCTTTGAAGAATCAACTTTCTACAGTAAGTTTTTTATACAAAGAAGATTCATAAAATTTTTGTAGCCCTTTCCGGACAAATGCAATTAGAGTTTGGAGATTCCAGCATTACTTGTAAGCAAGCACCTTTGAGGGCAATTTTTGCAGTGATGCCTTTAGCTTGTAATTGACGGTTTATCCCCGATGCGATCGCCTCTACATTTCCTGTTTAGCAAGTTCCACGTCTATTCGGTTGTATCATAACCAGTAAAAGTGAAAACCTGAAAATTAATCTTCCATTCTCAGGATTCCCATTTAAAAGACGCGATTAACATCGTCTATATTTTTAATTAATCGCACCCTTTATTACGTATATTCACTCAAAGCTCTGGAAGTCCGCGCAGGCGGACTTCGTTCGTGTAGCCGCGATTTTAATCGTCGGGAAATAAACGTTACTTACTTCCAGCGCTTTGCTTTGCAAAATCCAAATAAACCTGATATTGTCTAATTTTTTGCTGAGACAAAGCATAATCAGGACTTGAAGATGGCACAGAATTCATCAAAAATATTGCTTCTCTCCACAGATTTTCAACCATCTTCCATTCATCTTGAGATTCTGCAACCCTAGCTAATTTTGCTGCACTTTTACCTTTGCTAAGTCCTTTCTCAAAATTATCATCCTCAGTAAATTTAGCATTAACTGGTGTAACTTCTGAAGAAACAGATAATCTAATTTTATCTGCTAAATTCGCCGTTTGTTGAACTTCTGGTAACTTGGCAAACAAATATATCCACATAGCCACCAAAGGAATCAAAATAATTGTAAATATTTTTTTCGGCGATTTACCATGCTTGGTAACAAAGCTCAAAAAAGTTGGTTTTTTAGCTGGTAATTCTTCAGGAGTTTGCATCTGGGTTGAAATCGTTTCATCTCCCATGCTATCAGTCTCAATTTGGGGAGATGTATCCAACTGAGAATTGTCTGCTGTATTATCAATAGAATCACCATAAACCAAGCGACACTTAAATAAATACCCAATCTGGTAAATGAGAGCGGCATTAATCAGCCAGACTACTGCAAAGATTGTTTGGATGTTTCTGTCAATTGGACTTGAGTTGGTAATGATTTTCTCGTAGTTGAGATTAAATAGAGTTAGGAAAGGGGTAGAAAACAACGTTGCTGCTAAAGTTGACAACAATAACACAAGCCAACTATATAAACTTTCCCACCAACTGATTATCCCTGGAACAAAACCTTGAATTTTGCGGATTTTTTCGCCGGGAATTGGAGAAATAAAGCGACTGAGAAAAAAGTGATGCAAAAAGGCGATCGCCGGAATTGGTAGTATAATTAACAATATCAGCCAGATGATAAATTGTTCCGGTCTGTTTGACCATCTAGCCAGATTCAACAACAATTCACTATTGCGTCTAATGGTATTGACAAATGCAGTCATCAGCACAGATAACATTAAAGCGCTTAACCAAGAATTAGGATAAGGAAACCATATAGGTAATCCAAACTTTTTCATATGACCCATCCTCCGCTTCATTTAAATTAATGGTTAGGTAAATTCAAGCCATGCGATCGCATTATTTAGCTTACACATCCCTATTTGTAAAAGATTCGGCTGTATCAGAACAAACTAGAAATCTCATATGGACGATTAAATAATACCTCTTGCCCAACAACCAATCAATCACAGCTTTCTTTACAATTGCATTCATTCGCCATATCCCATCATCCCACTTAAAACTTATGGGAGTGCCACAATTAAGAAAGATAGGTTTGACTGCAATGACACCTTCACCCACATATACCCGACAACCTTGGTCTGAATCTTATAGTGAAATAATTGATGTTCGTTCAAAGAGCGAATTTGCCGAAGACCACATCCCCAAAGCCATCAATTTACCAGTGCTAAATGATGACGAACGCGCTGAAGTGGGAACGATATATAAACAAATCAACCCCTTCACCGCTCGGAAAATCGGGGCTGCTTTAGTATCAAAAAACATCTCCCAACATCTAACAGAATACTTTGCCACAAAAGATAAAAACTACCATCCTCTAGTCTACTGCTGGCGCGGTGGACAGCGTTCTGGTAGCATGGCTTCGGTGCTATCCCAAATTGGTTGGCAAGTCACATTACTCGAAGGTGGTTACAAAACTTATCGCGCTTATGTTCGTCAGCAAATCGAACATCTAACACAAAAATTTACTTATCAGGTACTGTGCGGTCTTACTGGTAGTGCTAAAACGCATATCTTACACCAGATGCGCTTAACTCGTAGCGCTCAAGTTTTAGATTTAGAAGCTTTAGCCAACCATCGTGGTTCTCTGCTGGGGGAACAATGGCAAGGAAAAGTTTCTTTTCAACCTTCACAAAAATACTTTGAATCTCTGCTAGTAGAACAGTTACAAAACTTCAATCCGCATAAATCAGTGTGGGTAGAATCAGAGAGCCAAAAAATTGGCAATATTTATTTACCCCAATTTTTATGGGAGAAAATAAAACAGGCTAACTGTGTAGAAATTCAAATACCGATAGCTGTGAGAGTGAAGTTTATTTTAGAAGAATATCCGCATTTAGTAGATCGTGCCGATATTTTAAAATGGAAGCTGGAAAAGTTTAAATCTCGTTATGGTTGGGATAAATTATGTCAGTGGCATCAGTTAATTGACGCAGGAAATTGGGAATCCTTTGTGCAAGATATGTTGCAATACCACTATGACCCCACCTATAGAAAGTCAATAAAACGGGACTTTACCAAAGCCGATCGCGTGCTATCTATACCCAATTTATCTGATAGCAGTATTGATACTTTATTGGATTGTTTGTTGCCGAATTCTCTAGCATTAACCTGAAAATTACAGCAGATTGCGTTGTTATTAAATACACGTAGAGACGTAGCAATGCTACGTCTCTACAGGATTTTGGGTTTTACGCATGTACCTCATTAACCTGAAAATTATATTACCCCTTTCCAATAGACATCTCCATCAATTAAATATGCGTTACCTGAAATCCTTGTAGAGACGCGAAATTTCGCGTCTCTACATCTTTTCCGGAGATGTCTAATGCAAGGAGAGGGGTAGGGGTAAAATTGTTTGCATCTGTGCGTCTTATTTCTGTTTTTGTTGCGAAGACATAGTAGCGTTATTTGTCGAAGTAGCAGTTGTAATATTAATCATTGGTAATTTACCATCACCAGTCATCACCATCGGAAACTTACCATCCCATTTTTCTATGGCTTGCTTCTGTAAAAATGCTGGTGTTAATGTTTTTTCTTGTAATTTTTGCGCTTCGGCTTCTCCCTTAGCGCGGTTGATGTTTGCTTGAGCTTCTTGTGCTGCTTTATCAGCATTAAATTCTGCAAGTCTAGCTTGTTGTTCTGCTATTTGTCTTGCTTCTACAGCTTTGCTAAACTCTTCCGGGAAAGCGAAATTTATTATAGATACATCATCGACAATTACACCATAAGGCACTAGACGATTTTTTAGTTGTGTATCAAGTTGTGCTTTGATTTCTGCCCTTTGATTAATAATTTCTTCTGTCGTTTTTTGAGAAGTTACTGCTTTTAAAACTTCGGAAACAGCGGGAGCGATTATTGTTGCAATGATTTGTTGCTCATCTCCAATTTTTTGATAAACTTTATTGACTCGCATTGGGTCGATGTTCCAGTTAACAGCGATTTCTGCTGTCATTTTCTGGAGGTCTTTGTCAGTAGCATCAGCTTTAAAACTACTATTTTTAATGCGAATGCTGATGTTTTTAACTGATGTGATAATTGGTGTAATCGGATGGATGCCTTCATCAAATACTCTATCTTGAACTTTGCCAAATTGCATGACAACTCCTCGTTCACCAGCATTCACGATGCTAAAGGGACGAAAAATAATTGCTAAAACTAATAAAACTATTCCCCCGACAAGGTACAAGCCGTGATGATGATTATTAGTATTATTATTGTTTCTTAGATTTTCCATATTTTCTCTGCTAAATTGAGTGATACAAGTACTGGAGTGTAAATAAAGACGGACTTAACTCTATGCCTTGAAAGCTTTGCCATGAGCGGTAAACCGCTCGCTACGAGCTAGAGTGAACATCAGTAAAAACACTCTTATAGGTAACGATTTCGGAAAAAACTTTCAACTCAAACTTATTTAAACATGAAAATTTATCAACGTCATGGTTGGGAATTAACACTAGATGAAGCGATCGCTATTCAAGAACAACTCCAAGCTGAGGTAATTACCGAAGATAAATTTAAAGAACCAGTTGAGTATGTTGCTGGGGTAGACATGGGTTTTGAAGCAGACGGGACGATTAGTCGTGCAGCAGTAGCAGTACTCAGTTTTCCCGATTTGCTTCTTGTCGAGACGAGTTTAGCCTATCGTCCCACAACATTTCCTTACATTCCTGGTTTCCTCTCATTTCGCGAAATTCCCGCTGTACTCGACGCTTTAGAAAAGATTACTACAATACCAGATATTATTCTCTGCGATGGTCAAGGAATCGCCCATCCTCGCAGATTTGGCATAGCTTGTCATTTGGGTGTACTTGTGGATATACCGACGATTGGTGTAGCAAAATCCTTGCTGGTTGGTAAGCATGGAATATTACCAGATACCAAAGGCAGTTGGCAAGCACTTATACATCAGGGTGAAACCATTGGTGCCGTTTTGCGATCGCGTACCAAAGTAAAACCACTATATATTTCCAGTGGTCATCGTATCAGTCTAGCGACGGCTATTGACTACGTATTGCGCTGCACGCCAAAATACCGACTACCAGAAACTACTCGCATTGCGGATAAATTAGCTTCTAACAGATAAAGCGATGGCTTTGCCAACGCAAGTAAGAACGCACTCCAGAAAAGCAAATACCATATTAGGACTTACGCACAAAGACCAGAAAACGAACCACAAAGACACGAAGGACACCTTCTTAATTTGGCATCTGGTGAAGGAGAAGGAATAAGAGTTGCAGAGAGTTTTTGCGCTCATTCCTGTTTATAAGTTTTTGTCATGCGGACTTATGAAGTTAAGTCCACGCAGGTGGACTTTGTTTGTATAGCCGCGACTTTAGTCGTCGGGTAATAAATTATTGTTTACAATTTCAAAGAGCGATACCTAGGGTAAGCGACCAAGATCGCACTCTATAACTTGCGCGATCGCAAATTCCCAATCCAGAAATAAATCAATAATCGGATTTTTTGCCACAAAGCAGACAATATTCGGATTTTTTTGTTATAAAATCAATGAATATAAAGAAAGCTTCATACAATCCGGATTGCCAAACTAAGAGCAAAAGCTGTTAATTTTCAATTTGGCTAAATAGTCTCTGTCCCTTACGCTTTCTCAGTTTCAGCTGTAAATAAATTAAGTAAAAGTTCCTAATTTTTCCCTTGAAATTTGCATTTACAAAAATTCAAAAAAATATACAATTATAAAGATTTAATTATATAGCTTTTGTGGATGTCCTTTTGTCGCCTGTATGTGAGTATTATTTTTGCTCAATGGCTCAAATAGATTTTGAAAGCGTCTTTTTCGTAGACGCTGCTAGAACCACCTGAACATAAACCTGTAAACGGAAATTTGGCTAATGACACCGGATAAGTTGACCTTCACAGATAAAATTTCGCTAGACGGAAAAACTTTTGTACATGCCGAACAAATACCTATCCCAGAGTGGGCTTGTGTGGTGACAGAAAGACCACAGCCGACACTTACTGTTAAAGATGATGATTTATTTTTTGTGACAGACACTATCGGCAATATATCTGGTTGTTCACTCAACGACAGCAACCCCAGTATGGGACTGTTTTGCTCTGATACCAGATTTCTCAGTCGTTTGGAGTTGCAGATTGAAGGGCGATCGCCTGTTCTCCTCAGCAGTACTGCCGACAAGGGATTTTCACTTTCAGTTTTGTGTACTAATCCCAGAATCGACGATCGCCTAAATGCCGACAGCGTAGGGATTCGCCGCGAACTTGTCCTTAACGGCGCACTATTTGAAGAAATAGAAGTATCTAATTATAGCACAACTACCGTTACCTTTGAACTAACTATCAGCTTTGATGCGGATTTTGTCGATTTATTTGAAGTGCGGGGCTATGACAGACAGAAACGCGGTAAACTTTTGCGCCTACTAGACCCAACAATTGAGGAAGCAATACTCAATTGTGATGGTGGCGTTTCGGCGATACAGACAACAGCGACACGAGAAATGTTGACACTAGCCTACCAAGGTCTAGATGGCTTAATCATGGAATCGCGCATTCAATTCCAACATCGAATCCCCGATTCTTTCAAAGGTTACACAGCGGTTTGGCGGATGGAATTGGCTTCCCACGAAACCCAAAAACTGGGTTATCGGGTGAATATGTTAACAAACAACAAATCTAGCTCTACTGTTAGTGCCCCTGCCACCCTCGGACAAGCAAAAGCCGCTGAGGTGATGGAAGAACAGCACTGGGGACAACAAATTACCCGAATTCGCTCAGATAAAAGCTTGTTTAATCGAGTCATCGAGCGAGCGGAACAAGATATGTATTTGTTGCGGCAGTCTTTTGGCAAGCATAAAATTGTTTCTGCTGGTGTGCCGTGGTTTTCTTCACTATTTGGGCGGGATTCGCTGATTACAGCTTACCAAAGCTTAATGTTAAATCCGCAAATCGCCAAAGAAACTCTTTTTCTTTTAGCCGCATACCAAGGTAAAAATGAAGATGATTGGCGTGAAGAGGAACCGGGTAAGATTTTACACGAGTTGCGATTGGGAGAAATGGCGCGTTGTCAAGAAATTCCCCACACACCCTACTACGGTACCGTTGATGCTACTCCTCTGTGGCTGATGCTGTATGCTGAATACTACATTTGGACTCACGATCAAGAAACTCTAGAGCAACTTTGGTCACATGCTCTGGCAGCAATGGAGTGGATCGATCGCAATATGAAACAAACTAGCTACTTAAGCTACTATTGCAAATCTAAACGCGGTCTTGCTAACCAAGGCTGGAAAGATTCTGGTGATTGTATTGTAGACCGCAAGGGAGAATTAGCAAGCGGACCAATTGCCCTTTGTGAAGTGCAAGCTTATGTGTACGCTGCGAAAATGCGTCTGGCAGAAATTGCGAGGACGAAAAAGCGGCTTGATTTAGCAGATCGCTGGCAAGAAGAAGCAAGAAGCCTGAAGGTTCGTTTCAATCGAGATTTCTGGATGGAAGACGAGGATTTCTGCGCTCTTGCTTTGGATGGAGACGGTAAGCATGTAGATAGCATCACGTCAAATCCCGGTCATTGTCTGCTTTTAGGAATTTTCACCCCAGAAAAAGCTTACAGTGTGGCAGAGCGGTTGCGGGCACCGGATATGTTTAATGGTTGGGGCATTCGCACCCTCAGTAGTTTGTCACCAGCTTACAATCCGATGGGCTATCATATTGGCTCAGTTTGGCCCCACGACAACGCGCTCATTGCAATGGGTTTGCGATCGCTCGGTTTAATCGATCAAGCTTTAGAATTGTACCAAGGCTTGATCGATATGACTAGCCAGCAGCCCTACCACCGTCCCCCAGAACTTTTATGCGGCTATGAACGTAACGGTGATAACTCCCCCGTGCTATATCCTGTCGCTTGTACTCCTCAAGCTTGGGCTACTGGCAGTATCTTTCAATTACTGCAAATGATGGTAAATTTGGTGCCTGATGCTCAAAATAACTGCTTGCGAATAATTGACCCCGCTTTGCCAGAGTCGATTAATCGTTTGTCATTCCAGAATTTGCGCGTTGGTGGTACCGTTCTCGATTTAGAATTTGAACGCTCTGGTAACACCACTGCTTGTCGCGTTGCCAAAAAACGCGGTAATCTCCGTGTAGTTATTGAAGCGTAATTTAGTTAGGAGTACAGGAGTTGTAGAGACGCGAAATTTCGCGTCTCTACAGGAGTACAGGAGTTTTAAATCTTAACTCCTAACTCATAACTCATCACTCTTAACTCCTAACTATTTAGCCTTCCTCCTTCTCACTTTTTTGTCCTGGGGAAGCTTCATAAAGAGCATCTAATTGCTGACGAGCATCTTCAACGTTGACTGAACGCATTACCAATAAAGGTTCTTTAATTAAATTTCCAGAACTATCTAATAACTCTGGATGTGGTATAAATTGTTTTCTTGATGACATATACGCCGAGTTTCCGTGCTGAATTGATGACCTGGAATAAGTTCGGTCTGCGTCAAAACTGAACATCATCAAGTTGCGAATTAAGTTGCCAACGGCTATAAAAGCAAGGATGGTAAAAGCAAGAATGTAAAGTAAGTGTAACATCGGTTTTTCCTCCAGGTGCTGCGGTTTTAAAATTTTATCTTGTCGTTTTGGGTGGGGTTTCCCCATCCTGACTGTATTGCTTGGTTTTGCCGATACCGTTACTCCGGGCTAAAGCGAATATTCAACACACAAAAAGTGCGCCTATGTCGATGTGAGACAATTTTTTAAGTCTTAGTCGATGTAACGTGGCATAGAATACAATATTTTCTTAATTCAAAGGATTTGAACGATTTTGTAGTATCTCTTCGACTTATATACCGTTTTGCTATTGCCAAGAAGTTTAGCAAAATTCTGAAGTTAAAAACATTAAACTTCTCGATGTTGACGAAAGCGCATTGCCACTTGCCAACATTCTGTGACTAATTTATGCCAAGGCATTAAAGTTTCCATCTCAATGCCGACTTGCCCGTCAGTTGCAGCAAACAGCATTTTCGTTGTGTTCACTTTGTCTTGAGCCTGCTTGACTCGCAACAGTAGATCGGATTGCTCCTGGTGACTCATAAATGAGAGTTGCTCTGTCTCCAGTAATTCACGCGATCGCGCAAACCAATACTGAAAATCTTCCAACAACGGCTGCAAAACCGTCTTCAGCAACTCTGGCTCTGGTAAGTTCGAGTCTCGCATAAATCAGAGGCATATTTCTAACTTGCTTACTAATATTAACGCTATTTACATTTCTTAACACTTTTCTTATTTCTATCTCACGACAGAAATAGTTATGATTTTGTCAAAAACGTTACAGTTTTATTATATAAGCTATACCAAAGGTTTGTACAGTCCCGATATATATAGCTGTACTTGCAGGGTTAAGATAGATGCAGCTTGAGAAAAAATTATTATATTCAAGTTTAATTATGAGAAATATGATATTATCAAAATATTTTGATATTTTTTATGAAAATACGTAATCATACAGCCAGTTAAAAAAATTATCTCTCATACAAATAAGAGCTTACCTACGTGGGCTAAATTAGATACATCTTCATACATAAATTGTCTTAGCTATTAGCTATTAAGTAAACCTAAAATACTGTACCTGAACCGTAGTAAGCGGTTTACCGCTCAAGTATTCAATTTGAAGGGCTGAAGCCCTACTACCTAAAAAAAGGAGTTATATTATGGCTGAAATCCGAAAAATTATTCAATTAGGCAATCCCATATTGCGCTCCCAAGCTCAGGAAATTGAAAATATTCAAGACGAGCATATCCAAAAACTCATTGAAGATTTATTGGCAACAGTTGCTGATAGTAACGGGGTGGGAATTGCTGCACCTCAAATTGCAGAACAAAAGCGTTTATTTATCGTTGCTTCGCGTCCCAATCCTCGATATCCTAACGCCCCGGAGATGCAACCAACAGCGATGATAAATCCGAAAATAACGGCACATTCAAATGAAATTATTAAAGGTTGGGAAGGTTGTTTAAGTATTCCCGGAATTAGAGGATTAGTTCCTAGATATCAAGCAATAGAAGTAGAATATACTGACCGCAATGGTAAGTTACAAAAACAAGAGTTTACTGATTTTGTAGCGCGAATTTTTCAACATGAGTCCGACCACTTTGAGGGAATTGTTTTTTTAGATAGGGTAGAAAATACTTTAGATATAATGACTGAACAGGAATATCAATTTCAAAGGGAAAACTTTGAATAATCTGATTGACATTGCAGACCGATTTAAGCAACAAGGTAAGATCGTCAACATCCAGGAATTTGGGCATGGGAATATTAATAATACTTTCCTTGTAACTCTGGATTTTCTAGAAGAAAAGCATTTTATCCTGCAACGCATCAACACGCAGGTGTTTCGTCAACCGAAACTCGTGATGCAGAACATGAGTATCTTTACTATTCATGTGCACGATAAGCTGAAGGCTTTAAGCTTTGCCGATCGCCTCCAAGAAACCTCCCCAAATCGCCGCTGGGAGGTTCCCCGTGTACTTATGACACAAAATGCCCAAAATCACTTTATTGATGCTGAAGGGTCATTCTGGCGGGCAATCAGCTTTATTGACGCTGCCGAGTCTTTTGACACAATTCAAGATAGCAATCACGCTCGTGAAGTCGGTTATGCGCTGGGTATGTTCCATAACCTGATCAGCGATTTGCCTACGGAAAAACTCGCTGACACTCTTCCAGGGTTCCACATTACACCGCGTTACCTTCAACAATATGTAGAGACTTCGTATTTGGCGTCTTTACAAAGTAGCGTGAGTCAATCTGCAAAAGTCAAGTATTGCTTGCAATTTGTAAGCGATCGCTCTTCTTGGGCAAACGTTTTAGAAAATGCCCAAGCACAAGGACATCTGCGTTTACGCTCAATTCACGGCGATCCGAAGATAAATAATGTCATGATAGACACTACAACCGGGCACGGCATCAGTATTATTGACCTGGACACCGTTAAACCTGGTTTGGTTCATTATGATATCGGTGATTGTCTGCGCTCAAGCTGCAATCCTTTGGGAGAAGAAACAGACCAGTGGCAGATGGTGCGCTTTGACACCGATATTTGTCAATCTGTTTTGCAAGGTTATCTCTCCGTGGCAAGAGATTTCCTCAATCTTAGCGACTATGAATATATGTACGATGCAATCCGCTTGATTGCCTTTGAGTTGGGATTGCGATTTTTCACTGATTATTTAGCGGGTAATGTCTACTTTAAAACTAAATACCCAGAACATAATCTTGCTAGGGCACTTGTACAATTTAAGCTCACCGAAAGTATCGAATCTCAGGAAACTGCTATCCGCACTATCATTGAGGAAATGCGATGAACGAGCAAAATTTTGATTTGCAGCCATTTAATTTGACAAGCTCAGTGTCTGATTTCAAGATTACAGGCAGTATCGCTCGAAACGGCAATAAATTAACTATTTGTTATGCACTGCTTGGCAATTTGACAAAAGTCCAGATTCCTGAATCAGCAGACTTAAGAAAGCGCAAATACGATCTTTGGGAAGAAACATGTTTCGAGTTATTTGTTGGAATTAAGAATTCTCCTGATTATTGGGAGTTTAATCTTTCTCCTGCCGGACATTGGAATGTCTTTCGCTTAGAGGATTATCGGCAAGGGTTAGAAGAGGAAATGGCTGTTACATCCTTACCGTTTAGCGTTCAGCAAAAATCAAACGCTTTGTTGGTTGACTTAGAAGTTGATTTAAATCAGTTTATCTTGGTGCAGCAATCTTTAGAAGTTGGAATTACTAGTGTTATTAAATCGAATGATGGCAATCTTAGCTATTGGGCATTAACTCATTGTGGTGAAGAAGCGGATTTTCATCGACGAGACAGTTTTATTGTTGAATTGTGAGTTGTCCGCTAATACCAAAAAAGCCTTTTGTGTTGTTTGAGCCAAATTCTCACGATTTGACATCTCAAATCGTTATGGCATAAGCATCTCTGGCTTTTGCCCAATGAAGTGCAACTTGATGAATGGCGATCGCATTGAAAGCATAATTTCCACGTTATCACCAAAGCGATACTACTCCCTTACCGCTGAAAAAATACCTATTACGTATTAAAGGACATCCGTTACCAGAAAACGATATTTGGATTGCAGCGATCGCATTACAATACAACTTGATGTTAGTTACACGCGATGCTCATTTTCTTGAGATTGAAAATTTACAAACGGTAACTTGGTAAGTAGTTGCTTTGTTCAGCCCAAACTATGCCGAAATGATAGTGCGATCGCTTAATTTCCTTTCTTTTGCTGAAGAGCGATCGCACCACAACTTTTTCATTCATCTCTGCACTATAGACTCGACTAGATGGCTATCTGCGATAAATACTGATTTATAAATCGTTACAAAATCACCTAAGATATTTTTATTAACAATATAAGTATTTTTGCTCACTGCCATGATAGCGGATCGATTTCCCTGGCTAACTGCGATTGTCCTGCTGCCACTCGTTGCTTCCTTTATAATCCCCGTACTACCTGATAAAGACGGCAAACTTGTGCGGTTTTATGCTTTAGGTGTGGCGATCGCCGACTTTGCTTTGATGTGCTACGCTTTTTGGAAGCATTACGACCCCAGCAGCGCTACTTTTCAACTCGCAGAGAAGTATACCTGGGTGCCTCAGTTAAATTTTAACTGGGCAGTTTCGGTAGATGGACTATCTGTCCCCCTGGTGCTTCTGGCTGGATTGGTGACGACACTAGCGATATTTGCAGCTTGGCAAGTTAATGTCAAGCCGAAGCTCTTCTATTTCTTGATGCTGGTACTGTATTCTGCACAGATAGGGGTATTCGTCGCCCAAGACTTGCTACTATTTTTCATTATGTGGGAAATCGAACTGGTTCCCGTTTACCTGCTCGTCTCGATTTGGGGGGGTCAAAAGCGTCGCTACGCAGCGACAAAATTCTTAATATATACCGCAGCTGCTTCTATTTTCATCTTGGTTGCAGCGCTAGGAATGGCAGTCTACGGGGACAATATGACCTTCGATGTAGTCGAGCTTGCCATGAAGGATTACCCACTAGCACTAGAATTACCGCTATACGCAGGATTGCTGATTGCATTTGGTGTCAAGCTGGCTGTTTTTCCCCTACACACCTGGCTGCCTGATGCTCATGGTGAAGCTTCTGCTCCCGTGTCAATGATTCTAGCAGGTGTGCTTTTGAAGATGGGCGGATATGGACTAATTCGCCTGAATCTGGAGCTTTTGGGCGATGCACACATTTATTTTGCCCCGATGCTGGCAATTCTAGGTGTTGTCAACATTATTTATGGTGGGTTGAACTCTCTTGCTCAGTCTAATATGAAGCGTCGCCTAGCTTATTCGTCAGTTTCCCACATGGGATTTGTACTGCTGGGTATTGCGTCCTTCACCGACTTGGGAATTAGCGGTGCGATGTTGCAAATGATCTCCCACGGTTTAATTGCCTCGGTGTTGTTCTTCTTAGCAGGGGTGACTTACGATCGCACCCACACCCTAATAATGGATAAAATGGGCGGTGTTGGTCAGGTAATGCCGAAAGTGTTTGCCCTGTTTACAATCGCGGCAATGGCATCTCTAGCTCTCCCCGGTATGAGCGGCTTTGTTAGCGAATTGGCAGTCTTTGTTGGTGTTACCACCAGCGATGTCTACAGCTCCACTTTCTGCACCGTCACGGTCTTCTTAGCTGCGGTGGGAGTCATCCTCACACCGATTTATCTGCTCTCGATGCTGCGACAAATATTTTACGGTTCTGGTGCTGCTCTCACATGCGACGTTACCAATGCCGGCTCGGAGAATCAGGATGATGAAGGAGCGGTTTGCTTTGGTACAGACTGCGCTTTGCCTAGCGAGGCAGTTTATGAGGATGCCAGACCGCGTGAGGTGTTTATTGCTGCCTGTTTTCTGGTGTTGATTATCGGCATCGGGTTCTACCCCAAGCTGGCAACACAAATGTACGACGTAAAGACTGTTGCGTTAAATGCTCAAATTCGCCAATCGTATACTACAATTTCCCAAGGAAATCCCCAGATTTATGCTACTAAATTCTTGCTTCCGCAAATTGCCGAGTCTGAAACTGCACCTGTTTTAGGAATTGTCAAGTAAGCTGATTTTGATGAAAATTAGGCGATCGCCCTAAACGTTAATAGAAAACTTTGTAGTCAGCGCTTGGGCGCCCAAGCGCTGACTACAATTAATATCAGCCTAACAATGCTTTAGTCGCAGATTCCCCTGCTAACTTTACCCGTTTTGTCAATTGAAAGTTTAACAATACCAAAACACTCAATTCACCCAAGAGTGTCATAAAAATTGTTGTTGTAGAGGCATATACTACACTTGCCCAAGGAAAGCTGGAAAACAGCCATAAGCCAGCATTTTTTGCTGGATCAATGGTGAGCAATTGGAGAATCATCGGTGGTAAAAACATTACCGCAGCTACAGTACCAATTGCCCACAAAGAACGCTTGGAAGTTTTCATCATCAACATCAACTGAGCTATGGTAGCGTAAATCATCATCAAGGTGATAAATAAGGCTAAAGCAAAAACTAGATGAATCCGGTGAATATGGTTTCCAAACCCAAGTGAACTAGGGTTATGGTGAACATTTAAAATGGGTGCAACTGCAATCCAAACTATTAATGGGATAATGGCGATCGCTACATTAATTGCCATTGCTACCAGTGCAATACTCTTTTCACCGAAAATCAAATCTTTGAGCAAATTCTTCCAAACACCCTGATGTCGATATCTTGCCCAATCTTGTACAGCTTGACGGTGAGGTGAGAGAATTGCAATTAAACCAAGAAGTAACACTGAATTAGAAAATCCTAGAATTATGAAATTCTCGCCAATTTGAGAATTCACATCGTACAAGCAATCTGTAGAACGTTGGTGAACCAAAGTAGGTGGGCAATAATTTTTTACATATTGCAAAGTGAATCCCCACATCATTACTTGCAAACCAGCTACCAGCAAATAACTTTGAAGCTTGCTGATAACAGCGATATTCGGGTTCCGAAAGCAACGTTTTAATCCTTGCCAAATACCAAGCGTACACAAGCCATAACTCAATAAGTGGAAACCAACAATACTAGTAACATTTGTTCCAATCGGTAAGTAGAAAAACTGCAATTGTTTCAGTGGTGAACCGTTGTATAAGTGAAACAAATTGGGAAACAGATAATTGGTGATATCGAAGGGACTAAATAACCTAAACCAAGCTGTTGAATTGTGGAAATTTGTTCCAGAAGACGATGCCATCATCATCATCATACTTAAGAATATTAGAACCGACCCACTACCTAACCAAGGTTGAAAATTATTAAACCAACGACAAACTAAACCAAAAAGTAGCGCTGCACTATAAAATAAAATACAGCTAGCAACAAGAACAGCGTAGAAACTAAAAATGTAACTGAAGGCGATATTAGCAGAACGTCCAGCATACAAATGTAAAGGCACTGCTACTAAAGTTACAAGATAAACTAAAATTGGCACTCCTAACAGCTTACCAATCAAAATATTTACTTCTGACTGGGGACTGAGACGAATAAAATTTAGCGTACCGCGACGTTCTTCATTAGCTAGGTTATTGATGAGTAAATAAGTTCCTGCTACTAAAAGTGTGAAGATAAAAATCACGCTCAATGAGAGAAATATGTATTCCCAGTGATCTCGCCACCACAATTGCATATTTAATTGATTAGGAGGGCAAAAATTCTCGGAAAGATATTTGCTTAAAGCTTGACTTTTTGTATTCGCTGATTTGAGTTCAGTTTGCAGATCAACCAGTGAACCTGTAGTAGATGCTTTAGTTGTTTTAAAGTTTGATATCGCTGTATTCAATGTGTTTATTTGTTGATACAGCGCGTCTTGTTGCTGGCGATAAGATTTACTTACAGTACAGTATTGATCGATTAAAGAGTATCTTTCTCCAGGAAAATCTTTTAATTGAAACAGGAATAATACCAGTTGACCGAGTAGCGATATAATAAATGCGATCGCCACAGGGACAATTTTCAAGCGACCTTTAATTTCCCGCAATAATTGCGGATTCCAATCGCCGATTTTATCTATTAAGTTGAGCATCATAATCACAAATCCTTCAGTAAATGGTAATTGGTGCTTATTTAGCAACTAACAACGCTCCAAATAACAACTCACAACAATAGACATCTGCGAAAATTAATTATGCGTTAACCAAACCCCAAGAGACGCTAAATTTAGCGTCTCTACATTCTTTTGCGGAGATGTCTAATCTTTAAGATGCTTGTTTATGACCTAGTTTGAGAAAAATTGTTTCTAGGTCTTCTTGAGTGCAGTGAAATTCGCTCAGAGGAATGTTAGCTTCGATGAGCGATCGCAAAAATAAAGCACTATCTTCTTGATTCCCTGAAAAGTAGACGCGCACACTTTGTTTATCTAGCATAACTTCCCACTCCTCTACTAGGCAATGATTTTTCAATTCGCTTAAGAGTGGTTCTAAATTTCCCAAAGTCGATAATAAAATTTGCTGGCGAGAAAGACGCTGATAAAGTTGTTTTAGTGAAGCACTTTCTACCAAAAAGCCAAGTTCCATAATTCCCACTGAAGTACACAGTTCTGCTAAGTCGCTGAGAACATGGGAGGAAATTAATATTGTCATTCCAGCTTCTTGCAACGCTTTAATCATTTCGCGAAAGTGCATTCTGGCAATGGGGTCAAGCCCGGAAACTGGCTCATCTAGTAGTAGTAAAATTGGTTCGTGGATAATTGTTCGCGCTAAACACAGACGCTGTTTCATCCCCCGCGATAAAGTAGAAATCTGACTATGGCGTTTATTGCCAAGTTGTATTAATTCTAACACCTCATGTAAGCGTTGAGTGCGGCGCGGTTCCCGCAAGCGATACAAACGGGCAAAATAATCGAGATAATCCCAAACTGTGAGATCATCGTAAAGGGGATAGTCATCGGGTAAGTAGCCGAGACGACGTTTGAGAGTCGGATTAGTTTTGTCACGTAGCAAGCGATCGCCATTAATATAAATCTCACCCGTAGTCGGTTCCTCAGCAGTTGCCAACATCCGCATGAGAGTTGTTTTACCGGCGCCATTGGGACCAATCAGTCCGTAAACCTCACCCGCTTGGATCTCCAAATCAACATCATTAACCGCAACATGGCGATCGAATTGCTTAGTGAGTCCACAGGTGCGAATTGCCAGTTCTTTTACCATAGCTGCTGTGCGGTTTAACAGTTAACCTAACTTCTCTCTACAGCTTTTGTCAGGCAAGTTTCGGAAATTGAAACAAAAGAAAAGCCTTGGCGAATATAATTCGCTACTATACAAACAAAACCCACCTCCGTGGGTTGGAAAGTCTTGATTTTGTCTTAGCGATTGGAAATCGCGGCTACACAAACAAAACCCACCTCCGTGGGTTGGAAAGCAGGCGGACTTTGCCTGTGTAGTAGCGAATTATATTCGCCCAAAACTTTTCTTTTATAGCGACTTTTCTTTGCGAATGCTATGGCTCCGGCTCCGGCTACGGATATGGCTCCGGCTACGGATATGGCTACGGTTCCGGCGAAAGCTACGGTTCCAGCTATAGCTCTCGTAACGGGAGCGGTCTACCTCGTAACGGGAGCGGTTCCCGAACTTATGGGAGCGGTTCCCGAACTTATGGGAGAGCTAGATTAAATATTCAAATTCTTAGTTAAAGTTACTCATAGCTTTTCACTTCTCGAAGTTGACAGCGTTAAAGCTTTCTGGTATTTTTGAATAATTGCCGAAAACCAAGGCCAAAAAATAGCTAATTTGTAAACCACAGTCGCGTTCATTACTAGCGAGCCTCTAACAAGTCGGACGGAAGACCACGATTCGTTAAATTGGCTTAAAATACTGAATGAACAATGGCTAAAAGCTTTACTATGTGATTGCCCGTAAAATATTACAAATAGGCTCGGCTAGAGCCGAATTTACGCCTGTGGACAAGAAGGAGCCGACTCCCTTGATTGAAGCAGGAAGCAAACCCTCTAGAAATTACTTCTAGTTGAATGGTGAAGCTTAGATAAGTTTAGCCAAGTTTTGTATAGCAGTTAAATTAAAGATATGCTTTTCTAGGCGAAACAAAGTATGCGCTATCAAGTGGTGCTTGCTAACTTAATGTTTTGACCGGATTCAGCCGAATAATTATCGAGTTCTGAATACAAAGTAAACAACTCACTCAAAACTTCTTCCCCAGCAATTTCTCCAAGGCTCGTAAATCGTTCTACCTGTACAATATTACATCACGATGTGTAGGGGCACGGCAGTGCCCATACGTGTCAACTTAACGTAAAAGCTATGTCCCGCAAGGAACTGAAGTTCCTTGCTAATAGCAAAAGTCATCTGAAGATGACTAAATATCCCCAAGAATCTTTAGTCTACTGAAGTAGACTTTAGCTATTAGCCTAGAACTAAAGTTCAAGGCGGGTGAGTCAGCCAACAGTTAAGCTATTTCTAGGCTTTTGTTGACACCAATGGGCAGTGCTGTGCCCCTACGGGTGTACCTCACGTAAACGAGAACTATTATATGAATAATCAATATGAACAAGATTTTAATCTTTGGCGAGAAAGCATTATTGAGCAAATTAAAGAACATCGGTTTAATGATATAGATTGGGAGCATTTGCTTTTAGAATTAGAAGACATGGGTAAAGCAGAGAAACGGTCATTTATGAGCAACTTAACGATACTGATTGCTCATTTACTAAAGTTAACCGTTCAATCTGATGCTCCTGAAATGATGAAACAAAGCTGGTATAGTTCTGTGACAGAACATCGTTTTCGAGTAAAAAAAGATTTGGAAGAAAATCCTTCTTTTAAAAACTATATTACTGAAGTTATTTCTCAGGCTTATGCCGATGCTCGCAAACTGGCAATCAAAGAAAGTAAAAACGCTAAATTTGGAGTTAGAAAACATAAAGAAGAAGAATATCCTCTGGATTGTTCTTTTCTTCTAGAACAGTTATTAGATGAAGATTTTTATGGAGATAGTGATTAACAGTTAACAGTTAACTTGTTTTTTGCGAGTTGAGTTACACCGCATACGCCTTGTAAAAACCAAAACATAGTATTGCAGAGTCCGCAGCCTTAAGACAGGGCATTCCCCGACTGAGTATAAAAACAAAAAACTCGCCAATTTCCGTCTTTTTAATCTCCATCTTCTAATTTGGCGATTTGCTTATTGCATCTTTATGACTACAATTACTATTGATGCTAGATAATGGGAAAGCTTTGACATAAACTAGCCCATCTAGCTCCAGAAATAAGTATTAAGACCTATGCGAACTCACTATTGCGGCGCACTCCGTTCATCACATATTGGAGAAACTGTCACCATTAACGGATGGGTAGACCGTCGCCGCGATCATGGGGGTGTGATATTCTTAGATTTACGCGATCGCTCTGGCATTGTCCAAATTGTCAGCGACCCCCAACGTACCCCAAATTCTTACGAACCAGCTAACGCTCTGCGTAATGAATATGTCGTGGAAATCACAGGTAGGGTAACGCAGCGTCCCGAAGAATCGCTAAATACCCGCATCCCCACTGGCGTTGTGGAAATCTACGCTGATAAAATCGAATTGCTAAATGCTGTTCGCAAACAGTTACCTTTTCAAGTTTCCACCGCAGACAGCGAGAATGTGCGGGAAGACTTGCGGCTGAAATATCGTTATCTAGATTTGCGACGCGATCGCATGGCACGTAACTTACAATTACGTCATCAAGTCGTCAAAACCATGCGTCGCTATCTCGAAGATGTGGAAAACTTCATCGAAGTTGAAACCCCCATCTTAACTCGTTCCACCCCCGAAGGCGCACGCGATTACATTTTACCCAGTCGTGTCAGTGCTGGTGAGTGGTTTGCTTTACCGCAATCACCGCAGCTTTTCAAACAGATATTGATGGTAGCAGGATGCGATCGCTATTATCAAATTGCTCGTTGTTTCCGGGACGAAGACTTACGTGCTGACAGACAACCAGAATTCACCCAATTGGACATGGAAATGAGTTTCATGTCCCAAGAAGAAATTATCGAACTCAACGAAAAGTTAGTTTCGCATATCTTCAAAACAGTTAAAGGTATCGAATTACAACTTCCCTTCCCCCGTCTCACCTACGCAGACGCAATGGAGCGTTACGGCAGTGATAAACCTGATACCCGCTACGGGCTGGAACTAGTCAATGTCTCGGATATATTAAAAGACTCTGGTTTCAAAGTCTTTCGTGAAGCGATCGCCAATGGCGGGATTGTGAAAATCTTGCCGATTCCCAACGGCAATGATACAATTTCCAATGTCCGTATTAAACCAGGTGGCGACTTATTCAAAGAAGCTGCGGAAGCCGGTGCCAAAGGTTTAGCATACATCCGCGTCAGAGAAGATGGGGAAATTGACACCATCGGTGCGATTAAAGACAACTTAACACCAGAACAAAAGCAGGAAATTTTACGCCGCACCGATGCCAAACCCGGACATTTGCTATTATTTGCAGCAGCAGATGTGGCAACTGTCAATAAGACTTTAGATAGATTGCGGCAAGCGATCGCCAGAGAATTTAAATTAATCGATCCAGAAAAAATCAACTTGCTTTGGGTGGTAGATTTCCCGATGTTTGAGTGGAATGCTGATGAGAAACGCTTAGAAGCATTGCACCATCCATTTACAGCACCGCATCCTGATGATTTGTCCGACTTGAAAACTGCCCGCGCCCAAGCGTATGATTTAGTTTACAACGGCTTTGAAGTTGGTGGTGGTAGTCGGCGAATTTATCAGCGAGAAATTCAAGAAGAGGTATTTGAAGCGATCGGTTTATCTCCGGAAGAAGCACAAAGTAAATTTGGCTTTCTTTTAGAGGCATTTGAATATGGTACACCACCGCATGGTGGTATCGCCTACGGTTTAGATCGCTTGGTGATGTTGTTAGCTGGGGAAGAATCAATTCGCGATGTAATTGCCTTCCCCAAGACGCAACAAGCGCGTTGTTTGTTAACAGATGCACCTTCGAGTGTAGATGCAAAGCAATTGAAAGAATTGCACGTTGCATCAACTTATAAACCGAAGTCTTAGACTTCATCAGCGTGCTTGAATTGTATTTTGATACGATGTCCGCACTTATTGTTCAGATTGGGATAAAAACCCGTCGTAGAGACGTTCGGTGTGGAACGTCTCTACAATATGTGTAATATCATGACAGGTTTATCAGATTGGGATTGGGATAAAAACCCGTCGTAGAGACGTTCGGTGTGGAACGTCTCTACAATATGTGTAATATCATGACAGGTTTATCAGATTGGGATAAAAACCCGTCGTAGAGACGTTCCGGCGGAACGTCTCTGCAATATGTGTAATATCATGACAGGTTTATCAGATTGGGATTGGGATAAAAACCCGTCGTAGAGACGTTCGGTGTGGAACGTCTCTACAATATGTGTAATATCATGACAGGTTTATCAGATTGGGATTGGGATAAAAACCCGTCGTAGAGACGTTCGGTGTGGAACGTCTCTACAATATGTGTAATATCATGACAGGTTTATCAGATTGGGATAAAAACCCGTCGTAGAGACGTTCCGGCGGAACGTCTCTGCAATATGTGTAATATCATGACAGGTTTATCAGATTGGGATTGGGATAAAAACCCGTCGTAGAGACGTTCGGTGTGGAACGTCTCTACAATATGTGTAATATCATGACAGGTTTATCAGATTGGGATTGGTATAAAAACCCGTCGTAGAGACGTTCGGTGTGGAACGTCTCTACAATATGTGTAATATCATGACAGGTTTATTACATACAGCAAATTTCAGGTTGCAGGAGGTACATGCGTAAAACCCCTCTCCTTGTAGAGACTACCAAGTGCTACGTCTCTACGTGTATTTAATAACAACGCAATCTGCTGTATGATGCACAGACGTAGCAGTTGGTAGTCTCTACAGAGGTTTCGGGCAACGCATAATAAGCATAGCGTATGAGATTGCCTGAAAATCCGAAAAATAGGATACTCAGGATGTATCCAAAGCAGGAATCCGATTTATTTGAAGAATAAATCTAGAAATTTGAAATTTTAGGAGTTATGGATGAATCAGCAGGAATGGTTAATTGATGAAGCTATGCCCCCTGATGCTGTGGCTATTGAGCAGATGGAGCGTGAAATTGGCTCCTCTCAACGGGGTAGTCGGGAGTCATTCAGCCAGCCACAAGCTGTTAATTTGGCTGTAAGATTGCAAGATATTATGATTTGGGATACAAAAAAGTGGTTTGGCGATGCAGAGATGCGGTTAGATGCCCTGGTGGTTCACGGTCACGCAACACCAGGTGAAGCAGCCAGCGTTTATATGCCTAAAACCTTTCGTTTTCCGGGGATTAAAAGTCAGGATCGTTTGCCTACTGGTGAGAACGGTTTACTAATCTTCTATGGAGAGGCTCTTCATTTCTTGGATATCTTCATCACAGTATCGCGCGATCGCCAAGATTCTGAAGACCTAGCCACCCTACTTCACAACAATTCACAATCACCTAATTTTCAAGGGGCAGTAAATAGTCTCCTGGGGCTGGCTGGGGCTACACCGGGACTTATGGCTGTCGGGACTGCGATTGGTGGAGCATCAATTTTGGGTAATTTAGCTCGCCAAGTCCTCAGCAAAGTTACTGGTAATACCATAGGACTATATCATACCTCATGGTTGCAGTATAAAGATGGATTTGGCATTGGGCGACATCCTGAAAGGGCTTCTCATAATGTCAAAGATTTATCTTTCTGGTATGAAATTATTCGAGAAGAACCTTCATAATAAATTTGGCGTTGCTGATTTAAAATATGAATTTGTCTCACGCACTCGTAGCACTCGTAGCAAAGGTACAAAGAAAAAGAAAGGTAATTTTGGCATTTCATATTCTGATTCAGCAACGCCATAAATTTTGATGGATAGTGTCAATCTCTGGAAACTTTCCTTCTTAGAACTCAAGCACAATCAAATACAAAATCAGTAATTATGACTGTTCAATTATCTCAAACAGACTTTCAACGCCTAATTAAGATAGTATCTAACTTACCAGGGTTTGGCACTACTGTGTACGAGCGCCGTCGTTTTGTTGAAGGTGCTTTTGGAGGTGAACCTAAAGCAAATATCATCTTGGGACAATTAAATTTGGATGGTATACCGATGAATGTCGCGGTAGAAGTAGTGCGTTTCTTCTCCAATTTTGGACAGGTGGCTTATGGCAAAGAAGCTTTAGGCGTTTTCCTCAATTATATTCAACCCTATACAGGTGATGAAGATACTTCTTTCATTCAAGATTTATTTCAAAGATATCCTCTTGATACACCAGCTAGTCCCAATCGCTTAATTGATCGTTGGCGAGGGGTTGATAATATAGCTGATATCAAAGAAAAAATTCTTGGTGAAGATACATTACGCCACATTTATATTTTAGACATGGCGCTTGATGCAGCTAAAGCCGTTGTTCATATCAAAGTTCCCAAATCAAATAGACCTACTGAAGCGGGTACAGGTTTTATGATTGCACCAGATTTATTGATGACCAACAACCATGTTATCGTCAGCCAAGAGGAAGCTGAAAAAGCTGAATATACCTTCAATTATCAATTAGATAAAAACGGTCAAGCATCTCCTATCATTACAGTCAACGCCTTACCCAATGGCAAATTTCATACAAATTACGAGTTAGATTATACAGTTGTATCACTTAATAATGTCCCTGACTTTGGCAATCCTTTAAAACTTAAGAACAAGCAAGTAAGGCAAAATGAACGAGTAACAATTATTCAGCATCCTGGTGGACATTTAAAAAAAATCTCCATCCAAAACAACTTTGTTGCTTATGCTGACACTAAAGATGTGCAATACACTACAAGCACTCTCCCTGGCTCCTCAGGCTCACCTGTATTTGATGATGATTTTCAAGTAGTTGCAATTCATCATAGCGGGAGAATATTAACAGAGCCAAATACACAGCAGCAATATTTACGCAATGCGGGTACAAGTATGATATCTGTGCTGAAAGATTTGCAGACAAATGCACCGGAGATTTATGCACAATTGCAGGGGTAATTGAGCGATGGCAATCAGTAGTAAATTAATGCGAGAATTAGTAGATATTTTGAATACATATCTGACAGATAGTCAAGATTGTATAACTCATTTAATAAAACTATTAGGAACAGAAGAAAAGATATCTAAGGAAGTTTATTGGGATAAGAAATCTAACTACATTACCGCTCTCATATTGCAGCTAGATATTTCTGGAAATCTACCATCTGGAGAAATAGCCCTTTGTGGATTTTTAAAATTAATTAGTGAAGATGTAGGTGAAGATGTCCAAGAACAGATAAATAAGTTAGCACAAAAAATTGTCGAAGAACAAGCAATCTTTAAATTAAAAAATATACTTGTACCTTTAGAAAAACAATTTTTTAAGGAAATACAGCAGTCATATTCTGCCTGTTTATCTAATAACTTTAGTGACTGGGAACCTGAAAATATTGAAGACATTTTCACCCAATTTAAAGATATCTATGAAAAAGAAGCTTCTCTACAATCAATTGCTAAATTTGTAGCTAAATTATTAAGTATTCAGAAATTACTTCCTAATATTAATCATCAATTAGAACAGTGGAGGGTAAAGTATACTGCCAATTTTGATCACATTTATCAACAACCTAGACAAGATATAAAGCACAAACAAGATAATATACAAAGACACCTCATTATCTTAATAGAACCGAGTATTCAAGAACCTGATAAAAATCTTTATATTGTTAAATCTTGGGTAATTGAGGAAGAGAATTTAAGATATAAGTCTAAGTCATTGGACATAACTTATCAAAAAAAAGAAAAATTTTCTTTTGAAGAAATGCCAAGTTTATTGAGCTATTTTATTCAACAAAGCATTGATCCAATGGGAAATTTACTTGAAACAATCGAAATTTTTTTACCTCGTGAACTATTCGACAAACCAATTGATACTTTTATTCAAAAAAAAATTGATGATGATGATGATGATGATGAATTATACGGAATAGGTATGAAGTATAATGTCAGTATTCGTTCCTATCAACGGATCAAAAAACTGCTGAAGAAAAAATGTCGAGACGAAAAAATCATACGTTGGCAGAATAAGTGGCAAACTCTACACAAGCAACGTGAAGATATATGCTGTTCCTATTTGATTCCAGAAAACAATGAAGATTGTTTGGGTCAATTATTATCATCTAATGTTCTTGGTGTAAAATCATTTAACACTCCTTCTGAGGATATTTTGAAAGCTATTGATCAGGCTGGAATCCCAGTTGCTTTATGGTTAAGGTCTAAATTGGAAGATTCAGGTTTTGTGTCTGAATTTGAATCAATTTTAAAAAAGTGTTCGATTATGAAAATACCTGAAAAAATTACAGAAATACGTCGAAAAGCCTTTAGAAAAGAAAAGCATATTGGACAGAATATAGTTTTATTATGGGACAATCCAAATATATTACCACCAGAAATTTTACCTGCATCACTACCATAAGTTTTACATTAATATTCAGCCATGACATCTTGGAAAATATTTGAAGGAAACCCTGAAAAGCCTCATGATAACATCGAAAATCTTCCCGATGCTCCTAGTTGGCGAAAATTTGAAAAACAAGAACGAGGTTCTACTTACAAAGCTAGGGAAGAAGAAATAGAGCTAGTAAATGCAGCGTTGTATCTACGTCGTCCTTTGTTGGTAACAGGAAAACCGGGGACGGGAAAAACTTCTTTAGCTTATGCAGTAGCTAAGGAATTAAATCTAGGTGAAGTATTACGTTGGAATATTACTACTCGCTCGACTTTACAGCAAGGGTTGTATAGTTATGATGCTATTGGTCGTTTACAAGATGCTAAAGCTAATGATAAAGATAATTTAGCAAAAATTGGTAAATATATTCAATTGGGTTCTTTGGGAACAGCATTTGCATCAAGATTGAAAAACCCAAGGGTGTTATTGATTGATGAAATGGATAAAAGCGATATTGATTTACCTAATGATTTGTTGAATATTTTTGAAGAAGGTGAATTTGATATCCCGGAATTAGCCAGAATAGCTAATGCAGATAATAAAGATGATAAAAATAAGTTAGACAACATTCATGTTAAAACTTATGACAACCAGCCTGCAACCATTATTAAAGGCAAAGTCCAATGTCAAGAGTTTCCCTTTGTTATCTTGACAAGTAATGGTGAACGAGAATTTCCCCCGGCTTTTTTACGAAGATGTTTGAGGTTAGATTTACCACAACCAAGTCGTCAGGAATTAGAAAAAATTGTCAAAGCCCATTTAGGTGATAATATTATTGGACAAGCAGAGAAACTTATTGAGCAGTTTCTCAACCGACGGGATAAAGGTGATTTAGCTACAGACCAATTACTCAATGCTATTTATATATTGACGAATACAGCTAATAAATCTGATTCCCCCATGCTTGAATCGGTGGATAATGAGGATAAAGATAAAGATGCCAAAACCAAGTTAGTAGAACATTTGCTGCGCTACTTAAATAGTAGAGATTAATCATGATAGAGCGATCGCTCGCCATTCTACAACAAGCTGGGTTCGACTTCACTGCCAGAGAATTAGCAGACATTCTCTGGTTGGCAGTTCACATGGAGCGATCACGAAGTGTGCCGCAGGTATCGCTAGAACAGTCACCCCAGGAACTAACAAAGCCAGCAACACCACAACCAGACTCCTCAAAACCTGTAGATACTTCAAAACCTGAAGCTACCGAACCTCCAGTTATTCTCGATCAAGACCCAACATCTTTGGTGGTTCTTCCTCCTCACCCGACAGAAAAGCCAAGCACCACAGACAACACAGAAGCGATTCCCATCAAAATTCCCGCAGCAGCAGCGCTGAGAAATTCCCTGGCTTTAGGACGTGCGCTTCGTCCTCTCATGCGGAAAGTACCATCTTCTACAGAAAAGATATTGGATGAACAAGCTACAGTTCAACGCTTTGCAGAAGATGAAATTGGCATACCAGTTCTCAAAAGCACTCCCGAAAGATGGTTAGAATTAGCTTTGGTAGTGGAAGAAACTAGCATCACCGAAATTTGGGAACAAACAATTAGAGAATTTCAACAACTGCTTAAATATCATGGTGCTTTTCGAGATGTGCGGACTTGGAAATTAAAAAGCGCAGAAACTTCAACTCAAACAAAAATACAATTATTTGCGGAAAATAGTACAGGATTTGATAATTTTACTCCCCACAAACCCGATATATTAATCGACCCCAAAGGGAGACGTTTAATTCTCCTGGTAAGTGATTGTATTTCTCCGATTTGGCGAAAAAAACTGATTCATCCAGTCCTAGAATTATGGGGGAAACGTGGTTTAATTACTATTCTTCAGTTACTTCCAGAAAGATTTTGGGAAAGGACAGCTTTAGTTGATCAAATTCCGGTTTTACTTTCCGCTTGCAATGCTGGAGTCTACAATTCCCAGCTAATTGCACAATTATGGGATGAAGATGATATTGATGAATTTGCAGATAAAAACAAATCAGAAATTCTCAAATCATTGACTTCTATTCCTGTTATTACCCTAGAACCAGAACCTTTACTTATCTGGTCAAAAGTTATCGCAGGTCAAGGAAATATCTCAACAGCAGGATTTAAATTTAATTCTCATCCAGAAGCAAAAACTACTACCCAGTCTTTACTCCCTACACCCCAGCTATCTGCTCTTGAATCTGACTTTTCACGGGATCTGGAAAACCCCTCTCCAAACCTCTCCCCGAAGCGGAGAGAGGCTTTGAATTCTCCCCCTTCCCTAGTAGGGAAGGGGGCTGGGGGGTTAGGTTTCGCGTTAGCTTTTCCACATGACGTGAAAAGTCAGGCTTTTGAATTAGTCAATCTATTCCGCGCAAATGCTTCGTTACAAGCCAGACGTTTAGCTGGATTAATGGCAGCAGTTCCTGTGAGTATATCTGTTGTACACCAAATTCAGCAAACCTTGCTAAAAGAATCAACACAAATTCATGTAGCAGAAGTGTTTATGAGTGGACTGTTGAAACGTTTACCAAGTTCTGACCATCCTGATTATATTGCCTATGAGTTTGTTGATGGTGTGAGAGAGTTACTGCGAGATTTTGTCCCCCCTCATCAACAAATTTCAGTTCTTGATAAAATATCGGAATTTATTCGTAAACGATTAGGGTTATCAATAAATGAATTTGAAGCGCTGCTACTCACACATGATAATAATGCTTTAGAAGCCAAGATTCGTCCCTTTGCACAACTCAAGGCTGAAGTTTTACGACAATTGGGAGGAAGCTATGCGCTTGAGGCTGAAAAATTAGACCTCAGTCAATTTGTGAAAAAATATGCTGGAGAATACATTTGTGCAGTAAAATGGGCTGGAGAAACTGGTATTTGGCAAAAAGAATCACAACCAGAACATTTACTAATTTCTCAACAGGGTGAAGTGCAGTTCCGTTCTCGGTTTGGTTTGGCAGTAATTCAAAATGTGAAAGTAGAACGGCAAACATTGTCTTGGGATTTTGATGATAATCAAACTGCTGCTAGTATCACTTTTCAAGTAAATAGCGAAGATAGCTATTTTTGGGAAAGTCAGCAAACAGGTAAGTTATTTCAAGGATGGTTAAACTATCCCAATGAAGGCAAAATTGATTTTAGAGGTAGATTCAACCTACAAATCTTTGAATTTGAAGTCGCACTTATCAAGGTTAATCAACCTGCTCAAATCAGTAGAGATAATCTTCCGGAAATTGCCGATGAGATGATTTTTACTAAAACAGGAAAACATCTCAACGATACTGAACAGTTAGTAATACAAGGAACATTAGCCAATCAAACTTATGAGCAAATAGCAGTCTCAGCAGAATACTCTGTGCGTCACCTCAAGAATGTTGCTATTAAGCTATGGGGAGTGTTATCAGAAGTATTTGGTGAAAAAGTCACCAAAAAAAATCTCAAAGCCAATCTCGAACAGTTGGTGGCAAGTCGTCATTTAACCATTCACCGTCATCGTCAAACATCTCAATATTTTATTGAAGATTTAGGGAATGGAGTACAGCTAGAAATGGTTGCCATTCCTGAAGGTAGTTTTATCATGGGTTCACCAGCAGATGAAGCTGAACGAAGAGAGGATGAAAGCCCTCAGCATGAAGTTACAATTGCTCCCTTTTATATGGGTAAGTATCCAGTAACCCAGGCGCAATGGCAAGCAGTAGCAGCACTTCCACAAGTAAATAGCGAACTTAATCCAGAGCCATCTTATTTTAAAGGAGAAAATCGTCCAGTTGAACGAGTTTCATGGTATGATACTCAAGAGTTCTGCGATCGCCTCTCTCGTCAAACTGGCAAGCCCTACCGTTTACCGAGTGAAGCCGAATGGGAATATGCCTGTCGTGCTGGTACGACTACGCCATTCCATTTTGGTGAGACGATTACATCTGAACTGGCAAATTACCATGGTAACTATACTTACGGTTCTGGCGTAAAAGGAACTTATCGAGGAGAAACAACCGAAGTAGGCAGCTTTGGTGTAGCGAATGCCTTTGGGTTATATGATATGCACGGTCTAGTTTGGGAATGGTGTGCAGACCATTGGCATAACAATTATGATGGAGCGCCAACAGATGGTAGCGCGTGGATAAGTGATAATGATAATCGTTCCCTGCTGCTGCGCGGTGGGTCTTGGTTCGACTTCCCTGGCTACTGCCGTTCTGCTATTCGCAGCGACTACAACCCCGTCAACGACTTCAACACTGTCGGTTTTCGGGTGGTGTGTGCGGGTGCGATCGCGAGGATTCTTCGCCCTTGACACTTTAGCCCTTTAGCCCTCTGCACTTCTTCTCTTTGCCCTTTTCAAGTGTAGCGGAGCGGAGCGATCAATTTTTTTTGCAGATTGACAAAGGTTAAGATTTATATCATGTCCACTTGATTACTTACTCCTAAGCGCGGAACCCCACCCCGCCAAAGCTGTGCTTTGTCTCCCCTCCCCGCAAGCGGGGAGGGGATTAAGGGGTGGGGTGCAGTGTGTGGGAATCATAACTAATTATCCGGACTTGATATTACTAATAAATGGTAACTTCAGTTTCAACCAGCATAACACATAAACTTGGGCGGTGCTGAATTTTAATATGAAAATACTAATTCAACGCTCAGAGACGTTCCGCCGGAACGTCTCTACAATAAGGGTTTTAATGTTACAATCAACCCCAAAATTTATAATTCATATTTGAAATCAGCAACGCCTAAACTTGAGCATGTAAATATGCGTGCTTTGGGAAAAATAATGGAAGAATTGCCAATCATCCAAAAGACTTACGATTTGATTAAATGGTATGTTCCAATTCTCAATCGATTGCCAAAACTACATAAATTCGCTTTAGGAGACAGGATAATCAATGGCTTGTACAATTTATTAGAAGGCTTGCTGGTTGCACGTTATAACAAAGAAAAGCTAAAACAATTAGAATCACTGCCCCAACGATTAAAATCGCGGTGAAATAAACCAAGTCCCAACGATTAAAATCGCGGTGAAATAAACCAAGCCCCAAGGATTAAAATCGCGGCTAAACAAACCAAGCCCAAACGATTAAAATCGCGGCTAAACAAACCAAGTCCGCCTACGCGGACTAAGATAAAATCGGGGG
>NZ_JAOWRF010000156.1 GCF_025753815.1 Plectonema radiosum NIES-515 | reverse complement strand
ACTACCCTTGAAGACTGTTTCCGATTTATCGGAAATACATCTTCAAGGGTGTTTCGTTTTTGACTCGCAATTCATCCCATCACCAACACTCCGTGTATGGTGTGGGGCTTCTTGCTGTACAAGCTAAAAAAGGCGGACAAAAAGTTAAACGAGTTTATGTCCAGCAAATTATTAAGCTATTAAATTTAGAAGAGTGGAGTAATGAAGACACTGAACCAGAAGAACAAGCAGATTGAAAAGCCGTCCTTAGAATATTATTTGAATCTTCAGTATCCAGTAACACTGTACCCCGATCCAGAAGGGGGATATGTCGCTCAAATTAAAGATTTGCCAGGATGTCTCACCCAAGGTGAAACCTTAGAAGAGACAATAGCGAATATAAATGAAGCGCGGGAATTGTGGATTTCGACGGCTTACGAAGCTGACGACGATATTCCTAACCCGTGTAATGATGATAGCTATAGTGGTAAGCTACTAGTAAGGATGCCGAAATCTTTGCATCGTCGTTTGGCTGAAACTGCTGAAAATGAAAGTGTAAGTCTTAATCAGTATATTGTGTCTTTATTGAGCGCAGCGGTGTAAGTGATGTTGAGAGATGGCGATCGCACTAACTAGTGCAATCCGGCAGAGGGCAGGAGGCAGGAGTTAAGAAAGCTTATACAGTAAGCTTTCTTAACCTTTTTCAACTGGATAGTTATTTCAGCCACGACTTACTTAGCTGCGCCCAAAGTCAAGTTACCTATGATTTAGCACGGTTGCTACAACCGTTGAAGTGTTCCCAGTTTGCCCAAGCGATAATTAAGCACCCATACGATTGAAGAAGGGGCTTAATCGTAACTTATCCAATACAAGAAGCGATCGCCCCAAATTATCCTAATTATTTTTAGTCCGCGTAGGCGGACTTCGTACGCGCAACGCCGCGACTTCCAGTACAATGATTAAAGCGATCGCACCCTCATCGCCCAGCAACTCTGTAAGAATATCGCCTCTGGTTGTTTTTCACCAAGCAAAGCACAATAGTCAAAAGCAGAAGAGCATTTAATACTGATGGCTCTGGTACTTTCTTAACTTCCCCTCCTCCGATTATCGGGTTAGGACAAGAACTATTGACACCCTGATTACTCCCAACACCATTGCCACCAGACATAGTAGGGCATACGGTAGGGCTAGGGCTAGGGGGAAGAGGAGTGACACCAGTTTCTCCACCGCTGGAAATAAGAGTGCCTCTTGAACCGGAATTATCTCCACTATCTCCATTCAACAATAGAAATAAAAGCAGTCCAGCCAGAGGAATTCCGATTAACCAAGTAGGGAACTGATTACCAGAACCACCTGGAATCAAGGCATATCCTTCTCCCTCATTAGGAATATCAAAGCTTATGGCTTCTGGCTCCAAGGTGACTACAGGACCACCTAAAAAGGCATTTCCTTCTAAACCTTGCCCATATAGCGAATCAAATTCATTCGGAATTCCCACGTTCGGACGTCCGAATTCTCCTCCTTCAGGTGAGAAGGGAACCGAAAGTATGTGTAGAATGCTGTCTTTGAGTGAATTCTCATTTCCTGCATTCAACGCTTCCAACCCTCTAGAGAAGTTACCCAAATAATACTGTGTCACCTCTTTTGGCAAACCCAAAGATTGAATCTGCTGGTCAAGATTGGGAATTTTTGAGACTTCTTCTAAAAGCAGACGCCCGTAAGAGTATTTTAAGTCCAGCAATCCACTGCGGAGACTGAGTGAGTTATTGTCTCCAGATAATGGTGACCAGTAGAAGTTCTTGGTTATCAGTCCCAGATTTTCTACCGGAGTTCGAGCAACCTGTTGCCCCAGAACATACTGATAGCCATCCACAATGTTTTTGGCATCATTTTGCCAAAAAGACGAATATGGAATTTCTCTTAGACGGGGATTGTTACCGTAGAAGTTGGAGAAATTACGGAAATTTTGCTCTCCACCGGCTGCACGCATCAGCAGGTCGGAGTAACTAGTTTTGTTATTTTGTTCAACTAATTGTTGGAGTACCGATCCAGTCTTGTTGCAACTAGATCCAAATCCTGTAAGACACCCAGGAATGGCTCGTATTCGACTAAGACTCTCCCCCGAAAGTTGGTACTGGAGATAATTTTGCTCCAATCCTGGTTGAACACCATAGCGTCCTATATTCAATTGAGCCGAAGCCGGCTGAATAATTGCTATTACTGCCAAAAATGAAAACGCAATTCTATTTACAACTGACCTCAACATAATTAACCTCCACCAAATAAAATTGGACTTAACCTAACGGACTTGGCTAGAACCCAAGTTAGACGGCGAATTTATATTTATGGTGATCCCCGTACCTTTGAGTTCTCCCGCATTCAGCGGGTGATACATTACAAAACTACGGCTGGGTTGGTCAAACAGATAACCACGACGTGAAGCCTGTATTTGACCGGAGCGCACTAGGGATATAAATGTCTGTAAATACTTACGTATACTTTGACGGTTGTTCCGGGTTGTATTTGTATAGTTTTCAACAAGCGTCATGAAGAAATCTAAGCTGCGATCTTCTTGTCCTGAAATCAAACTCCCCTGGTCGAGAAAAGAACTTGCTACGAGCTTTCCATTTATCTGTTGAACCTTTAAGAGGGTGTAATAACGTCCTTCCTTTTTCGGGTCATTTACATAACAAACCCACGAACCATCACTACTTTGTGTAAAACCTTGCTGTGCCAGGTAGGAAATTGGAGAATTACCTGGCTCACTTGATGCAGGTAACAAACTCTCCACTGCATCAAAAGAGCAAATTTTCTGTGTTATTTTCTCTGGGTCAGCAGTCGGTATTGACTGTGAATAAGCAACATTAGATGCATAAACTACTGCATATATAGAGAAAGCCGCTACGCCGAAAAAGCGCACAAATGCATTCATTGAAAATCTCCGTTAGATAATCAGAAAAAACAGGGTCTAGCAATATATATGCTGGTTTTTACCAAAAAATGCGTATCACTAACGGGGAACATGTAACTTACCTTGATTTTTTCTAGCCGTAAAAATATTGAGTTTCAGCTTCTAAGACTAAGTTAATGTGAAATTCCGGTGCCATCTTCCCACGATGGGGAAAATGAATTAATCTTCACAAAGTTGTTATGGCTACTTTACAAATCGATTGTCATATTTAGTTGCATTAATTAAATATCAAATAAACTTTAAGAGGATGTTTTAAAACTCTATGAAACGTATAACTTCTAATTCTGAACCTAATGAAGTGCAGTGAATAATCCGGATTTTCTGTTAAATCGTGAGATGCTTCACTACGCTGGTGCTCGGTTCAATATAAGATTTTGTACTTTTCAAATATCCGAATTAGGCAGTATTAATACTGCTGCTTAATATTTGTTGTTTACATATTAATATATTAAACAAGGGGTGTAACCCCTGAACATCATACTAAAGAGTGATAAGTATCACTTACTTAAGAAATTACATCTGCTTGTGCCTAGACTACAAAAAAATACCTAGGGTGTGACTTGCAGTAGTTAAGTATTCTTAAGGATAGGTGTAACCATTAATGTTAACTCCACCATACTGTCCTGCTGACAGGGGAGGAACTGTAAGATTAGACTGAGGCGATTGAGTTTGCGGCAAGCTGGGATTTAGATTGCCATTGCCATATCCTACTTGATTACTCCACTGGACAGCACCTTGATTCGGAGCCTGGGGAGAGTATGGTGCAATATTATTCGGTGCAGTATAAGTTACCGGCGATCCCGTTGATGTTGGTGTGACTACGCTCGGCAATGGCTGAACATTTAAATTACCGTAGTAATTTTGCGGCTGATTCGTGACTATGGGCTTTTGGTAAGTTGTCCCCAGCTCACTACCAGAGTTGGTGTAGTAATTTTGCGGTTGATTCGTGACTATGGGGTTTTGGTAACTTGTCACCGACTGAGTATCAGGGAAATTGGTATAGTAATTTTGCGGTTGATTGGTGACTGTTGGCTTTTGGGAACCCGTTGTCGAGATGGGATCGTTCGGGTTTGTATTCAACTGAGTGTTTGCAGAGAAACCCTGATTTGATAAATCGTTGCTGGGTAGCGATCGCCCAATAGTATTTGCAAAGTTAGAAGTCGTATTATTTAAACTTGACGGCTTCTGTGTCGAAGAGTTGATTGCTGTTTGTAAAGCACTGATTGGGGCAGGATTTTGATTATTGTTAATTTGATTAGGCAATCCAATCCCTAAGTTTGAGGAACTTCCTGGTATACCTGGTTGATATGACGATGTATCTGAGGACTTGACACCAAATAACTGGCTACCAGTATTAGCAGTCCCGGCTTGCAATAAACTTTCTGCTTGTGCCACAAAAGGATTTGTCTGCTTTGAAGCAGGTACATTACCAACTATCCCTACAGGATTTGACTTAGCATTTTTAGCCGCTTCCTCCTGTTTGCTAATTAAATCGTCTAATAAGTTTTTGCTCTTATTATCTTGACTTTTTTCCTTTCGCGTGCTGGGCGCTACTAGCAAATTTGATTGTTGAGCGTCATTAATCAGCACTGGTAAATTATCAATATCAGCTGCGATCGCTCTATCTTCATCTGAAAGAGATGAGTCAGGAGGCTTTGGTGTAGCAGCTTGCTTGTTATTTTGCAAAAACGTTAAAAAATCTGGGTTTGCCCAATATTCTCGAATTCCCAGCCCTAACACAGATAAAAATATAGCTGTTCCCCAAAAAGCCGGTCTACTGAAATTCCATAACCTGGCTCTGAGGTAACGTAAGTAAGCGGGGGGATAACGACGGTGAGGTGACATAGGGACTCGAATCCTTGAATTTACATTGACTGCAAAAAGCGCAAAACTTTCCACAAATTCAAAACCGAGCTTTCAAGAGTGCATTCAGACTAAGGCGTAGCAATTTTCATCAGTGAAAATATAATTTTTCAGATGAGAAATCAAGTCTGAACTTAAGGAAATTTCTCACTTAAAGTTGCATTGTAATATAATCCTAACCTTTCCACACTCCCACCGTCATTAATAATCCAGATGTATTCCTGAGAAACTTTACTTTTTTTTTCACCTTGTCAAATTCTTTCGCTCTTAGGTTCTACTCCTATCCCGCTCGAAGAATACCTAAACTTTTTTAACGAACCGCCAAAACGCCTTCGCTACGAGAGGCACAAAGGCTACGCGCAGCGTCTTTGACAGGAGAAGAACCCCAAGAAAGAAAAGAGAGCAAAGCGATACAAAAGTCAAGCCATTTCTCCTTGTTTTACGCCTTGGTTACTTTGGATATCATCTAGAGTTGAAAGCTGCTCTAACTTTATTGTTGTGGGCGGGCAAAAGAGAGTTCAGCAAAGAGCGATCCTACCGTACCATCCTATTTAACGGGAGGCTATAGCAATGATGAAAGCTGAAGATATCATGACCAAGGACGTAGTTACCATTCGCGGTTCGGCGACTGTGGCCGAAGCTGTGGAACTGTTGAAGAAAAAAGGGCTACGGGCACTGGTTGTGGATCGCCGCCATGAAAATGATGCCTATGGTATTTTGACTGAGACAGATATTGTCTACAAGATAACAGCTTACGGCAAAGATCCCAAAGCAGTGAGGGTTTACGAAATTATGAGCAAGCCTTGCATTGTTGTCAATCCCGATTTGGGCGTGGAATTTGTAGCGCGGTTGTTTGCCAATACTGGTATTCGCAGAGCACCAGTGATTCAAGGCAAGCTGTTGGGCATTATCTCAATTACTGACATCTTGACAAAAAGCGACTTTGTAGATTCTCCCAAAGGACTTGTGCTGGAGGATAGAATTCAAAAAGCGATTGAAGATGCTCGTGCTATTTGTACAGTCAAAGGTGCTTATTCTAAAGCTTGTGCTGCCGCTTGGGATGAAGTAGAAGAACTCCAAGCGGAAGCTGCTCATCAAAAAGCTGAAAGCATGGTATCAGCTAAAACCTCTTTTGAGGAATACTGTAGAGAAAACCCCGATGCTCCGGAATGTCGGAACTACACTCCTTAGAGTTGATCACATTATTTACAATGTAGAGACGTTCCGGACCGAACGTCTCTACGACGGTAGATAAGATAACGCATCATTATTTTGTGTTGTAATATCATCGTCGGGCAGCTCGCATCAATAAGAATATACCTGTGCCTAAACCAAGAAAATCCGGCAACCAAGCTGCCATAAAGGGAGAGACAACATTTGCCTCTCCTAGGGCACTAGTAATAAAACCAAATAAGTAGTAAGAAAAAATAACTATGACACTAATACCAAAACTAGTTCCTCGCCCGGTGCGCTGTGGGATGGTTCCCATCGCAGCACCTACTAAGCCAAAAACTACACATACAAAGGGCAAGGCAATTTTTTGTTGAATCCGAATTTTCAGTTTGCGAATTTTTTTATCATCACCGCCGAGGCGTTCTAGCTCGAGTTGTTCTAGCGCTTGGGCGATATTCATCTGGTCGTAATCTTTGGTTTTTTCTGCTAGTTGAAATGCTGTGCGAGGCAGTTGTAATTGTTGCTGTTCAAAGCGCACAATATTGCGATAAGAACTATCAGGAGCTACTAAATAAATCGTACCTTTATATATATTCCAGGTGTTTTCCGATGGATTCCATTCGCCGGAATCGGCAACGACAATTTGACTTAAACCTTGCTGGGCTTTTTGGTCGGAACGATCTATGATTGTCAAACCTTTGAAGCGCTTGCCATCAAATTGATCGGCGTAATATAAGCGGATGAGAATTTTTTGCTTTTTACCATCGGGTTGCTTTACATCTCGCTTTTCTGCATAGAGGAAGTTATCTTGCTTGGCAATAGGTGGCTTGTCCGATTTTAGTGCTTTTTCTAAGGTAACGGCTGCTTGGTAACTTGCTGCTGGTGCAATTTCCTCGTTGAAGACAAATGTTAATCCTGTTACCAGCAAACTTAAAAACACCGCAGTTAATACCATGCGATAAACACTTACGCCACATCCTCGCAGAGCAATCAATTCGCTTTCGCTAGAAAGACGACTGTAAGTCATCAAAGTAGCTAGCAGCGTAGACATGGGGAAGGCTAAAACAATGAACTTTGGCAGGGTTAATAAAAAAACTTGGAGTGCAATTTCTACTGGTAGCCCGGATTCTACTATTTTTCTCACCAGTTCAAATACAGCATCAATTGTGACACCAATTGATGAGAATGCTCCGACACCAAACAAAAATGGCGGTATTAATTCGCTGGTGAGGTAGCGATCCATGATGGAAAAAGGCAGGAGGGAATTTAGGGTATAAAAAGGCTTGTATTTCATGATTAGTCAGTATTTATTAGTCATTAGTCATTAGTTGTTACTCAAAGACAAATGACACATGACTAGACTTGGAAGTTATCGCCTAAGTAATATTGCCGAACTAGCGGGTTATTATAAAGTTCTTCATCTGTACCGGACGCGAGAATTTGCCCCTCGCGCATGATATAAGCACGGTCTGTGATAGCGAGAGTTTCGCGGACATTGTGATCTGTGATGAGGATACCCATGTTGCGATCGCGCAATCTGGCGACAATATGCTGAATTTCGGAAACGGCGATCGGATCAACTCCGGCAAATGGTTCATCTAAAAGCAAAAATTTTGGACCGGAACGCCCAGCTGCCAAAGCTCTCGCTAATTCTGTCCGGCGTCGCTCACCCCCAGAAAGTTGAATTCCTTTACTGTTAGCTACTTTTTCCAAACGCAATTCCCGCAGTAAATTTTGTACTCTCCCTGACCATTCTAATCGTGGTACATTCGTTTGCTCTAGTACTAAAAGAATGTTATCCCGCACACTCAAAGCGCGAAAAATACTCGGTTCTTGCGCTAAATAGCCAACACCCATTCGCGCCCTTTTGTGCATTGGCATCTCAGTAATATTCTGGCTATCTAACCAAACGTTTCCTTGATCGGGTTTTTCTAAACCTGTGGCAATGTAAAATGTGGTTGTCTTACCAGCTCCATTCGGACCGAGTAAACCGACGATTTCTCCTTGGGCAACAGAAATGTTAACGCGATTGACAATAACTCGCTTGCCGTAAGATTTGTGAACGTTTTCTAAAACAATTTTCACAGTTGATCTACCCTAAATGAAGCGATTATTTCTAATTGGAACGCTTGAAAGGCGGTGTTTTTGGTGGGGGTGCAGCAGATGGTGCGTTGACGTTGGAGTCGTTCACCAAATAGATTGATTCTACCTGGCGATTGTTTTGCGGTAATGCGACAAATCGTCCTTCGTCAATTAGATATGTAACTTTCTCTGCTCTGATGCTATTAGCACCCTGTTGCAAAATATAAACGTTGCCACTGAAATCGATGCGGCGTTCTTTGCTAAAATATTGAGCTTGGGCAGCTGTGGCTTGAATTTGCCGAGCCGGATAAACCATTTGCACATTACCACGCGCTGTTACTACTTGCGTTTTGGCATCGTATTCTTGGGTATCAGATTTAATTTGCAGTGGGCGTCCTTGTTGTCCAGAAGTTTGTGCTGTAGCGCTTTGCAACTGGATGGGAAAGGCTATAGTTCCCACCAGAGCAACTGGTAACATTAAGGCTAATCCAAAGCGACGTATGTGTAATTTAGGCAATTGATACCAGGGCATAATAGTAATTTAAGATTTAAGATTTTGATTTTTACTTTAATTATCTTAAGTGTTTTATTGTATTAAGCACTTTAGTGCTTAATATTAAGCACTGAAGTGCTTACTACGAAACAATAAGTAACGCAGTTTTAGTCGTGTTTCGGATAAAATACACAATCTAAACTAATTGTGGATTAGGCACTGGTTAATACTCTTGACGCTTTCTAAAACTTTATTGTTTCGTCACTACACATATTTTGTTGCGAAGCTTTACTAAAAGCTTATAGGGGAGAGGGGGACAGGGGGAGAAAGAATTGTCTCCTTGCCTTCAAGGAGTTCCCTTGTCTCCTTGTCTCCTTGTCTCCTTGTCCAAGCGTCCCTAGCCTTTTGATTCGTTAACTAGTAAAATCTTGGGCAAGGTGAAGGCATCATCTTCACCGAAATTACCAGCAGTAATCTTTTCGGCTCCGGCTTTTTGTAGTGCGCTCAACAATGCCGCACTCTGATATAATAATTCGTCAACATCAATACCGCTGTATGTTGATGGGTAACGTCGCAGGCGATTGCTTCCTTCTCCTAATAAAATTACTGCCCCTGTCCAGTTCCGATTACTCAGATGATATAAGGCTACGGCAATTTGTAAAACGCCTTGATAAAAGCTTTTCTCTGGCTCTGATGCTTCGATCCATAGAGCCTCTAATGTATCGTGACAGGCGTAGAACTGTCCTGAATTGAACTGCTCTACGCCTTGCCAAAAGTCGCTGGGGATACTTTCCATCAACCCATGCTGTCTCGAACTTCTTTGATTGTTTCTAAAGAAATTTCCTGCATTTCACCTGCAAACTCGTTGTCTGAGGTAAGAAACAGCATACAATGGCATTCTTTGCGTTCTCGCATGGGTACACAAGGACAGTTCCAAAATGTCGCGCTTACCTCAGCTGCTTTGTCTTCGTAGTGACGACAAGGACACAAAGGTGCCCCAAAGTCGTCTTTATGCTTGGCAAGTCCTTCAATTACAACTGCGGTTACAGAGGGTTCAGCACAAAAGTAAGTTCCAGTACGCTTGGCGTATTGTTCGGAAAAATGGCGCATTGCCTCTAAATTTTTATCACTGGATTTTGTGTTAACTTCTGGTCTGATCATAAGAAGGAGCGTCTCATAATTTAAATATTTCTTTGCATTGTACCTCAGCCTCAGTGAGCTATTACTGGGGGGATTTCCCCATTTTCAGGTTTTTAAGTTTGGTTAAGTTTCCCAATAGGCTATGTTTGAGGCAGCTGCTGGGTTTGGCAAAATCTGCAATATTATCCAAGCTTAACTATTACTAACAGCCAACATTCCGCACCCGTGCATTGTCACACTACGAATTTTGGACGTTTGAAGATTTTGAAGCAAGGCGATCGCGTTGCCCTCAATGAATTCATGTTTGTATAGAATGTAGCTTTTATTGTGGATAAAAACCGATTGTGAGATTATGGGGTAGGGTTTTGGTTGACGCACATTTAATTTTCACTTCTTTGTGTCTATTGCCAAGGATTGCAAATTATATATCCCGATGTTTGGAGTTCGCTACCTGAGGGGGTTTGTTGTCAGAGAATAAGCCACTATTAGCGAAATGCAAATCGCGACATATAATTTGCAAACGTATATTCTAACTTTGAAAATGCTAACCTGGACTAAAAATCTCAAAGGCTTACTCAACCTCTTTCTTCAATCCAATTGTCCTCTGTGTCAGCGCCAAACATCTCAAGAATTTTGTCAATACTGTGTCAAACAGTTACATAGCTGTTACTTACCTAACCCTCATAGCCGTTGGCAAGAATCAATACCAGTATTTGCTTGGGGTATGTATAACGGTTCTTTAAAAAGAGCGATCGCCGCCATGAAATACGAAAATCAACCCCAAATTGCCCGCCCTTTAGGACAATGGTTAGGCGAAGCATGGTTAAATTCGCTCTCTACAGACCGACGCTTAATAGTTGTTCCCATTCCACTTCACCCTAATAAGCAAAAAAAACGCGGTTACAACCAAGCCGCGCTCATAGCAGAAAGCTTTTGCCAAACAACCGGGTTAAAATTGAACCAAAATGGTTTGGCAAGAGTACGAGAAACTGAAGCACAATTTGGTTTATCTGCATCAGGACGAGAAAAAAACTTAGCAGAAGCTTTTGCTTTAGGGAAAGAATTTAATCGGTGTCGCCCAGATGTCCCAGTATTGTTAATTGACGACATTTATACTACTGGTGCTACTGCTAAATCTGCGGTGTCAGTACTTCATGAATATGGAGTTGCCGTAGAGGGATTAGCAGCGGTTGCTACTGCTGTAAAAGAAAGATAAACAAAGAATATCTAGGCAAGCTATGCTTGAAAAATCTATAATTGACCGGATTATACTGTTTTTGTGGGAACACTGCTGGGAATGATAAGTAAAGCTTTCGGGGCAAGTTTGAGGCAAGTAATAATTGTTCCTGCTACATTGCTGGCAATTGGTATGAGTACAACAGCAGCTTTTGCTCAAAATAAATTGTATACTCCTATACCTTTACCTAGTAGTGCGGAAATTTCTGATACGCTTTCAGATAAAGACATTCCTACCGGTCAAGGCGGGTTTGCCCGTGATTACCTTGTTAAACTGACCAAGGGTGATAATCTCGCGGTTGATTTGTCATCTGACAGCTTTGATGCCATAATCACGCTGCTAGGACCTGATGGAGCGACAGTAGCAGAAAATGATGACGGTCCCGATGGTAGCAGTAATTCCCTGCTGTTTACCCGCATTATTGAAACAGGAAATTACATCATTCGTGTCAGGTCTTTTGGAGAAACTGGAATTGGTGCCTATAAACTTAAAGTGACAAAGTTGCAACCAGTTAAATAAAGTTAGGAGTTAGGAGTTAAAAGTTAGGAGTTAGGAAAAGCGAAGTTAAAATTTATGAATTATGAGTTATTGAGTTATGCTCCTAACTCCTCATTCGTAACTCCTCATTCGTAACTCCTCATTCGTAACTCCTCATTCGTAACTCCTCATTCCTAACTCCGCTCCTCCTACTCGGTTCTCCTAACTCCTCATTCGTAACTCCTCATTCGTAACTCCTCATTCGTAACTCCTCATTCGTAACTCCTCATTCGTAACTCCTCATTCGTAACTCCTCATTCGTAACTCCTCATTCGTAACTTTCTAAAGCGGTCAGTAGACAGAGAAATAAGGCTTCAGTCCACTCAACGACTGCACCGTATGTGTCTCCTGTATGTCCACCTAATTTGTGATTGAACCAAGCACCAGTCACAAAAGCGATCGCACTTCCTACTAGTGTCATCTCTAAGGCAAAAAATAGGCGTTTGTCGATTAATATTTCTAAACCACTCAAACAACTCACCAGCAATAATCCTGGTAAGCAATCTTTATAAGAACGAATTGCTTCTTGATGAAATGCGCCTTTACCAGTTAATTTGAGGTAAGGATATTGAGCGATCGCCAAAATTTGACCCCAACGTCCCCACCCACAAGCAGCCATCAAAACTAGCCAGCGATTTTGATGGATATCTGTCAATGCGCTTGTTTTTAATAATAGCAAGGCGATCGCTGCCATTGCCCCAAACGCACCTGTAGCACTATCTGTCATCACCTCCAATCGTCGTTCTTTGTCACCTACCGCTAACCCATCAGCAGTATCCATTACCCCATCTAAATGCAGTCCTCCCGTAATTGCAATCCAAACACTAACTACTAACGCGCTACGAGTTAATATTGGCACACCCAGATAATTCATCCCAGTATCAAATAGCCCCAAAATTCCCCCAATCATCAGCCCAATCGCCGGCGCAAAGCGTGCCACCTGCGAAAAGTCTAACTTGTCCAAATATGGCAGAGGTATTGCAGTATAAAATATGACTGAAGCGGCTATTTGTGCCAAACTTTTTTTCCACCATTGCTCTTCATTAGTCATATTTATTACCTTAGTTCTTGGTCATTAGTCATTAGCATTTTTACAGATGACAAATGACAAAAAATAAAGGACAAATTAATAATGGCGCTGAAAATTCCGGCACTGGGAGCAGCATCAAATTTTAAAGCTTTAAATAAGATTAACTGGCAGGCAGGACTTCTCCCGGAAAATTTTGTTATCCTTATCTCAGTTCTTAACTAAAAATGCGTAGTATAAAAATAAACCTAAGTTTTTTTTGAGAAGTAGCAATTTCATCACTCACAGTTCCGTTGTACCGATTTTTAACTAATAACTTATCTCAAATTATTAGTTATTCACCCCACAAAGAAGTTGATAATTATCTAAATGTAGGGTTTAGCTCCATCTGTTCAATTGACTGTTTAGCTGTGTTGTACTTCACCTTCGCGCACTCAAGCTATTTAATTATGAGCCACCATCTACCCGACACCAAGATACCAGCTCCGTGCATCATTAACACGGGCGTAATTGTAAATAAGCTCGATATACGACGATTGTTGACGGATTTAGGTCGCGTTCACTACATTTACACCCAAGATGGCAAATTGCAGAGCGAGGGTGACGGGGATGTAATGGAAGTGTTTGCGAATCCGCAACGCTCTACGCTAGTAGCTAATCATGCTCTTTATTTAAATGTTTATAGCTTCGATTATTTGGAATTAAAACAGTCTCCCCAGCAGCAAAGCTTTTTTGATTTGGTGCAAGAAGGAACCCGTTTGCGACTTATTCCTTTGTCTACCCCTTTACAAGAACGACGCGATCGCAACTTGAATGTCAGCACCATTGAAGCCATGATGGAGCAGGTACTATCAGCTAGGTGGGATGCAGAAATTGACGATGACTGTTCTGATTCGTTTTAAACTTAATAGTTAAGAGTCAAGACTTAAATCCTCTCCCCCTCCCCCCCTCTCCCCCTCTCCCCATCACCCCATCTATTTTATTTTGAGTTCTACATTCTCTTTTCAATGCCTTGCTTGCTGTAGCCAGACAAAAGCGCGTGCTGGGGTGTTTTTCACGCCTCATGGTATCGTTGAAACTCCACGGTTTATGCCAGTGGGAACCCTCGCAAATGTCAAAACCCTGACACCTGCCCAATTAAAGGAAACTGGGGCGCAAATGGTGTTATCAAATACTTATCATCTCCACCTGCAACCGGGTGAAGGAATTGTGGCTGGGGGTGGGGGATTGCATAAGTTTATGGGCTGGAATGGTCCAATGCTGACAGATTCTGGTGGGTTTCAAGTTTTCAGCTTGAGCGAAATGCGAAAAATCACTGAAGATGGTGTAGTATTTCGTTCACCCCACGATGGTCAGATTATTAACTTAACACCAGAGCGCTCAATCGAGATTCAGAATATTCTGGGGGCAGATGTGATTATGGCGTTTGATGAATGTCCCCCTTATCCAGCTACTCGTCAAGAGGTGGAAGCAGCCACAGCACGTACTTACCGCTGGTTACAACGTTGTATTGTGGCGCATCAACGCAGCGATCAGGCGTTGTTTGGTATTGTACAGGGAGGGGTGTATTTAGATTTGCGTTCTCAGGCTGCTGTGGCTTTGGCTGAGTTAGATTTGCCCGGATATGCCATTGGTGGTGTGAGTGTGGGAGAACCACCAGAATTAATTGCGAATATTGTCCAAGCGACAGCACCACTTTTGCCACCAGATAAGCCGCGTTATTTGATGGGTGTAGGTACTTATCGAGAGATGGCGATCGCTATCGCTTCTGGTATAGATTTATTTGATTGCGTCATTCCCACTCGCTGGGCAAGACATGGTACAGCTATTGTACTGGGCGATCGCTGGAATTTGAAAAATGCTAAATTTCGTGAAGATTTTACGCCATTAGATGAAACTTGTGCTTGTTACACTTGCCAAAACTTCAGCCGTGCGTACATATCTCATTTAGTGCGATCGCAAGAAATTTTGGCTTACACTTTGTTGAGTATTCACAACATCACCGAACTGATACGTTTTACCCAAAAGATCAGAGAGGCTATTTTAGGCGATCGCTTCACTACAGAATTTGCTCACTGGCTTACTCCTGGGAAAATGGGGTGATGGGGGGACTCCTTGGGAGACTCCTTGGGGGACAATTTTTTTCTATTCCCTATTCCCTATTCCCAATACCCATTGACTAACAATTAACAACTTAACCAATGCGTGTTAAGATACTTCTCAATTATGAAAGCTGTGTTGGATAGGTGGATTTAAAGGAACATGGAAGCTGCACTATTATTAGCAAAACTGCCGGAAGCTTATCAAATTTTCGACCCATTGGTAGATGTTCTACCAATTATTCCCGTTTTCTTTTTGTTGCTAGCTTTCGTTTGGCAAGCAGCGGTAGGTTTTAGGTAAGCTAAATATAAATATTTGGCTTTGGTGGTAACGCCACAATTGAGTTAAATTTTACGGGACAGGCAACATACCTGTCTTATTTTTTGGGTCATATTCTTTGATAAAATTTATAGTTCTTATTATTTCGTAATATTTCATCTAATAAGTGAGATACTGAATCAAGCAAAATCAATACTCAGCTTTGAAAGTTATTAAACAATGGGTAATATCAAATTTGTCAAAGAAAATAAAGAAGTAATAGCAGCAGATGGTGCTAACCTGCGGCTTAAAGCCATGCAAAACAACATTGACATCTATAAATTTATCGGCAAGATGACGAATTGTGGTGGTGGTGGTAATTGCGGCACCTGTATTGTTGAGATAGTCGAAGGAATGGAAAATCTTTCCCAGCGCACAGATACAGAAAAACGGATATTGAAGAAAAAGCCGGAAAATTACCGTTTAGCTTGTCAAACAGTGGTTAATGGTGCAGTCAGCGTAGTCACAAAGCCTTAAGATTTCGGTTCATCGGACGTAACTAATGAACGTAAGTAAAAATTTGGGCTGACTCGGACGTGTATAATGCTATCCTAAAGTTGTTGACCGGAAATTAAAGAGAGGCTATCTTGCTATGCAAGTTAATGAGTTAGGGTTCGTTGCGAGCATTTTGTTCGTACTAGTTCCCACTGTGTTTTTACTCATTCTTTACATCCAAACTGCCAGCCGCGAAGGTGGAAAAGATAATTAATTTCGGTATAAAATAAAGAACCCCTGCACTTGTTGTGTGGGGGTTTCTATTTATAGTTAAGCTTCGGTTCTGGCTAGCAATACTGGACAAGTCGCATTAACGCGAACGTAATCAGATAAAGAAGAACCTATTAGTCTGTCTATATCTACAAAACTCTTGGCAATTGAAGGACGGCGATCGGGCGAACCGAGCAATAATAAGTCTATGTTCAATTCTTCTGCCAAACGACAAATTTCTTCACCGGGTTTGCCGCTGCTAGTGTAACAACGAACTGGTACACTATATCTTTGCGCTTCTGCAACTGCCATTGCTAAAACTGGATTTTTTTCGGAACTAACTTCGGTTATTTCCGATAATTTGCCGCGTAAATCTGTATCAACATTAGCAAGAATTAACTGCCCACCAGGAATACCTTGCAATAAGAATATCGCCAATTTTAAGCAGTGTTTTGCAGCATCAGATTTATCCATTGCCACCATAATGCGCCTAATATTTTTGACATAAATGTCATCTTTTACCAGCAACATCGGGCGAGAAGATAACTGAAAAACGTACTGGCTAACAGAGTTTGATAAAATAGATTGCAGTCGCTTAAGTCCGCGTGAACCCATAATTATCAAATCAGCATCGATTTCATCGGCGACTTGACAAACTACATTTTTGGGATCTCCTTGGCGCAAAATTGAAGAAATCTGGCTAGGATCTAAGTTTAAAGTTTGAATCGCATTAGCTAATATTCTACCACCTTCTTCCCACTTAGCTGTCATTGCTTCACTGGTGGTTTTGCCAGATACAACGTGCAAAACTGTAACTTTTGCCTTTTGGATGGATGGCAATTGTGTTAAAGTTTTTAACATTTCTTCCGCGTGCCCCAGTCCAGAGACAGCTAGCAAAATTTTTTCGATCATGTTACGTTCTGTTGTTAAGTTTGCTATGGTTTTCACCGCTTTGCTCAACAACCTAGTAAGTAAATCGGTACAAATAAACTTTTGTCATTGGGTTTTAAATATATGACAAATCTAGACAAGTTACATTTATTTGCACCCCGTTACTTAAATTATCAACTAGGCTCCTAAGGATTAAGCATACTTCCAATTTTGCACTTTTAAGTTAACTATTTATGATTATTTTTATTAGTTTTAATTTATGTTAATTATTCTTAATTAAAAAATCGGTAAGTATTGCAAAGAAGTAGAATAAATAATGAATAATATTTTATCCGTTGAATTAATAAAAAGATCGTAACCCTTGTACAGATGTTGCACCGTAACGTCTCTACAATAGGTGTGATTTGCCGGATATGATCTGAATTAGTGTTTTATGATTAACAAATATTTAGCAGCCGCTCAATGTTAATGAAGACGTTGATATTAATTTATGTTGCGTTTTGTTTGCCTTCAGGCTAAAGTGCCTGAAGACCAGGTGCGACAACGGTCGTGTTTCTTTGCAACGCACTGACGAGGCTTGACAAACAGAGCTTACCGATCTAGGGCAATTAGAAAATTAAGCAGCCGCTAAAGCATTATGCTTAAGTAAAGCTGCTGTACTAGGTTCGCGTCCCCGGAAGGATTTAAATACCTCCATCGGATGTTTGCTACCACCAAGCGCTAACACTGTATCGCGGTAGCGTTTGCCAGTAGCTTTGATAACTTGCTCATCTTCGATGCCAGCTTCTTCAAAAGCGGCAAAAGCGTCAGCACTCAAGACTTCCGCCCACTTATAGCTGTAATAACCAGCTGCATATCCACCCGCGAAGATGTGCCCAAAAGCGCATAAAAATGCGTCTTCGGGGAGTGGTAGTAAAACGGTTGTGGTTTTGGCTAGGCGATCGCGTACATGTTTGGCAGTTTCATTCCCACCTGGACGATAGCGGTAGTGTAATTCCAAATCCAACATGCTAAAGTGCAGTTGTCTGAGCATACCACTACCACTCATGTAATTCTTTGCTGCCAACAGCTTTTGATAATAATGCTCTGGTAGCATCTCACCAGTTTCGTAATGCTTTGCCATCCCAAACAAAGTTGGTCTTTCATAACACCAGTTTTCCATAAACTGGCTAGGTAATTCCACTGCATCCCATTCGACATTATTAATGCCTGCGGCGCTGCTGTAATCTACCTTCGTGAGCATGTGGTGCAAGCCATGACCGAACTCGTGAAACAAAGTTTCGACTTCATTAAAAGTCATCAAACTCGGCTTGCCATCTACAGGGGGAGTTTGATTGCATACCAAATAGGCTACAGGTAAACGTGTATGAGTCACCCCCTGAGCTTTGATTTTACCACGATTGATGCAAGTATCCATCCAAGCACCGCCGCGCTTTTCTGCGGGACGGCTGTAAGCATCTAAATAGAAGTAAGCGATCGGATTACCCGTTTCATCCGCAATTTGGAAATAACGTACATCTTCATGCCATACTGGAGCTTGTCCATCGGCGATCGTCACCGTCACAGCAAACAGCCGTTTTGCCAACCCAAATAAACCATCTAACACTTGGGGAAGCGGAAAGTAAGGACGTAACTCTTCAGCGGTGAAAGCGAATTTTTCTTCTCGTTGACGTTCAGCCCAAAAGCTGATATCCCAATGTTTCAAATCATTTCCTTCTGCTGCACCCTTTTTTGCTGCAAAAGCTTTGAGTTCTTCTAAATCTTTAACAGCAGCATCGTAACTTGCACGACGTAATTCTTCTAAAAGCGCTTCTGCTGCTTCAACATTCGGAGCCATCTTACTTGCTAAACTCAACTCAGCGAAAGTTTTAAAGCCGAGTAAATTTGCTAGTTCTTGACGTAACTCCAAAGTGCGCTCAATTAACGGGTTGTTATCCAACTTCCCAGAAGAGGCACGAGTGATAAAAGCTTTGTAAAGCTGTTCTCGCAAATCGCGGCGGGTGCTATGCTGCATAAAAGGACTATAACTAGGAACGTCCAAAGTGATCCGCCAAGGTCCGTTTTCGGGTGTGGCGTTTTCTGCACCTTCAGAGCGTGCAGCTTGTGCGGCAAGACTCAGTAAACTGGGTGGTAAGCCGTCAATTTCTGCAATAGTAGTCAAAGTTAAACTAAAGGCTTTGGTAGCATCGAGTATATGGTTAGAAAACTTGGTGGAAAGTTCCGCTAACTCCATCTGAATAGCGTTGTAACGCTCTTTGGCTTCACCTTGCAAACCGACACCCGAAAGTTCTGCATCTCGAATTGCGGCTTCAATGATGCGTTGTTGAGCAGAATCTAAAGTTGCCCAGGTATCACTTTGTCGTAGTGTTTTAAAAGCATTATAGATAACTTGGCTTTGACCGAGCTTGTTGACAAACTGCACGACATCTGGCTGAACAGCTTCATAAGCTTCGCGCAATTCTGGGCTATTTTTCACCCCCATTAAATGGTTGACTATGCCCCAACTCCAATTTAAGCGTTCTGTTAAATATTCTAAAGGTTCTACTAAACCGCTCCAATTTGTTTCTATCTTAGTTTCTAAGCTGGCAAGGGAAGTGTCTAGTTCTGCCAGCAGTTGCTTGAAGGCTGGGACAACTTGTTCTGGGGAAATGTCAAAAAAAGGAGGTAAGCCGTAGCCTTTGAGTAAGGGATTTTGAGAAATAGTAATGTTTACACTCATGGTTTTGTGTGAGTCGTGAGTAAATAACAGCGATTTTTATCTATATCTTCTAATGTAGCGATCGCCGTTTAATTTGAGTGCAGCATTGCTGCGTCAAGCAGCGACACTAACCCAAGGATGCTGTCATCACCAACACCATTTCACCCTCATGTGTGATACAAATCATTCTCTTTTCCCCTGGAAATTGAATATTGGACTTAGAAAACATCAGCTCGGTACTTAACACGGGGGTTTTTTGTTGTTGGATGAGCGATCTTGTGCCCTTCAGAAGCGCTTGGAGTTGAAGAGGCTAAGTACACAAATCTTCAAGCGATCGCACCCGAATCCTACCGTAATTAATATATAAACAACTTGACATGGGAAACTTAAATCAATTAAGCTCACGCCGACTTCAAAATCCAACATTAGCTTGTACAGCAAGAAGCCCCACACCATACACGGAGTGTTGGTGATGGGATGAATTGCGAGTCAAAAACGAAACACCCTTGAAGATGTATTTCCGATAAATCGGAAACAGTCTTCAAGGGTAGT
>NZ_JAOWRF010000008.1 GCF_025753815.1 Plectonema radiosum NIES-515 | reverse complement strand
CTCCCCCCCTCTCCCTTTCCCTCTTGACCGCAGAAGCAAGAGCGCAATCATCAATTAAAGCGTGTCGTACAGCTTTAATTCCACCGATGCGATTTAAGGCTTCTCTACGAATGAGAATACAGCCCCCGGCAGCTGCGGCTGTTGTATTATTTGGATCGTTAACCCAGTCAAAGGGATAGATTTTTTGGAAGAAAAAGACAAAAGCCGGAATTAAAAGTTGTTCCCAAAGGCTTTTGCAGCGAAGTCGCACCATTACCGAAACCAAATCTAAATTATCTTTTTCAGCTTTGGCAACAAGTCTCTGAAGATTTGCGACATCATGCTCAATATCTGCATCGGTGAGCAAATAATAATCGGGTTTTTCTAGAGACGTTGCATCCGGTTTTTCTAGAGACGTTGCATGCAACGTCTCTACAGCTTGAATGCCTTGTTCAATTGCCCATAGTTTACCAGTCCAGCCGGGAGGTAGGGCTTGGGCAGAAACTATTTGTAATTGGTGTGATTTATTTAAAGCGTGTGCCACAGATAAAGCTATATCTGGAGTGCCGTCTGTGCTGTGGTCGTCTACAAGAAAGACGGAGAAGGAGCCGTGATAATCTTGACGTAGAAGCGATCGCAAACTAACTGGTAGCAAATCAGCTTCGTTACGTGCCGGAATTACCGCACACACCGTAGGTAATGATTCTAGCAGTGTTTCTCCTACCTCTAGTTGCTGGTCTGTTCGCCAAAACTGACCCCGCAAAGTCAATAATCCAATCCAAATTACCAAAGATAAGAGCATTACCCCGAATATAATTCCTTCCATAGCCTCTTGCCAATTCACTGCCTCTGTGAGCAAAATACTATGTTTGCTGACTGTATGCAAAGAACTTTTTTCTCTAATGCTGTGTCGGTAATCTTGTTAATATTGAGTAATATTACATGCAAACTCAAGATAGAGTAACAGTCAATAAAGTTACAGAAGCGATCGCCAAGAGCCAAAATCATCTTCTCTCGATTCAAAATCCCCTAGGTTATTGGTGTGCCGAGTTAGAATCTAATGTCAGTATCACTGCTGAAGTTGTCCTTCTGCATAAAATTTGGGGGACAGACTCTCAAAGACCTTTACACAAAGTCGAAACCTACCTGCGTTCTCAACAACGACAGCATGGTGGTTGGGAACTGTTCTACGGTGATGGCGGAGAACTTAGCGTTTCGGTAGAGGCTTACATGGCGCTTGCCCTACTAGGTGTCTCTGCAAGCGATTCGGCAATGAGAAGGGCGCGAGATTTCATTTTACAGCGCGGCGGCATCAGTAAAACTCGCATCTTTACAAAGTTTCACTTAGCACTGATTGGCTGCTACAACTGGCAGGGTCTTCCCTCGATTCCACCAGCAATTATGCTTCTGCCGGATGCTTTCCCATTTAATATCTATGAACTATCGAGTTGGGCAAGGTCAAGCACTGTCCCTTTATTAATTGTCTTTGATGATAAGCCGATTTATCAAATTGATTCAGCTATCACTTTAAATGAGTTGTATGTTGAAGGTGCAGATATCCAATTTGAATTACCTCGCAATGGTGATTGGACTGATTTATTCATCACCTTGGATAATGCTTTCAAGTTAGCAGAAAAGTTGAATTTAATGCCTTTGCGCTCTGAAGGTATTAAAGCCGCAGAAAAATGGATTGTAGAAAGACAAGAAGCAACCGGCGATTGGGGCGGAATTATTCCGGCGATGCTAAACTCAATGTTAGCTTTGAAGTCGCTCAATTACGATGTTAACGATCCGATTGTCGTTAGAGGTTTGCAAGCAATTGATAATTTTGCCATTGAAACTGAAGATTCTTACCGAGTGCAACCTTGTGTTTCTCCAGTTTGGGATACAGCTTGGGCAATGCGTGGTTTAATCGAATCTGGTTTAGCAGCGGATCATCCGACGGTAGTTAAAGCTGGAGAATTCTTGTTAGACAAGCAGATTTTGGATTACGGTGATTGGGCAGTTAAAAATCATCAAGGTAAACCAGGTGCTTGGGCATTTGAGTTTGAAAATCGCTTTTATCCAGATGTAGACGACTCTGCTGTGGTTGTCATGGCGTTGCAGATTGCGAAACTACCTAATGAACAATTAAAGCAGCAAGCGATCGCCCGCGCGATTAATTGGATGGCTTCGATGCAATGTCAAGCTGGTGGTTGGGCTGCATTTGATCTCAACAACAATCAAGAGTGGCTTAATTTAGTGCCTTATGGTGACTTGAAAGCGATGATCGATCCAAACACCGCTGATGTTACTGCCAGAGTATTAGAAATGCTGGGCGAATGCAAACAGTCAATTGATACTCAAAGCTTTGAGAAAGCGATCGTTTATCTCATGAACGAACAAGAAACCGATGGTTCCTGGTTTGGTCGTTGGGGAGTAAACTACATTTATGGAACTAGTGGTGTACTTTCCGCTCTTGCTTTAGTTGCACCGCAGACTCACAAAAGCAGTATCGAACGCGGTGCAACTTGGTTACTCAAATGTCAAAATCCCGATGGTGGTTGGGGTGAAACTTGTCGCAGTTACAACGATTCCAGTCTGAAAGGAAAAGGAAAAAGTACAGCATCCCAAACCGCTTGGGCAATAATAGGGTTGATAGCAGCACGTGAAGCGAAAGCAATAATAGCCCTGCCCGCAATTGAAAAAGGAATTAACTACCTTTTAGCAACTCAACAATCAGATGGTACTTGGGACGAATCAGAATTTACAGGTACTGGCTTTCCCTGTCACTTTTACCTAAAATATCACCTTTATCAACAATATTTTCCTTTAATAGCTTTAGCCCGCTATCAAAATCTCTAGTGTTTGATACTTTCGTATAAAAGACGTAGAGACGTAGCAATGCTACGTCTCTACAAGGGTTTCGCGCAATGCATCATTAATTTATACCAGATGTCAATTACCTATTTAAAAAATAATTATGAAAAAAAATAAAGCTTTTACCAGTGCTGGTAAACTTACAGCACTTCTATTCTTAATAACTATTTTCCTCACCCCTTTTGTCATAGTAAACGCTGGACAACGCGGGGTATTAATGCAATTTGGTGAAGTACAAGACACAATACTAGGAGAAGGAATTCACGTAATTATTCCTCTAGTTAATACTGTCAAAAAATTGAGTGTTCGAGTCCAAAGTCAGGAAATTTCCGCAGAAGCATCCTCAAGAGATTTACAAGATGTCTTCACCGATGTAGCGCTCAACTGGCATATCATTCCAGAAGAAGTAAATGTCATTTTTCAACAAATTGGAGATCAAAAAAGTGTTATAGAGCGTATTATAAATCCAGCGGTTGAAGAAGTACTCAAAGCCGTGATAGCAAAGTATACTGCTGAAGAAGTTATCACAAAAAGGGGGGAAGTCAAAGCAGGAGTTGACAATGCACTAACCACACGCTTAATTAACTATCATATTGCAGTTGATGATATTTCTCTAGTGCATGTCCACTTCTCACCGCAATTTAGCCAAGCAGTGGAAGCAAAACAAATTGCCGAACAAGAAGCAAAACAGGCAGAATTTATAGCGTTAAAGGCATCAAAACAAGCTCAAGCAAAAGTGAATCTTTCAAAAGGAGAGGCTGAAGCAAACAGTTTACTGCGTCAGACTTTGACTCCAGAAATACTGCAACGGCAAGCAATAGAAAAATGGGATGGCAAGTTGCCATTAATTATTGGTAAGGACGTTCCCAAATTGTTGAATTTGAGAGATTTGGTAGATGCTAATAAAAATTGATGGTATTGTTTGTTAATGGTTAGTTGTTATATCATGTTCGCTAAATTACACATATTGTAGAGACGTTCCTTTCGTAACGTCTCTAGGAGGGTTAGGGTGCAATACGCGGGCGTGTTAAGCCCCAAATACGAGCGTAGAGACGTAAGCTAGCTACGTCTCTACATACATCAAATCAATACCAAAAATCCTTAACACAAAGCGTATTGGGTTAGGGTGTTTTTATTACTGCTAAGGAACGTGGACGTGATATTAGTTGTTAACCACTAACAACTAACCATTAACTATTAGAGAAGAAAACGGGAGTATCAATAATCTTAAACTGAATTAATAAGATAATCACTAGAGTAAAAACTGTTGATGAAACTAGACCCGTGAATAATTCTTTTTTCAGGTTACGTTCTTTGGGTTGATTTTGAAAGACATCTACAGAGCCTAATTGCATTAAGAGAATTCCGACAACGTTAGATAGCCAGTAGCCGATAATTGAACAAGGTATAAGTAACTTTGGAGAAAATAAACTACATATATACCCAAAACCATAAGCGATTGGCAGATTGAATAATAAATCATTCCACCAACATAATGGCGATAGTAAATATCCAAGCACTAAAAAGAATCCACCTCGGAGTTTTTTCCACATGTCTGGTTGGATGACGACCTGATTCGCGGTTTGTGATGATTCGTCAGAGGTGGTTTGTCCGGCTACGCTTAATTGAGTGACTTCTTGGATGGTTGCCATGTTATTACATAAATACTATCGGCTTACCGTAGTTTATATAAAAACCCAGGAAAAGTCTACTCTACCAATAGAAAGATATCTATGCAGTTGATGAGCGATCGCCACATCAAAGGAATTCACGGTATTGGACAAAGTAAACACGTTACGAAAGGAACGTCTCTACGACGGTAGATATGTTTTTATTACTGTTAATTAAACGGACATGATATTACCCAGAACCCTTGATTAGACGTTGCATGTGCTACGTCTCTACATCTACATCTTTGTGTGGTAGATTCAATTGAAAACCGCTGTATTGATTGGGGTGCGTTAGCAAAACCCAACGCACCCCTTAACTGAAGACTTATATAATTAGTATTAGACATCTCCATAAAAGAGGTAGAGACGTAGCACATGCAACGTCTAATCAAGGGTTTTGGGCAACGCATAGTTCATTTCTGGAGATGTCTATTAGACATCTCCAAAAATTTCTGTAGAGACGCGAAATTTCGCGTCTCTACAAGGGGTTTGGTTGACGCATATTTAATTTTCACGTCTATGTCTATTAGTGATAAGCACCTATCAGGCTGTAAGTCAGAGCCACTAATACGAACAAATTCAGAATAATATAAATCAAATCACGCCGGCGAATAAAAGCCAAAAGGGAAACTATCACACGAACTATGGGAATAGCAATTAATAATAGCAGTCCCAGTTGAATTATCCCACGGCTACTACCTGAAAAAACAGCTTCTACGACACCTGTAGGAGAGCGAAACTCAGCTGGGGTTCCGCGAAAAAACTGATATTCAGCAGGTTCAGCACCGTGACGAATTAAATATAGAATACCGCCGAGTAAAACTACAGCACTAGCAATGAAAACGCCATATTTGAGAAGATTGCTAAGTAGATTTTCTAGTTGCTGCTCACTTGATGTTTTCGTGATGCTATTACTATCAATATCACGAGTTATTTTGTTAGCGCGTTCTGTTAACTCTTGAATGTCAGAATCTGGTTCTGACTGCAAAGGTAGTGCAACTAGTTCAACCTTTGACTGAACCGATGATTTCCACTCCCAATCCGACGAACTAAATTTATACATTTTACAGCCCCCCTAATAGACTGTTGTAGACCATCTTCAAAGCCATTACCACCAGCACAAGGCTGAAGATAATTCGCAAAATCTGGGTTTTAGCTCCCACTAGAACTTTTGCACCCAAAAAAGCACCAGGAAGTACCCCCAACATCACTGGCATTGACAATCCCGGATCGATGTAACCTCGTGCTAAGTAAACCCCTGCTGATGCAGCTGCTGTCACACCAATCATAAAATTGCTGGTAGTGGTAGAAACTTTGAAGGGTAGACCCATAGCTTGATCCATCGCTAATACTTTGAATCCTCCCGAACCAATGCCAAGTAAACCAGAAAGCACTCCAGCTACTAACATGACGCTAAACCCAGCTGGCACTCCTTGAACTTGATAAGACATCAATCCATTAGGAGTTGGGTAAGTACCATTGAGTTTCAGATAGTTTGCCAGAAAGTCGGTTGACTCAGTTTCGAGATTTTCTGGTCTAGGTTGTTGTGAAAGGTATGCTGAATAAATTAAAACGATCGCAAGCACAATCGTCAGCGCTTTGACAGAAATAAAACTAGCAATTAAAGCACCAACTATCGCACCAATTGTTGTTGCCACTTCCAGAAACATTCCCAAGCGTAAATTAGTGTAGCCTTTTTTTATATAAGTACATGCTGCACCGGAAGAAGTCGCAATTACAGACACCAGTGAAGCACCAACAGCGTAGCGGATATCAACGCCAAACATTGAAGTTAATAAAGGAACAATTACTACTCCACCCCCTAACCCAGTCAGCGCACCCAGAAAACCAGCGCTAAATGACCCTATCCAAACTAGTAAAGAAAATTCTAGGATATTCAAATTTTATTTTCCTCTATTTTGAAGTCTATATAACAAGGCTAGGATAATTTTTTATGCTTTATTTAAATTTAAATGGCAGGGGGTGAAGACAAAGTATTATTGGGCACAAAAAATGATTTTTTTGTCACTTTCTGCCCCAGGGGATAATTTTTGTGGGCAATGCTCACAAAGAAAACGAGATTTCGCCATTAAATAAGTTTAGTAGTGTCAACGTGCCACTATCTACCATAATAAAAGCACCTAGTCCGATCAGCACAAAAGGCATAAACTTATTGCCGTAGCGAGTCATAACAAGAGCGATCGCTTTGTTGTGGGTTAATTTATATGCCGTGTAACACAACACTCCTACCAACACAAAAAATACGCCTAGAATTACCAGCAGACTTTCCGTGGTACTGCTAGCAAACAAAGGCACATAGATGCTAATGTTGTCAGTACCATTAGCAACCGTCACGGCTGCCACACTGTAAACTTGCATTCTTGTTAACTTCGCAATAAATGAGTTGTTATACGCTGTTTCTCCCTCCTCTTCATCGCTTGCATCTTCAAAATTGAGCAAGCATTTTATACCGATTAGTATTGGCACTAAGCCAAATAGTCCAATCAAAGGACGCGGTACAATTAAACCGCCAAAGAAACCGGGAATACTGAGGATTATTAGTGTTGCAAAGCCTATATACTGACCTGCAACGATATGCCAACGACGGAACGTAACATTCACTTGTGAAAAAAACAGCGTTAGGAGAATAATATCATCAATGTTGGTGGCACTGAAGGCTGTTACCCCTGTCAAGAGTGCAGTAACTAACTCGCTCATATTAATTTTAGATGCGTGAATTTTACGGAAAGTCTTAGCGCCGGCTTTCAGAGCGTTCAGAACATTTCAAGACGGATACGTGGATATGGGGAGTCAAAAGTCAATCCCTACGTTCCATTCAAAATTCCAAAATACCAATCCCCACGCATACATGCGGTGGCTTGAAATTTTGTATCGGGAATTTCGTGAAATGGTATTACAAGAATTACCGAGTCATGTCACAAAGGTTGTAACTTTACATTAGCTTCAGTTAAAAATTTTACATTCCAAAACCAGGCACAAGTTGGTACGTTCCACTTTTAATTAGGATGGAGAATCCCAAGTAGATTAATACAAACGGAAAGATTTTCCGACCATAACGAGCTAGAATCGGTGCCATGAGAGGATTACGAGTCATGTGGTAAGAGAGGAAGCACCACAGCCCAATAGTTAAATAGCAAACACACACAATTACCCCCAAACTAGGGAGATTGCTACTAGCAAACAACGGTACGTAGATTCCAATGTTGTTTGCTCCATTTGCAACGGTGACAGCGGAAACGCGGTAAGTTTGGCGATCGCGTATAGTTGCCCATAGTGATTGATTGCGGTGCTGAGGTTCATCAGAAGAGTTTAAAATTGACACAGTTTGCACCGATCCCTCTTCTTCTCGACTCATTAAATTACTGATACCAATCGTGATGGGAAGAAAACCTAACAATCCAATCCAGGCATCTGGAACAATTAAACCCCCGAAGAAACCAGGGAGACTAGCAAAAACTAATGCAGTGAATCCAAGAAATTCACCAAGAACAATATGCTTCGGACGAAAGGTACGATTGACTTTTCCGAAAAACGCAGTCAAGTATAAATTGTCGTCAAAGGTGGTGGCAAAAGCCGCAGAAATGCCAATAAATAAAGTACTAATTAGCCAAGTCATAATCGTTATACAATGATTAAATGCTGTTTTTCTTAATTTTTCTCTGCTTCTCGATGTGAGGATCAATCAGAAGCGGTGCGACTGGCAAACTGGTTGATGTTGATACTGACAAAAACTAGCCCAATTAAACCAACCAGAAAACTTAGCCAGATGCCGTTGACAAATATAGGACTCATATTTGATTTTTGAAATAAGTAGGTCGGCGTTAATAAACCGAACTATGTAAATAAACGTAAACGTCTGTGATTCCTTCGTAGTGAGCGCTTTAGCGCTAAAGCGCTCACTACAAACCTTTAATTTTTCACGCCGACTTACTTATACCTAGGGTGTATTAGCGAAGCCTAACGCACCCTACATATAATTAGATTTTTTCACGCAATCAAACCAGATTCCTATATGGGCAACGATTAAGCCGATGTTTGATGCTGGGATTGTTGTGGGTGTAATAACAGCGTCATATTCAGCTAAGACTTCTGGGTAATATTGGCAATCCGGCTTTAAGCCGTGTGTACTAGGTAGATGCAATTTGATTTTCCTTTTCCAAAATTTGTAGTGAGGAATGACGCATGTCTTGATTGGGTTACATGCAATTCATCGATAGATCAAAGGCAGAATTTTCCTTCTATTCAATTTCTGACTTTAACTGCGATTTATGAGAAATCTATCTAATAAATCAGTCTTTTCGTTCTTTCTATTTGTCAATACAGACTAATATTACACGATATTTTTTGATAATCAAGTAGGTAGTAAAAAAATATTTTACTTTTTTACAAATAATAATTAATTACCCCAAATCACATCGGAATACTGCCATTAAATTTAGCCAAAATTAACCAATCATTCACCCTAAAAAACAGTGATAAAAAATACATTATATCCGAAACACGATTTAAGTAATTCCAATTAATTCAACTCATAAAATCGCCAAAAGTCAATATTTATAAGCGATTTTAACTAATAAGCATGACTGCAACAGAGTAGTATAAAAATATTTTTTTTTGCTAAACTTGCGAAAAGAAAGCTCAAATGGTAAGGTAAAACATGAATTGTTAAGTAGCAAAAAAGCATTGTTCACAAAAATTCGGTTTTCATAGCCTCCATAATGTCGAGAATTATGTAGGACAGTCAAAAACTGTAATTTATAGAATTAAGGGCAAAGAATCATGAAAAATTTCAAATACATTTTGATGGCGGCGCTAGTTTTAGTAAATCTAATGTTTGCTCCACCTTCATTCGCAGATGCGCCAAGTTTTACCAAAAATCCTGACTACATCGCACTCACTAAAGAGATTAATAAATTGCAGACTCTTAAAGAAACACATGCGGCTGTAGAAGGTTTCACAACTGAGGAGATTGATCATAAACTCAATGAGTTACAGTTTCAAAAATATGCCTTTGAGTCAGGCATTAACTGGGGGCAATGTCGTAATGAGACAGGAAAAACTTTAGCTGTTTACGGACCAGAACCAAATCTGGACGATGATGAATACTCCTTTGGAGCTTCACTGTATTTTTTAGCTGATGGTAAGACAACAAAAGATAAATGGGATTGCAAAGGAGTTTTTCTCCCCAGCGATATCAAAGCTGTTGCCCTCACTCCTGGTGGACAAAATCAAGACTTCACTGGTGGTGTTGTCATCAAGGTTCCTGTTGGAACTAAGTTAGTATTGAAGACAAATGCAGATACTGGGGCAATTGAATTCAATCAGGCTGGTACTCAAGTCTTGAAACCAGGTGAAGTAAACTGGTTTATCCCGAATGTGTCGCAAGCGATTGTAGATGCACGAGTTACCAATGCACCTACTAATAAGAGTTGAGGAGATAGTGGTTAGTTGGTAGTGGATAAACGTAGTAACGGCTGAAGCCGTTAAAATCCAAGAGCGACGAGCGGTAAACCGCTCACTACGAACTAGGAGAGTATTTTACGTTTAATTTCGCCCACTTACTTATCAACTAACTTTTGTACAGACGTTCCAGTGGAACGTCTCTATCGCACCAACAACCAACAACCAACAACTATCCAAATGGCTATAACTGTGTTTCTTCCGGAAGTAATGATGTTTCCTCTACTGGTTGTTCATTCACATCGGTTGCTTTAGTCAAATGCGGTTTGATAATCAGATTTACCCCAATTGCCCAAGCTAATGCAACCATCCATCCTGCAAGAATATCACTAGGAAAGTGAACGCCAAGGTAAAGTCGCGTCCAGCCGATCGCAACGACGAATAAACTGCCGAAAATCAAAACTAACCAGCGCAAGTTGCTATTCCAAGCTAAAACTACCAAAACTGCTATCAGTGTCATACTCGTCATCGCATGACCACTAAAAAAGGCATAACTGAGTTCATGAGCGGTTGACTGACAGTGCAAAAATATCTAACTGGGTCTGTGCTGTTTTGTGAATTGCTATCAATATCGGCACATCCCACGGAAAGCCACCTTCATGTTGCCATACTTCTAAGGCAAGTAACCCAAAGACTTGCTCCCGGTAAATAAACCCCGATAAATAAAATTAGCAGAGAACGCCAACGAGCAATCAACAGTTTTTTGATCAAGCTCAAAGGCGATTTTTGTTGTTGGCGATCGCTTTTGACGTTTTCTAATTTTTCCATATTAAATACACCCTTCGACCTACTTAAACAATTCTTAGATGCCATCTAAGTCATCATCCAGAAAAAGTTGGATTTTTTTCATGGCATTTGATTACATAATTTTAAAACTATCTTCTAAATTTATACATAACGTAACACTCCATTATCCGTAAACGTTCAGTAACTTTTATGACTATAATAAACTGAGTATCTAGTTTCACCATGTAATTAGGTAATCTACAAAACTGTGGACTAGACGTTTGCTTATGATTATGGTTAAAATACGGTAAGTCAGTCGGCTTTTAGTATTTTAGAAGTAAAATACTAGAAAAGTCAGTCAGCAGGAGAAGCGTCCTATCGGCAGTTACGACCTGCTGAACAAGGGAAAAGTGCGATCGTGCTAAAAAACTCACTCCAACGGCTTTTTTGGTCAGGATCTTAAATCCCCAAAGCCTTCGTTAAATAACCTTTGTGTTTCTCATTCAATTAGAAACACGAAAATTTTTGCTGTCTACATTACCACAGTTGAAAACCCCCCATTTGGGATAGGAGTATGAACTATTTATTACTACCACTGTTAAGCTTCTTTGTTGGCATCATCGTTGGTTTAACAGGAATTGGCGGAGCATCTCTCATCACCCCAATGTTGATTTTTGTATTCCAAGTTCCACCTTCCGTGGCTGTTAGTTCTGATGTCGTGGCTGCCACACTAATGAAGATTGTTGGCAGTGTCAAGCACTATCAACAGAAAACCCTCGACATGCAAGTTGTCCAATGGCTGGCATTTGGAAGTGTCCCAGGATCGCTCTTTGGGGTGGGGATTTTGCACCTAATTAGGCGTAATGGTGGATCTAGCCTGGATTATATTCTGCTACACTTGCTTGGGGTGATGATTCTGTTAGTTACAGTCTTAGCACTCCTACAATTGCTACTTTTGACTTTTTTCCCCAAGTTTACCCTACCCGAACTGCCAAAGTTTGACTTAAAAACTAACTTGGGTCGTTTTCTGACGATGACAATAGGAGCAGTTTTAGGCTGTTTAGTCGGTTTAACTAGTGTTTCTTCCGGTTCAATGTTTGCACTGGTATTGATTGGCTTTTTCCGCCTTGATGCTCGTAAATTAGTGGGTACAGACATTTCACAAGCCGCGATTTTATTGTTTTTTACCTCCCTCGGACACCTCACCTTGGGAACAGTTAATTGGAGTCTGGTAGTACCGATTTGGATAGGCTCAGTTCCAGGAGTATTACTAGGCGCTAAAATCTGTCAAATCGCGCCTCAACGCCCACTGCGGTTTATCATTTACACAATATTGATGATGGTTAGTTGGAAGTTAGTTTATCAAGCGTAATGGATAGTGGATAGTGGATAGTGGATAGTGGTTATGAGTACTTTTTTACAACTAACAACCAACAACTAAGAACTAACAACCAACAACTAACAACTAACAACCAACAATGTTAAGCTTTCACCCACGGCAATAGATTGAATGTACCTCTTTCATACATTATAAAAAGTCCCAAGCAAATTAAGACATAGGGGACAAGAATGTTACCGTAGCGAGTTAAAATATCAGCAATGGTAGGTTGAAGGGTTAATAGGTAAGCAATCAAGCACCAAACCCATACCATGACAAAAAATACACTCAAAATCACTCCCAGGCTGGCAAAATTATGACCAGCGAATAAGGGAATATAAATACTAATGTTATCACCACCATTGGCAATGGTTACTGCCGCTACTTTATATGTATTAGGATGCAAAAGACTCAATATAAAAGATATTATGGGGTTTCTGTGTGAGGACTGTTTAAAATCACTGGTTACTGTTTGAACTTCTGTAGTTTCTTCTTCCTGACTCAGCAGTTGCTTTATACCAATTACTATTGGTAGTATTCCGAGTAATCCAATTAATTCTCGCCGCACTACCAAGCCACCGAAAAATCCTGGTAAGCTAGCGATGATGATGGCGGCAAAACCAAGGTACTGACCAAAAAAGATATGTCGGCGACGAAAGTTAGGATTTATCTGTGAAAAAAATAGCAGCAGGATTATGATGTCATCGATATTAGTAAAGAAGAAGGCGATTATCCCTTCTATGAAAGCTGTCCCAAGCTTATTCATGCTGGATTGTCGGATAATGTTATTTATATACTAGATTAAACGAACCGCCTTGGCGCTAGCCTCTCCCTTCGGGAGAAGGCGCCAAGGACACCAAGAAAGAGTAAGAGAAGAATGAATGAGTTAGTTGCTGCGATTGGTACTGGGGTAACGGCGTTTACTGCTACGAATATTGATGATATTGTGATTTTGTTACTGTTTTTTTCCCAGGTGAATGCTACTTTTCGCCGTCGTCATATTGTTGTTGGTCAGTATTTAGGTTTTACGGTGCTGGTAATTTTTAGTCTTCCCGGTTTCTTTGGAGGGTTGATTTTATCGCCACACTGGATTGGATTGCTAGGTTTGATGCCAATGGCAATAGGTATTAGTAGTTTGGTTAATTCTGAAGATGCATCGACCCAAGAGAAGACAGAAATAGAAGAATTTGATGATTTAAATATTACTAGTTTTTTTGCTCCCCAGACTTATAGTGTAGCGGCTGTGACTATTGCTAATGGTAGTGACAATATCAGTGTTTATGTGCCGTTGTTTGCTAACAGCAGTTTTGTCAGCTTATTAATAATATTTATTATATTCTCTGTACTTTTAGCTGTTTGGTGCTGTGTAGCAGAGAAATTAACTTATCAGAGTACAATAGCTCAACTGATAACTCGCTATGGCAATTATTTTGTGCCTTTTGTGCTGATGGCATTAGGTGCTTTTATTGTCTTGAAAAGTGAAGCGTTAAGTCTAACTAAATTAATTCTTAGTTGTATGTGTTTGGCTGTTTTGCTGAAAAAAGATGGGGATTCTGTTAATAAGGGATAAGTAAAAATTAAATACCCATAAATAAACTTACAGAGAAGTAGTAAGTAGACATCGACCTAATTTAATTATGCGTTGCCCGAAACGCTTGTAGAGACGCGAAATTTCGCGTCTCTACATTCAAATTTCGGAGATGTCTAGTGTAAGCGAAACTTCGGAGGGCTTCAAACTTTATACCTTTTACCAAGAGCGTTAAATTTAATTGAGCGCCATATTTCAACATTGCCCGTCGTTCTATGCTCATCCTATGGGGTATTGTTAGAATAAGATGGTAACTCCGTTCTGCTGCCACCAGAGAATAAAGCAATTCCGGTGTTAGCAGTCGGTTCTAGGAAAATTGTCTTTTTAGGGGAAATCAAGCTAGGGATCTTTGCCGCTTCTACCATACTCAAGTTAATGCGGTCTTTTACTTTATCGGATGGGTTCATACAATAAGCTTGACCACTATTTGCGCTTTGCGCTTTGGATTTTGTAATCTTCTTCAACTGAACTAAACGAGTCCGTCCGATTAACTCCCTCGTAGTTTATGAGCGCAATCCAGATATGAGTATTCTTCAATTGCTAAATGTAATACATGGGATTCTGCTGTGTCCTTTGATCTCGTTCTTGACACATATCTTGGAGTGTATAGTTCCTCAAAACTTCAACCGCAGCATTGTTAGCTTGTAGCCAAATGTCTTGCACCAGATTCTTTTCTAGGGTGGGAGGTTCTGAGCTTTCTTTCGGTTTGCGATCGCCTTCCACCAAATTGACAATTTCCAGCAAGGTAATTTGCCAAGGTTCACGAACTAAAAGAAAGCCTCCCCTAGAACCGCGTTGACTCTTAATCACACCCGCACGTCGCAGACTAGTAAGAATTTGTTCCAGATAGCGTTCTGGAATCGGTTGCTGGGCAATAATCTCGCTCATCGTCAAAGGAACTTTTTTGTCGTGATGGCTCGCTAGTTGTAAAAGTGCTAGCAGAGCATATTCGACTTTAGAAGACAGATCCAACAGAGCGTAATTTGGGCTATTCAAGTCTCTACTCAATATACTACGGTTTTTAGATAGAGTTAAGGTATTTAGCGGCGAGCTTAATTTTTCTCAAACTAAGGGATGTGAGTGATCGCATCGCAATTATCACTGACGAAAATATCTAAATTCTATCGACTTACCGTAGATTATCCATCATAATTCCGATCTTGGGAATTATTTAGGTTTTTGATTTTATCTCCCTCAGCTACAAAGATCCAAACTTCCTTATGCTACTAACTGATTTGCGAACGATTTATGAGCGCGATCCAGCTGCCCGTAACTGGCTGGAAGTGTTGTTTTGCTATCCCGGACTTCAAGCCATAGTGCTTCATCGCCTCGCACATCGGCTGGAGAAAATAGGGATGCCCTTTATACCTCGGTTTATTTCCCATCTCAGTAGATTTTTGACGGGAATTGAAATTCACCCAGGAGCAACCATTGGCAAGGGTGTTTTTATCGACCACGGTATGGGAGTAGTTGTTGGCGAAACAGCGATAATCGGCGACAATGCCCTAATTTATCAAGGTGCTACCCTCGGCGGTACCGGGAAACAAAGCGGCAAGCGTCATCCCACTTTAGGTAATAATGTAGTTGTCGGCGCAGGGGCAAAGGTATTAGGCAACATTAAAATCGGCGATAATGTCCGCATCGGTGCCGGTTCGGTGGTACTGCGAGATGTGCCTAGTAACACGACTGTAGTCGGAATTCCCGGACGTGTAACTCGTCAAGACAACACAAGTGTTAATCCTTTGGCTCATGATAAAGTGCGGGATGTGGAAGCCGAGGTCATACGCGCTTTATTTGAACGAGTCAAGACTCTAGAGAAACAAGTTGTCGAGATGGAAAGTAAATTACATATGTCCGTCATCCAAGTAGATAACGGACAAACCGATAACAGTAAGTGCAATACAGATTCGGTAATCGAAGACTTTCTCGATGGTGCGGGAATTTAGCATATAAAAGTTAGGAGTTAAGAGTGAGGAGTGAGGAGAAGTTAGGAGTGAGGAGTGAGGAGTGAGGAGTGAGGAGTGAGGATTGCCTCGTTAAGAGTCTCAGACTCTTAATGTGATACAGGAGGCTCTGCCTAGAGTCAAACCTGGTGGAGGCAGAGCCTCCCACAAGAGCATTACAAGTCAGAGCGTTGTAAGGAGAGTAACTTCTAACTCCAAACTCCAACAGGGCAAACTCCTTTTAAGCATAAGCCGGAAAAACTCTTGCTTGCTTGGGTTTAACGTAGACTCGCTGGTTTTGTTTTAGTGGAAGTTGATTGAATTGCTCTCGGCTGAGGTGAGCATTTATCCTTTCCCCAGACTCTAGAATTAACTCGATGCGAATTTCCCAACCTAAGTGAATTATGTTGTCAACTTTGGCTGGTGCTGCATCTTCGACCCTCTGGGGTTGAATGAGAATGTCATGAGGACGTAAAAATACGCGATCGCTCGCAGTTACCGAATGATTGCCTGTTTGAATACCAGAGTTACCAGGTAAGATATTCACTGGACCAATAAAGCTCATGACAAATGGTGTTGCTGGGTGGTCGTAAATCTCTGCCGGAGTGCCAACTTGCTCGACTCGACCTTTATTCATCACCACAATTTCATCAGCAACTTCCATTGCTTCTTCTTGGTCGTGGGTGACAAAGACTGTGGTTACATGCACATCTTCATGCAGACGTCGCAACCACATTCTTAAATCTTTGCGTACTTTCGCATCTAATGCGCCAAAGGGTTCATCTAGTAGCAAGATTTGCGGCTGAACTGCTAAAGCACGCGCTAAGGCTACTCTTTGCCGTTGTCCCCCAGATAATTGTGAGGGATAGCGATCGCCTAATCCACTCAACTGCACCAAATCTAAAAGTTCCTCTACTCGCACCTTTATCCGGTTTTTGGGAGCTTTGCGGAGTTCTAGGGCAAAACCGATATTCTGTCGCACTGTCAGATGCTTAAATAAGGCATAGTGCTGAAATACAAAGCCAATATTACGCTCTTGCACCCGCTTGTGAGTGGCATTTTCACCAACTATCCACACTTGACCGGAACTAGGTGTCTCTAGTCCAGCAATCATCCGCATTAATGTTGATTTTCCCGAACCAGACGGACCCAAAAGCGCAACCAAAGAGCCAGTTTTAAAGTTCAAGCTCACAGAATCCACTGCGTGGAAAGAACCATAGTGTTTGGAAACATTCTCAACTGCTATCCCCATAGGAAATCCTTCCAGAAATTGATATATTTTGAATACTACGGTTAATGTATCGGATAATAGGATTATTTGCAATAATGTCTTTATACTCTGCCCCGGCAAATTCTGTAAGTAAGAATACAGTTCAATATTTTTCCCGTCGCTCCTTGTTGCCACAACAGACTCATACTCTGTGGAAAATTGAAACAGGGGTTGTACGAACATTTACTTATCTCGAAGACGGTACGAGCGTGACTCTGGGAGTGTGGGGATCGGGAGATATTGTTGGCAAAGCTTTGTCAAAAGTCGAACCGTATCAGATGGAGTGTCTCACCAAAGTGCAAGGGACAATCTTGAATTTGCAAGGGTGGGATCAAATTACAGAGGTATTGCTGGCACACATTCAACAAGCTGAAGAATTGATGATTGTTCGTGGCTATAAAACGGTTGATATCATGCTGATCAAGCTGTTGACATGGTTATCTAAAAGGTTTGGTCGTGAAGTTGAACAAGGACGTTTGATAGATATGCGTCTGACTCATGAAGACATTGCCGATTTATTGGGTTCAACTCGTGTGACAATCACTCGTGTTTTGAGGCAATTAGAACAGGAAGGCTTTATTCACCGTCTGAGTCTACATCGAATTGTGCTGCGAGAAGAAGAGATTTGGCACTATGAGATTTAAATCCTCATTCTTGTTGCGATCGCTCCAGATTAAATCAGGCATTCTGAAGTATCTTGAGGCTAACGGCATTAATCTCTATAGTTCACAGATGCGATCGCTATGTGCCAATTACTCGGAATGAACTGCAATGTCCCCACGGATATTTGCTTTTCTTTTGAAGGATTTTCTGCGCGGGGAGGAAAAACTGACGACCATAGTGATGGTTGGGGGATTGCTTTTTTTGAAGGCAAAGGATGTCGGCTTTTTATCGATGCCAAACCCTCGGTTAGTTCTCCAATCGCAGAGGTGGTACGATGCTACCCCATCCACTCTACCCATGTGATTGCCCATATCCGCAAAGCTACTCAAGGGGAAATTAGTTTAGAAAATTGCCATCCCTTCCGTCGGGAACTGTGGGGAAAGTACTGGGTATTTGCTCACAATGGAGATTTACCAGATTTTCACCCTCAATCTATGGGGTTTTATCATGCTGTCGGCACAACCGATAGTGAAAGAGCGTTTTGCTTGATACTAGAAACCTTAAGACAACGCTTTCCCGGAGGTCAGCCTAACGTTAAAGAACTTTATTTAGCACTTCGGGAAATTACTGATTTAATTTCTCTTTATGGTACTTTTAATTACTTATTATCGGAGGGAGAGCATTTTTTTGCTCACTGCTCAACTAAGCTTAGTTACATTGTACGACAAGCGCCCTTTGCAGCGGCTCACTTGATTGACCAAGATGTAACTGTAGATTTCCAAGAATTGACGACTTCGAGCGATCGCGTTGCTGTTATCGCTACTACCCCCCTCACCGACAACGAAGTTTGGACGCAAATCAAAGAAGGAGAACTGCTAATATTTCAGGACGGTTTGCCCTTAAAATTTACATAGGTAATGGGGTATGGGGCATTGCCCAAATTTTTTATCTTCTCAAATCTACATATTATCTATCAACGATGTGGAGGTTTGCTATTGCATTTTTAGGTTGACCACTGTACTATCTATTGCACGGTATGTATATCAATAAATAGTAGATTGATTAGGAGCAGAAAAAATGAGTTTTTGGCAACGCTCGCTGAAGCAATCGGGGTTTACCATTGAGCATTTGAGCCGTAGACTCAAGTTGCGTTCTTTTAAGGGCTTTGTATCGATGTTTTTAGTGGGAGCGATATTGAGTGTAGCGATCGCCTCATGTTCTGGTGGAAATGCCGATAATGCTAATAGCGGTGTTGGGACTTCTGGTGCTAGTCCTGTTGCAGCTAACAACAAAGACGTTGAACTAACCCTCGTTTCCTTTGCTGTCACCAAAGCCGTTCACGAAGCAATTATTCCTAAATTTGTCGAACAGTGGAAAAAAGACCATAACCAAAACGTCACCTTCAAGCAAAGCTACGGAGGTTCTGGTTCGCAAACTCGCGCTGTTATCGACGGTTTAGAAGCGGATGTCGTCCACTTAGCACTAGCATTAGACACCCAAAAAATTGAGAAAGCTGGATTAATTCAACCAGGATGGGAAAAAGAAGTCCCCAACAATGGTATTGTCTCAAAATCAGTTGCTGCCTTAGTCACCAGAGAAGGCAACCCCAAAGGCATTAAAACCTGGGCAGATTTGGGTAAAAATGGTGTCAAGCTAATTACCGCTGATCCGAAAACATCGGGTATTGCGCGTTGGAATTTCTTAGCACTATGGAATTCAGTAATTAAAACTGGTGGAGACGAAGCGAAAGCGACTGATTTTGTCACCAAAGTTTATACAAATGTACCTCTTTTGACCAAAGATGCCCGTGAAGCTAGCGATGCCTTCTTCAAGCAGGGTCAAGGAGACGCCTTAATTAACTACGAAAACGAAATTATCTTGGCACAACAAAAAGGCGAAAAAGTCAGTTATATCGTCCCTGATGTCAACATATCCATCGACAACCCCATCGCAGTCGTAGACAAAAACGTTGATAAGCACGGCACAAGAGAAGTAGCAGAAGGTTTTGTCAAATACCTTTATAGCCCCGAAGCACAGCAAGAATTCGCCAAATTAGGATTTCGACCAGTAGACGAGACAGCACCTGCAACCAAAGAACTTGCCGGCAAATATCCCAAAGTCAAAACCCTCGGTACAGTTGGTGACTACGGTGGTTGGGATACCGTGCAGACAAAATTCTTCGCTGATGGTGGTCTTTTCGACAAAATTCAAGCTCAAAAGAAATAGTCAATGGGGAATGGGGAATGGGGAATGGGGAATGGGGAATGGGGAATGGGGAATGGGGAATGGGGAATGGGTAATGTTGAAGATATGGCTCTCCCCTTGTCCC
>NZ_JAOWRF010000391.1 GCF_025753815.1 Plectonema radiosum NIES-515 | reverse complement strand
CTCCCGCTCCCCCCCTGCCGGTATGCTCAGATTACAGTTAGCGATACAGGTAAAGGTATTGCCCTAGAGTTTTTACCTTATGTGTTTGATTACTTCCGTCAAGCAGATAGCGCGACTACGAGAAAATTTGGTGGATTGGGATTAGGATTAGCGATCGTGCGACAATTAGTAGAACTCCACGGTGGTACAGTCTTTGTAGAAAGTCTCGGCGAAGGACAGGGAGCAACATTTACAGTTAAGCTGCCATTGTTGTCAACAACAGATTTACCAGAAAGTGAGTTGACAACAGAAGCTGAACTTAATTCACCTAATTTGGAAGGAATCAAAATACTGGTTGTAGATGATGATGTTGATTCACGAGACTTTATCAGCTTCGTATTGCAACAAGAGAAAGCCGAAGTGATCGCAGTAGATTCAGCGCTGGAAGCACTGCAAATCTTGGCAAAGTCGAAATTAGATGTTTTATTAAGTGATATTGGGATGCCGGAAATGGACGGGTACATGCTGATTCGTCAAGTGAGAAATTGGTTGCCAGAAAAAGGAGGAGAGATTCCAGCGATCGCTCTGACAGCTTATGCTGGAGAATACGATCGCAAACTTGCAATTTCAGCCGGCTTCTCATACCATCTCCCCAAACCAGTCGAACCAGCACAGCTAATTGCCGCTGTTAGCAAATTGACTTTGAAGAGTTAAAAGTTAGGAGTGAGGAGTGAGGAGTTAGGAGTTAGGAGTGAGGAGTGAGGAGTTGGGAGTTAGGAGTTAGGAGTTAGTAGTTAGGAGTTGGGAGTTAGGTCCCCATCCCCCCCTCCCCCCCTCCCCCCCTCCTCTCAACTCTCGTCCCCGAAGGAGAGCAATTGCAAGTAAACTAATACCAACGTCACTGCTAACAATGCTGTCGCTGCTGCTGCTGCATAACCAAAATCAAATTGACCAAATGCTTCTTGGTATATGTAATAAACTAATAAATTGGTAGAATTCAATGGACCACCACCTGTAATTACATAAACTTGTTCAAAACTCCGCAATGTGAAAATTACAGTAGTAACGATCGCAAAAATTAAAGTCGGTCGCAATCCTGGCAAAGTAATATACCAAAATTGTTGCCAAGCATTTGCCCCATCAAGTTCCGCTGCTTCGTAACGACTCGGAGGAATGGCTTGCAACCCTGCCAAAAATACCACCATATTAAAACCAAGTTGTTTCCAAATACTTAATAAAATTAATACTGGCATTGCCCAAAATGTATCTCCTAACCAAGGAATTGGGGGTCTTCCAAGCAAATTTAAAGCTGCGTTAACTGGTCCGTCGGTTTGAAATAGCCAGCGAAATCCTAAACCAGCCGCAACTAGAGAGATAATTGAAGGGAGAAAATAGGCAGTTCGGAGAATTCCTCGCAATGGCAAGTTACGATTTAATAACACCGCCAATCCTAAGGGTATAATTAGACTGGGAATAACGCTGGCGATCGCGAAATAAGACGTGTTATTCAGAACTTGCCAAAAATCTGGGTTGATTAACAAACGCCAATAATTTTTCAATCCTACCCAATGAATACCTGTAGAAGTGAAACTACCAGCGGTGAAGCTGAGGAAAAATAAATAGGCGATCGGGTACAGAAGAAAGATGAACAGTAAAATCAATGCTGGGGTGAGAAAAATCCAGGCAGCTACAGTATCGTTATCTAGCAATTGACGCGATCGGGTTGATGTCATAAAAACTCGTTAATATTCAAAATTTTAGTTCATAAAGCTATAATCGTTTACACGTAATTATCCTGTTTTTTTGTTGAGTAGCAGACCAATTGACAAGAGTTAAAGATCCTGTTACGCAACTAGTATGTAAGCATGATGTATCCAAACCTACTAAAAATTAACAAACGGCAAATCACTCTTCAATTGCTGACCAATAGCATAATTATCGGGCTACTTGCTACACTCAATACAACAGTACTAGCTCAAAACCAAAATACACCGTTACCGACTCAATCTCAACCTGGTAATACAAATGTTAACCAGAAATTATTAGGGCAATGGAAAGCAAAAGCTTCTTCATCTTCAGAAACCTTAATCTTCATTTTCACTCCACAAGGAAAATTATTCTCCCTACCATCTAGCTCTAGTACTCCTGTTGCCTTAGAATTTCGGTATCGCATTAATCCGAATACCAAACCGATGCAGTTGGATGTGACAATACCAACTAGTGCAGAACCAATATTAACAATTTTTGAGTTTCTTGCTGATGGCAAAATGCGGTTGCAGTTACATGATACTAATCCGGGACAACCCAGACCAAAAGCTTTTTATCCTAACGCAATCATATTTGAGAAAATTTCGGATGCAACGACTTTGCCAGAAAATGTGCAAGTTTTCAATGGTGAACCAGAAAATCAAGCTAGCAGTAATCCAACAATGGAAGGTGAAGTAATAATTACCGCGATGAACCGCACACAGCAAGCTTATTATTTAGAAAACAACAAGTTTGCCACAAAAATTGAGCAATTGGCTATTGCGACTAAGCTAGAAACTGATAATTACCAATACAAGATTCTACCTCAAGGCAAATTAACTTCCAGGGTGATGATGACAGCTACTGCCAAAAGTCCGGAAAGCAAAAGTTATACTGGTGCTGTATTTGTAACTAAAGTTAACGGCGAATCCTTGACAATTGCTGGTATTTGTGAAACTAATAATCCTTCCAAAATACCACCGACAATGGTAAAATTTATCCCTGGTAAGGAAGGGGGGCAAATTCAATGTCCTGCTGGTTCCAGTCTTCTACGTTAATAATAGATGAGTATAAATTCAGTTACCTCCAGCTTGATATCACCCAATATTTTGCCAAAAAAGCTGATGTCAGCACCTTTAAAATTGGGAATCATGGCTTCTGGAAATGGCAGCAATTTTGAATCAGTTGCTCAAGCAATCAAAAATGGGGAACTTGATGCCAAAATTCAAGTTTTGATTTACAATAATACCTCGGCAAAAGCAGCAGTCCGTGCTGAAAATTTGGGTGTACCATCTGTCTTTTTAGACCACCGCAAATACAAAAACCGCGAAGAATTTGATGGGGAAATTGTGCAAACTTTGCGGCAATATGATGTTGAATGGGTGATTATGGCAGGTTGGATGCGATTGGTGACACCGATTTTAATTGATGCCTTTCCTGATAAGATAATCAATATTCATCCGAGTTTGTTGCCCAGTTTTAAGGGAGTTAATGCTGTAGAACAAGCTTTTGCTGCTGGTGTGAAAATTGCGGGCTGTACGGTGCATTTGGTATGTTTAGAAATGGATAGCGGTGCAATTTTGATGCAAGCTGCGGTGCCAGTGTTGCCTAATGATACACCAGAAACGCTTCACGCTAGAATTCAAGTTGAAGAACATCGAATCTTACCGATTGCGATCGCACTTGCATCTCAACACAATTTACACCAATTAAATAAATATACGCAATAAATCCCGCGAAGACGTTCCACGGGAACGTCTCTACCTATTTTTAAAGCCCATTGCCGATGAGAATAAACGGTGCCCAGTAATGAGGATGGCTGAAATCATTGTTAAGTGCTGATACACCTTTATTAGTTATTAAAGCGATTTGGGCTTGTCGGAGTGCTTCAGCTTTGGTGATGTTGGGCTTTGGCAATATAGTATAGAAATTATCCATTAAAGCTTGCGTACCACCGTCATCAACAGACCATAAAGTAGAAATAGCTGATTTAGCACCAGTTCGTTGTATTTGATAACCAAAGCCTAAAATCTCTTTACCATCCCCCAACTTATTAGTTAAACCATTACCTAAACCTGTTTCGCAAGCACTCAACACCACCAAATCTACATGAGATAAATTCCAGTTTTGCACATCGCGTAGAGTCACATATTTTCCATTACCAAATAGAATGAAAGAATTCTCTGGCTGACCCGTGACAAAAGCAGCATGAGTTGCTAAATGTACTATTGAGTAGTCATTCATCGAATAGACAATATCCAAATTAAATTGGTTATCTACCAGTTTTTTAGTATTGTTAATTGTCGCAGCGATCGCTTCAACTTCACGACCTGCAAAAGGTAACCCTGCAAATGTAAATTCATCTTTCCCAACCTTAACTTTGACACTACGTTCAGTGTTAGTGAAAGCAGCAGCTAAAACTTGGGGTTGAGATTGTGGTTTGGTATTAAAATTTGTCAGACTAAGAGCAGTAATATTATTGATCCGGAAGCGTTGCACCAGCCATTGATTACCATCATATAAAGCGGCTAAAGGGATGTAACGCAATTTGCCATCGGGAGCGTAAATAATAGTTTTAGTTTTAGTTTCCGCAAGGTCTTTTTCAAGAGGTTTAATCAACCATTCATAGAGTTGAGCACCGGAAACTTTCGCATTGCTGCTAGGACGTTTCAAATCATCGCGGAATTTCTCGATTGCACTATTAAGTTGTTTTTGTGTAACTGCAACTGTGCGATGAATAGGGGGACCATAGGGAGTAGCTAAAATCAGTTCTAGACGGTCTTTCAGAACTAAAGGATAGAAAATCACTGCATCTTGTTGAAGTCGTTTCAGGCTGTCTTGTATGGCTTTTATCTGAGTCTCCAAATTGATATTTTCTCCTCCACTATTTTTCTGCAACTGTGCTACCAGTTTTTCCACTTCTGGATTTTTGAGAAAGTCGCCAAATTCTTGACTAAATTCTGCCTGAATTTTCCGCAATTCAACGATGCGTTGTTGCTGGATGCTTGTTCTTTTACTCGATGGTTGAATGCTCTCCAGTGCGTCTAATTCTCTACCCAATGCCACTGCTTTGTCTAGCATCGGGTTCATACTGGGGTTAGTTTGCCTAGTCAGCCGAATATTTAGATAATCCTTTAATTCTTGCAGTTTGAGCAAATCTAAAACTTGCTGCGCGATCGCTACTTGTCCTTGAGAAAGTAATAAATCTGCTAACTCTCGATATGTATCTGCTCTTTTTTCACCTTCTCGTCCTGCTTGTAAGAAAGATGCTTGCAATTGTGGGGGCAATCCTTGGATTTTTTGCCGCACTTGCTCTACACCACTAACAGCTTCTCTGTAATACTCTATCGCCTTTTGGGGCTGATTCAAACTGCGATAAGCGCGAGCCAAACCTGTGCGAACACCCGCACCACTACCAGGAATTTCCGGAGTGGGATTAGTTTTTAATGCTTGTTCATATAAGGGTATTGCTTGTTGAATCTTGCCCGATTTCCGGTAGAGATATGCGAGTTGCGCTAAAGCGCTGTATTCAAACCCTGGATTTTTCAGCTTCCTAGCAATATCCAGCATTTCTTGGGTTGTGAAAATGGCTTTTGCATAGTCTTGCAAGCCAGCATAACCGCTACTCACACCTGACAACGCAACACCTTTGAACAAAGGACTTTTGGTTTCATCAAATATTACTGCGGCTTGTTGCGCTAGTTCAAGGGTTTTTTGGGCATTTTCTTGGTCATAATAAATACCGCTTAACGACAGCAAAGTAATACCTTCCATTAAACGGCTTTGGGTTTTGCGGGAAAATGCTAGAGTTTGTTGGTAATAGGAAATCGCTTGGGGATAGTCTCCCAAGTGAGCGGAAATATTTGCCAAAGATAACAATGACGTTATTTCGGCAATGGGGATTTTGATTTCTTGGGCAACAGCTAAACTCTGTTTGGCAAACTTAATTGCTTTAGGATATTCTTGAAGGTCTGTATAAATATCACTTAAAGAATCCAAAGCTTGTGATTCCAGGAAACGATTTTTACTTTCCCGCGCAATAGTTAAAGCTTGTTGTGTTAACTCAATAGCTTTTTGATAATCAGATTGCCCAACCGAGTAAGTAAGACCCAAAACGACTAATGCTAACCCTTCCACAGAGCGATCTTTAATATGTCCATTGTTTAATGCTTGCTGACTATAGGCGATCGCTTTAGAAGTATCTCCCTGCCCTAGATAAGCAGCAGCCAGATTTCCCAAAGCTAATCCCTCCCATTTCACGTCTTGAGTTTCCTTGGTTACTAGCACAGCTTGTTGAAGCGTTTCAATGCCTTTAGGCAAATTCCCAATGTAGTTATAAGCACTACCAATCAAGGTTAAAAGTTGCCCTTCACTTTCGCGGTTTTTTGTTTCTCTGGCAATTACTAAGGCTGGCTGAAAGTATACTAAACTTTGCTGCCAATTTCCGACATTAACACCATAAGACACACCCACCTGTGTCAAAGTCTTTGTTTCTAAATCTCGGTTTTTACTTTCCCGTGCTACCTGGATAGCTTGTTGATATTGAGCAACTGCTTTTGGTTGATCTTTGAGATAAATAAAAGCATTGCCTAAATTCATTAGGATGTCTGTTTGCCTATCTTGGTTTTTGATTTCTTGGGCAATGACTAATGCTTGCTGGTAGTATTCAATTGCCTTTTGATAGTTGTGCAAGTTATAGTTAGCAAGACCAATATTTTTGAGATTTGTAAGTTGATAACCACGGTCTTTGATTTCTTTGGCAATAACTAATGCTTGGTGATAGTATTCAATTGCCTTGGGGTAATCTTTCACTGAATCGTGATAAATATTACCTATATCAGTCAATAAATCAGATTCTTTATCGCGGTTCTTCAGTTCCCTGACTACAGCGATACTTTGCTGAAAATAATCAATGGCTTTCTTATAATCTTGTAAAGAGTTATAAGCCTTGCCTAAACCGTAAGCTAAAATTTTATATTCTTTTTCACGATCTTTGAGTTCTCGCGCAATTATCAAAGCTTGTTGAGAGGTATTAATCGCTTTTTGGTAGTCTTTTAAAGAAATATAATTGTCAGTTGTCGAAGTCAGAATATTTAATTCACAATCAAGCTTTTTAGTTTGATGTTCAATTACCAAAGCTTGGTTGTAATACTCAATTGCTTTCGTATAGTCTTCCAATTCTTGGTAAGCTGCACCGAGAGAATATAAATCACTTGATTCACAGTTAAGTTTGTTTTTTGATAAATTAATTTGGGTAGTTTGCTGAAAGTATAAGAGCGCTTTCTGATTATTTTTCAAAGCCTGGTAAGTTTTGCCAAGATTATATAAAATATTTGATTCTAAATCTTGATTTTTTATTTCTCGCGCAACTACTAAACTTTGCTGAAAATATTCTAAAGCTTTGGGATAATCTTTTAGTTTATAGTTATAAGTTAAACCAAGGTTTGATAGGGCTTTTGTTTCAACCTCACGGTTTTTTATTTCTCGTGCAATTACCAAGCTTTGCTGATAATAATCAATTGCTTTTTGGTAGTCTTTGAGAGAATTGTAGTACAAACTGCCTAAAAATAACAAAATCGATGATTCATCTTTCCGATTTTTTATTTCTCGTGCGACTGCCAAGCTTTGCTGATAATAATCAAGCGCTTTCTGATAATCTTTAAGTGAGTTATAAGCGTCAGCTAAACTTTGTAGATCATACCCTTTTAATTTCGGATTATTATTTTGTTTTGCAACTGCCAAGCTTTGCTGATAATATTCAATTGCTTTTTGATAATTCTGCTGGGCATTGTAAATACGACCAATGCGTCGCAATGCATGAAATTCAAGTTCCCGATTTTGAATTTCTCGCGCAATGGCTAAAGCTTGCTGTTGGTACTCTAGCGCTTTGTTAAAGTCTTTGCTGACTATATACGCTGCACCTAAAATACTTAAAGACTTTCCTTCTAATTCTCGGTCTTTAATTTCTTTTGCAATTGTTAAACTAGCTTGTGAATATTCAATCGCTTTCTCACTATTCTCCTGGGAAAGATATGCATTTGCTACTCCCTGTAATGCTTTACCTTCTCCCTGACGGTTTTTAATCTCTCGATAAATAGCTAGTGCTTTTTCAAAGGACTGCAACGATGCTTCATTTTCGTCGTCATCCAGCTGCTTAGTCCCCATTTCTAAAAGTTTATCAGCTTCTGCCTTGCGGTTTTGTAAAGGCTGGGTAACTTCACCTGCACTAGGTTTTTGTGCGACAGCCCGAAAAATATTTGGTTGACCAGACACCGTATAAACTAAGGAAAGCAAGGTTGCAGTGATTGCCGAAAAGCGATGTGTCTTGTTTATAGGAAATTTTGAAGGGAGAACCACAGGAAAAGCCTCCGCTTAACCATGATGAGAGCATAATTTAGTTATATACAGACATATGTCTCAACTTTCCCAAAAATTATGCAAATAGTATATAAAAATTTGCAGTAGAGACGTTCCACGCCTTACGTCTCTACTTTAACCTAATCGCCGAATTTTCCAAAAATAACTAGAAATCAAATTCGTCAACATATGAGCAACAATCGGCACTAACAAGTTACCAGTAATTAAAGCACTGTACCCTAATATTAACCCAACAATAGTTGCCCAAATCACATAAGTCCATTGTTGGGGACTGCTAAGGTGTAAAACACCAAAACAGAGACTCGATACAATTACCGCTACATGATCTGCTCCCAAAGCCGGCAACATTACACCCCGAAATAACAATTCTTCACTTAATCCTGGTAGTAATCCCAGCCAAATTATGTCTGGTAAAACTAAGGGTTTAAGTACTATTTCTAAGTAATAATCTGCACTTTTGCGGTAAGCAGACCAAAAACGATAAGCTAATCCACTCACAGAGGTGATGATTAATCCTAAGGCTATTCCTAAGAGTAAATCTTTACCCTGCCAGTGCCAAGAAAATATCGCTACGTTGCCAAAGCGCAACCACAACTTGGCAATTATCCATAAAATTATTGCAGTCACACCCATTGCCACAAGCACTTGGGTGCGTGTCAGGTAGGGAATTTCTGGTTCTTGCTTTTGCTGTTGTTCCACGGGAGGGGGGAGAGGGGGACAGGGGGACAGGGGGGACAAGGGGGACAAGGGGGATAAATGCCCAATGCCTATCAACTAACAACTATCAACTAACAACTATCAACTAACAAATAACTGCAAAGACGATATTTTTGAGCTTAGGGCAGATGGGTTGATGCCTGCTTTGTGTGCTACTAATGCACCTACTGCCTCTAAATATGAGTTTACCTGTATGCACTTGATTCCCAAGGGTTGGGGAGGAACTTGCATGTGAGTTTTGTTTTCAAGGACGGTGATGATTTGGCATCGTCTATTATTCAAGCTTAACAGAGTGCTACCACCACAGGCGGTTGCGGGTACGATGACGGCATCAACTTGATTAGCCCAAATGTCAGTCGGTTCGGGCAATTGATTAGTTTGGGGGACAATAAATTGGGGTGCGCTACTTAAACCGACAAGCACGCATGGTAAGAAAGTATAACCTAATTCTTCGGCGGCGGAACGTGGAGATAAATCGGGATCTACGGGTACGGGAGAAAGTGCGGGGGAATGAGCGCAAGGAATTTGAAAGGTTCGCACGATTAAATGGCTAATTACGGCTTCTGCTCCTGCGATCGCATCGACTCCTTTTCCGTGACGGTAGTTTTGATCGGCTTCTTGATCAATATTATCGGGGAAACGGGCGACAACTGCGATCGCCTGTGCTCCAGCTTTATCAATCAGTACTTCCGCTGCCCTTAATAAGCTATCTGGGTTGCCAATTGTCCCCCAACTCGCACCCGATGACGATGTCCGCAATTCTACTTCTAAAGGTGCATCAGTTATTACATAATCTGTCAACGACAATCCTAGGGTGGCTCTGGCAGCATCGGCTGCTTGCAAATGTCGCAGTCGCAACTCTGGCTCAATTCCTTGGTCTAAAAGCAAACCTATGCGATTTTGATGAACTGGACGCAATCCCCAGCATCCGGCGGCAAATTTGTCAAGTCCATAACCTTCGACGTAGAAAGTATTGGGCAAATTCCGATATAAACTGGCACCATTGAGGACATTGGGGTGAGTAATTAGGCGATCGCAAACTTGAGATACAACTTTAGCAACTGGCAATGCATCTCCTGCATAACCCCCAATTTCTGCCCCGATACCAGTTGGTATAATTAAGATAGCGGTATATGGACGCATTAGTCGTTTCGCTCCAGTTAGGAGTTAGGAGTTAGGAGTTAGGAGTTAGGAGTTTGGAGTTTGGAGTTTGGAGTTTGGAGTTTGGAGTTAGGAGTTTGGAGTTTGGAGTTTGGAGTTTGGAGTTTGGAGTTAGGAATTATAAGTTAGGAGTTTGGAGTTTGGAGTTAGGAGTTTGGAGTTTGGAGTTTGGAGTTAGGAATTATAAGTTAGGAGTTTGGAGTTAGGAGTTTGGAGTTGAAAACAATCTTCAATACAAAACTTAACAAACGAAATCAAAAACTCCGCTCCTCCGCTCCTCCGCTCCTCCGCTCCTCCGCTCCTCCGCTCCTCCTAACTTTAATTACAACAGCTTCAACACTGCATGATTCTTTTTCAACATCTACAGAAGTAATTGCCCATCGGAGAGGTTCTCCCTCTTTTTGTAACTCTGTCTCAATTGCTTTTAGTAATTCTGAGGGAGTTTCTTGCAAGTCAATTTCTGCGTTGATAAAATGCGTAGTCATCTCAGTTCCTTTTGTTTAGAGTTTAAGCGTGAATAGCTTGATTAAAAGTTAACTAAAATACAGCTTAAATAATTTTTAGTTGTTAATCTATAAAACTTTTTTAAGCTTTTTTGCTAACTAAGCAATTAACAACTAAACATTATCATTCTTTCCCAAATTGTAACTGATAAACGATATCTTCTTTTCCTGTCTCAATTTTCAAATCCGAACGCGGATAAGCGACACAAAGTAGAGTATAACCTTGTTTTTGTAAATCTGGACTAACACCCATGCCATCAGTTTGATCTACAGATCCTTGAGTAATTTGAGCCGCACAAGTTGTACAAACACCTGCATGACAAGAACTTGGTAAATCTAAACCAGCAGCATCGGCAACTGATAAGACGGTTTCATTTTCAGCAACTTGCAAAGTGTGAGTTTTGCCTTGGTGTAAAATTTCAACGGTGTAAGTTTTAGACATAGACAATTATAAGGTGATGCAACGGACAAATGTGTTAGTTTATCTGAATTAAACTCAAAATATCCAGATATTACCATAAAACTTTAGGTTAAAGAGTGATTAAATAAGCGCGATCGCGTTTCTTTAGAAACTGTATCTGTAAGTCTGCCTTTTGGCATTGGTTCGATGGCTTGGAAAGTTGACCTCACAGAACGGAAAGCCGCTTGGTCGCTTTATGTGGAATTGGTGACGCGCATTGCTGTACAACTATTGGAAGTTGACCGGGGTAAGGGATCGAGAAGCGATGAACTCTCTTTATAGTTTATTTGGAACAACCCGCGAAGTTCTCAAAGCTGCCGGTCCCGATGTGGGTGCTTCTCGTGATTCTGTGGGGGGAATTGCGATCGCAGTGTTGATAGCAATTCGCATAAATAAACTTTTCTACTACCTCATCCACCTCAGTATCTTCAGTGACTCGTTGCTTGTCCCAAGGTAAACTCATCTGCCCAGATGACTTCTTCTTGCCCTTATTCTTCAAAGAAGGCAAAAAACGACTACCCCAATGATTCCTTTTTTCTGGCTTTGGCTTTGAGAGAGTCAAACCACTCAGAAAAAATATCTATACCATCAAATCTTAAATAATTCCTGATTTCTTTTGGTTGAACTTCCATGTTGAAATTTTCCCAAATGCGCGATCGCGTTATTATTGATCAATCCAGGGTGCGATCGCGCCGTTGCTGCGACAATATGATTTAAGGCTGATTTTGCAGCTATGATGAGCAATTTTACTATAATAAACCCAAATAAATTAGTTAAATTTGCTTACTATAGAATATGCGCGATAATGTTACAATGTTGACTCTTAAGGTTACAACATTCAGCCTTAAGCTTATAACATTAACCTTTAAAGCTAGAACATTAAGGCTTAAGATTAGAACATTCAGGCTTAAGGTTATATGATGAAGTCTTAAAGCTATAACATCAAGCCTTGAGGTTACAACATTAAGGCTTAAGGTTAAAGCGATCGCAGTTGACTATGAAGTAAAGGTGCAATCAATTGCTTATGCAACTTTTCGTCCCGCCAAGAAATAAATTTCTTGGCTTATAGCGAAAGTCAGATAAATCTGACTAGGAAAGTCTTTGAGTCCGTTTAAACTAACATCTTGCACCATTCTCAAGAGCGCATCCAGACCCGTCCGGAAATCAAAATCCTTTGCTGATAGCATAAGTCCATTTCAATGGACTAAAATTCTTACTCAGTCGTCTAAAGACGACTTTAGCTATCAGCCGGGGAATTTATTCCTCGGCGGGTTATTGAGAATGGTGCAAGATATCAGTTTAAACGGACTTATGCTAATTGTCTAGCTTCGGAACTATACAAAAAGCAGGTTGGTTATCGGGAGTACATTTTCTGCCAGATGCCTTGCGAACAGCAATTGTTGCTATACACCAACTACCCCAAACACCGGAAACCTTATGGTTAAGGCTTTTAGGAAGGGGAAATGTGCAGGCACAAGCGATTATCGAGTTGCAAGCGTTACCATTAGATCATCCATACCAAAAAGCAACTCTCGAATTAGTTTACAACTTGCACGAAAACTTGAGAGTAAACCAAGAATTAGAAGCAGATGATAGGGAGTTAATTATGCGACTAGAACCACTTTATCAAAGAGACAGAGAACAAGCTGTACAATAAGGAAATAAACAAGGAGAACAACGTCTAGTTATACGTCAACTGAATCGCCGTATTGGGGAAATTAATGCATCATTAATCGAACGGATTCAAGGCTTATCGATTGAACAATTAGAGAATTTAGGAGAAGCATTGCTAGACTTTTCTATTGTTGCTGATTTAGAAAATTGGTTAAACCAACAATAAGGATAAATCATTACTAGATTAATTTTTAACCATAATTGCGATTTCACAGCAATACTAAACAGGATTGCTCGTATTCTATCAAAGTGTAAAGATATTCGGTTGACGAAAACTAAACTTTCAGTATAAAAAATTTGCTAATAACCGATTACCAGTAATACTTTTAGTAATAAAAGTAACCTAAACTTTTATAGCCAAGTATTGCCTAAAAATATTTCATAATTAAAGGGAGAACATTCCAATGGAGAACATAAAAATGCTAGAACAATACCGTCAACATGTTGAGGAACGTGCCCAACTCGGTATTCCCCCTTTACCATTGGATGCGAAGCAATCCTCAGAATTATGCGAATTACTAAAAAATCCGCCAAAGGGTCAAGAGGAGATATTATTGCATTTATTGCGCGATCGCATTCCTCCCGGTGTCGATCCTGCCGCTTACGTCAAAGCGGGATTTCTCACAGGTATTGCCAAAGAAGAAATCACCAGCCCGTTAATTTCATCCATCGATGCTGTAGAATTACTAGGCACGATGATCGGCGGTTACAACGTGCGATCGCTCATTGAACTAATGCAAGTTCCCACAGTTTCTGTATCCGATTCTTCCGAAACACCTTTGGTGATGGGGGGACAAGGAAAGGAACCAATAGCCGCATACGCCGCATCTGCCCTGAGTAAGATTTTGTTAGTGTATGATGCTTTTCACGATATCTTAGAATTATCTAAAACCAACCCTTTCGCTCTTCGCGTGATAAACTCTTGGGCAAAAGCGGAATGGTTTACTATTCGTCCAGAAGTACCCGAAGCTATTACCGTCACAGTATTTAAAGTAGCAGGCGAAACCAACACCGACGACTTATCACCAGCGCAAAGCGCCACAACCCGCCCGGATATTCCTTTACACGCTTTGGTGATGTTAGAATCACGGATGCCGGGGGGTATAGAAATAATTAACGAGTTAAAGAAAAAAGGGCATCCCGTCGCTTATGTTGGGGATGTAGTGGGTACAGGTTCCTCGCGGAAATCGGCGATAAATTCAGTATTGTGGCACATGGGGCAAGATATCCCTTATGTACCCAACAAACGGGCGGGAGGATATATATTAGGAAGTGCGATCGCACCCATCTTCTTTAACACCGCTGAAGATTCCGGTGCTTTACCCATCGAGTGCGATGTCAGCAAATTAGAAACCGGCATGGTGATTACCATCCATCCCTACAAAGGTGAAATCACCAACGAGGCTGGCGAAGTTATTTCTACCTTCACCCTCAAACCAGATACAATCTTAGATGAAGTCCGCGCAGGTGGACGCATTCCCTTACTCATTGGACGCACCCTCACCGATAAAATTCGCGCTGCACTTAATTTAGAACCCAGCACCATCTTTAGGCGTCCCCACCAACCAGCCAACACAAACAAAGGCTACACCTTAGCACAAAAAATGGTCGGTAAAGCTTGCGGCTTACCAGGTGTGCGTCCCGGCACATCTTGCGAACCGATTATGACCACCGTTGGTTCTCAGGATACCACAGGTCCGATGACTCGCGACGAATTAAAAGAACTCGCTTGTCTCGGTTTCAGCGCAGACTTAGTGATGCAGAGTTTCTGCCATACCGCAGCTTATCCCAAACCAGTTGACATCAAAACTCATCAAGAATTACCTGATTTCTTTGCTTCTCGTGGTGGTGTCGCCTTGCGCCCCGGTGATGGTATAATTCACTCTTGGCTAAATCGGATGCTGTTACCCGACACCGTAGGTACAGGTGGTGATTCTCACACCCGCTTTCCCTTAGGAATTTCCTTCCCTGCCGGTTCGGGGTTGGTGGCTTTTGCCGCAGCGTTGGGTGCAATGCCCTTAGATATGCCAGAATCTGTTTTGGTACGCTTTAAAGGAGAATTGCAACCCGGTATCACCCTGCGAGATGTGGTGAACGCAATTCCCTACGTTGCGATTCAAAAAGGCTTGCTGACAGTCGAGAAGAAAAATAAGAAAAACGTCTTCTCAGGGCGGATTATGGAGATAGAAGGCTTGCCAAATTTGAAAGTTGAGCAAGCTTTTGAACTCACCGACGCTTCCGCAGAACGTTCTTGTGCAGGTTGCACAATTAAACTGAGTGTAAAGACAGTTGCTGAATATCTGCGTTCCAACGTGGCGCTGTTAAAGAACATGGTAGCACGCGGTTACGCCGATGCTCGTACTATTATGCGTCGCGTCATCAAAATGGAAGAATGGTTAGCAAATCCGGTATTGATGTCAGCAGATGCAGATGCAGAATATGCAGAAATCATTGAAATTGATTTGAACGAAATCAAAGAACCAATTGTCGCTGCTCCTAACGACCCTGATAATATTAAGTTATTATCAGAAGTTGTGAACGACCCAATACAAGAAGTATTTGTTGGTTCTTGTATGACAAATATCGGTCATTATCGAGCCACAGCGAAAGTGTTAGAAGGTGCAGGAACAGTAAATACTCGCTTGTGGATTTGTCCCCCTACCCGCATGGATGAACAACAATTAAAAAAAGAAGGTATTTACAACATTTTTGATGCGGCAAATGCGCGAACAGAAATGCCTGGTTGCAGTTTATGTATGGGTAATCAAGCGCGAGTTGAAGATGGGACAACGGTGTTTTCAACATCTACCCGCAACTTCAATAATCGCATGGGTAAAGATGCGCGAGTTTACCTTGGTTCAGCGGAATTAGCCGCAGTTTGTGCGTTGCTTGGACGCATTCCTACAGTGCAGGAATATATGGACATTGTAGCGAAGAAAATTCATCCTTTTGCTGATGATTTGTATCGATATTTGAACTTCGATCAAATTACTGGTTTTGAGGATGAAGGTAGAGTGATTGCGTTAGAAGATATGCCCAGAATTGAGGATATTTTGGGCGTAGGGATGCCGACAGCTGCAAGATAATTAAAGTAGGGTGGGCATTGCCCACCTGACATTACAACTTTATTAGGTAAACATAAATGGACTTTTACACAGTAGTATTTAAGCAAAGTACAGGTTATTGGGTCGCTTTATGTTTAGAAAATGGGATTATTGGACAAGGAAATACTCAAGAAACTGCTATTAACAAGTTAAAAGAAGCTATTGAGTCTTTTGAAGATGTTTATAAATCTGATACTAACATTTATAAATCTCCTATTTCTATCGAAGAACTACATGAGTTTTTATTGTTAGAAGAACAAGATTCTGATATATATGAATTAAGGAAGGTTTATGCCTAAAAATATTCCCTCTCTCAAACCAAAGGAGTTAATTAAGCTTTTAGAAAAAGGCGGATGCACATTTTATAGAGAGGGAAAAGGCGACCATAGGTTATATACTCGTGAAGTTGAAGGTAAACGCAGAGTTGTTCCTATAGATATGGGTGCAGGGGAAATGTCTCCTGCTTATGTTTTGCGTATTTTTAGGCAATTTGGCTTTAGTGATGAGGAAATTGAAAGCCTTTTGCAGTAGATGAAGGTAGAGGGATTCGGTTGGAAGAAATGCCGAGGATTGAGGATATTTTGGGAATGCCCGCGACTGCGAGGTAGATAATAAATATAGATATGCTGGCTCACGAACAAAGCTCGTGATTAGACGGGCTTCGTATTTTGCAACAGTTGCTTTTATAGTTATAGAGCTATGCTATAATTTCAACTTACAAATTATTATCATTACAACCGATAACTTCCCTGAGTTTGCGCTTCATATCGCTAGAAATAGGTAAGTCGTTTATTTCTTTACAAAGTTTTTCTTTTGGCTCTTTATTCTTTCGTTCCAAATATATTCCTGTTAAAAGACCATCAATGCCATATTTGCTCAGAGCATCTGCTACTAATCCAGCGATTCCGAGAACAGTTATACCACCTATCATTCCAAAAGGTCCACCGAGAGCTGCTAAGGCTGTCGTCATAGCAGCAGCACCTGCAAATCCTGTAGCAGCCATTGTCACTACTAGTAGCACCCCAGGTAAACCTAAAATTGCAACCTTTCTAACTACTTCATCCATAATTTTAATTAATTGTCATTACGATTAACCAGCAATATATCTATAATTTTTATTATTTAACACCGTATAAATACATATTTTGAAATGGTTGATACTAGATAAATCGAAGTAGAGATAATTGCCAAATTGAGTCCGACTGGAAAAGTCGTTATCATTACTGTATATGTACTCTAATAGCAGGAAAATGCTAGATGGTGTGTGATATTTGTGGAAGCGAAGGAGCAAAAATCCGCAGGATTACTAGAACCTATGGCAAGGGTCAAGACCTGCTGGTTATAGAAAACATTCCTGTGATAACTTGTCTTCATTGTGGTGAAAGTTACTTTACAGCGGAAACCCTTCATGAAATTGAACGAATTAAACTTAACCGTAAAAGCTTGGCTGTTGAACGTTTTGTGGAAGTCGCTAGTTTTACATAGTATTTAATTGCTATCAAAAAGTGCGATCGCACCCCACGCAGACCTAACCCCCCTACCCCCCTTCCCTACTAGGGAAGGGGGGAATTTAATTTCCCTCCCCTAGGAGGGGAGGGACGACTTTGACTTTAGTCAAAGTCACTCTAGAGGTCAGCCATAATGGAAAAGATAAAAAACCTATTTCCATACAAACTTTATGAATAACCCCAGACCCCAGCAACCCTCTAAATCCAGAAAAGAAGGAACTCACAATATAGTAATTGGACAAAAAGTCACCTTCGCTAAACAACAACTTGCCAAGGAATTTCGCCGTAAAATGACACGAGAAGAAAAAATACTTTGGCAACATCTTCGCGCAAATCGCTTGAATAATTTACACTTTCGTCGTCAGCAGATTATTGATGGATTTTTAGCAGATTTCTACTGTCACGCTGCTGCATTAGTTATTGAAGTGGATGGAAAAATTCACTCTCAACAAGTTGAATATGATGCAGAACGTGACAAAGTTTTGAAAGCACGAGGATTGCGTTTGTTGCGAATTAAAAATGAAGAAGTGAGGCAAGAACTTGATAATGTTTTGATGCGTATTTCCACAGCTTGTTCTCAAGAGACCTAACCCCCCTACCCCCTTCCCTCCTAGGGAAGGGGGAGCAGGATTACTCCCCTCTCCCATACGTGAGAGGGGTTGGGGGTGAGGTCAGTGCGATCGCACGCTTCAACCCGACAACAAATCTGTAATCGAATATAGCCGTTGCCGATCTAATTCCTGAATTCGCTGGTTTTCGGCGTAGAAGGCGTCACAGTATGATTGATATCGCTCTGGTTCTGCTTCTGGATCGGTTTGCTTCCACAATTCCAAATAGTGACGACAGCGCTTTTCTCGCAACACTCGTTCCATACAAGCAGTTGTCACTAAAATGACTTGCGGAGCACGCAAAATTTCCTTCTGTTCTTTCTCACTCACATGAAACAGATGTGAAACTAACTGCATTTCCTCCGAAAATTCCAAATATCTATCTTGCAAATTTGATACTAAATTGGCATCTATGTCAACAGTCATCTCTAAAATTTTTTGCCACAAAAACCGATGATGCGAAAGGCTAAATTGTAAATCTCGCTCCTCTAAAGCTGCAATAATGCAGTCACGCTGTTCGGGACAATGTAAATAAATCCGCAGTAATAAAGCCTCTGCTTGATCTAAAAGACCGCGTTCGCTATTATCTATAGTTGCCTTTTCTACTCTAGCTCTTGAATGCTTGCGTAGCGGTGTTGGATGACGCTGCGCTGTAGAAGAAGGTGCAATCTGCGTTAAAAGATTCTCAACTCGTAAAGGTATAAGTCTCGTATCTCCCAAGCTGAGTATTTCTGCACAATAAGAAACGTAATAATTTCGCGTATCTTTATTTTCTATTTTTTTAAGTAATTTTACTATCTCTTGGGAAACTTGCTGAAAATCTGTAGCCTGTTTCAAGTCGCGATCGCAAATTATTTGCGAAATCTGCCAATTCAGCCACAGTGGGGCATTGAGGAGCAATTCTCGATAATCTTCTGGGGTGCGATCGCGCAAATATTCATCGGCATCTTTACCATTCGGCAAGTTGAGAATCTTTAGTTTAACTTCGCCTTTATACGCAAGTTCGGCAATTTCTCCAATTGCTCGTTCTGCGGCATTTATCCCAGCTTTATCAGCATCAAAGTTGAGTATTAGTTCTTTAGAATCACAGTAGCGCAATAGGAGCCGTACTTGTTCTAAACTTAATGCTGTACCGAGAGAAGCAACAACGTTAGTTATACCAGCAGCATGGAGAGCGATCGCATCAAAATATCCCTCCACTACCACAGCCGAATCGACTTGGGAAATCCCCGCTTTCGCTTGATCGAGAGCGAATAAAGTTTTCCCCTTACTAAAAAGCTCAGTTTCTGGTGAATTAAGATACTTAGGCTGCTCATCAGTGAGAGTTCTTCCACCAAAGCCTATGACCCGTCCTTGCACGTCACGGATGGGAATTATTAGGCGATCGCGAAACACATCATAATAACCCCCTCCTTCCTTACGCGGTTTAATCAAACCCGCTTTTTCTGCCAATTGTACTGGATAATGTTTATCCTGCACCAGATAGCGATAAAGAGTTTCCCAACCGCTTGGAGCGTAACCTAAGCCGAATTGCTGGATTGTTTCTTCCTTGATTTGGCGATCGCGCAAATATTCAATCGCTTTTTCTCCTAGTGGTTGTCTCAAAGCATGTTGATAAAATTGTGTCGTCGAAGCGAGAACTTCATATAAGGAATCGCGCAAAGACAACTGACGCTGCAATTCTTGTCGTTGTTCTGGTAAGAGTGTTTGCACCGGCACTTCATAACGTCGTGCTAAATCTAGCACCACCTCTGGAAAAGAGCGCTTGCCCAAATCCATCAAAAACTTAATGGCATTTCCCCCTGCTTGACAGCCAAAACAGAAGTACATCTGCTTGGTTTGGCTAACTGTAAAACTAGGAGTTTTCTCATCGTGGAACGGACATAACCCAACAAAATCTTTACCGCGCTTACGTAAAACTACGTACTCCGAAACGACATCCACAATGTCAGCCCGTTGTTTAATTTCGTCGATTGTGTCTGGATGTAAGCGGGGTATTTGCATTTTGGAGTTAGTGGGGGAGTGGGGG
>NZ_JAOWRF010000088.1 GCF_025753815.1 Plectonema radiosum NIES-515 | reverse complement strand
GGAGGGGGGGATGGGGGGGAAATATTTGTTTTTTATTACCTTTCCTCTTGCTCAAATTGCCCAATTCTGATGATTAACGCAACCGAATGACGCGAGGAGCTGCACTGACGCATAGCGTACCCTCTTGCTGTAAGTCTTTTGAATATGGGGTAAGGTCATAGGCTCCTGACCATACAGCCACTAGTGCATCGGCTAATTCTATCATCTGCTTGCGGTTGCTCTGTCTTGATGTTCCCGAATTTGGTGGAGATAACTTCATCTGCCAACTTACGGGAATGCTCGTTAAACTATTGTAAGCCCCTGATAAAGCACCAGTAATTGCACCTGTATGCAGTGCATCGTTGTTGTCAGTAGCCCGCAAAATTGACAAACGGAAGTCTTCTAAGGTACTCATAAAGCAGTAAAACGCCATCGCAACAGCTTTACTTAGCTTTTCTTCTCGGCTTAACGAACCTTGTACTCTTTCTAATCCAGCACCCTGAATTAATAAATTATTGACTTTTAATAAAGCTTGTGGTAATGATGTTGACGTTTCGCCAATAAAGTCAATGGTTTGGGGTATGAGGGTTTTTCTATCTAGTTTTTCAGTCAATGATTGAGCGATCGCATAGCCTACTGCTAGTGTTCCATCCCGCACTACTAAGTCCCGATCCCAGATTGCGATCGCACAAATCAAGTTTTGTCGCAGTTTAACTGTATTGTCAAAGTAAAACAACGCCACTGGCAAAGTCGCAATAATCGCTTTTAAGCAAACGCAGGAGCTAGTATCTAAATCAGGAAATTCTGATTCTTGACGTTGATTCCAATCATCTAAATTCAGTTGCGAAGTCGTTATTAAACTAGCAGCACCCAGAAGCGCAATTTCATGCCAATTTTTCGGCTGTTCTTGACTACCAGAGGCTAAATCCCCAAGAAACGCCCCAATTATTGTACCTCTAAACCGACTTTCCAGAGAATAGCGCATAAAGTAGGGGCGGGGTTCCCCACCCATATTCAAAGAGGAGCGGGGGAACCCCGCTCATACTCAATAGTCTGAAATTTTAAGTTTTATTTCTCAAATGATGCACTAACGCTTGTAAACCTAATAAATAGCTTTGGACACCAAAACCACTTATTTGCCCGATCGCCACTGGTGCAATATATGAATTATGGCGAAACTCTTCCCTACGGTAGATGTTACTTAAATGTACTTCTACTGTAGGTAAATTAACAGCGGCGATCGCATCTCGCAATGCCACACTGGTATGAGTATACGCCCCGGCGTTAATTAAAATTCCTTCATGTTGCCCTAACGCTTGATGAATCGCATCTACCAAAACTCCTTCATGATTTGACTGCAAAGGAGAAACTTTCGCCTGTAGTTTTTTTCCTTCTTCTTCTAACAGGCGATTAATTTCCGCCAAAGTCAGAGAACCATAAATTCCTGGTTCTCGCTGTCCTAGTAAGTTCAGGTTTGGTCCGTGTAGTACCAGAACGCTTAAATATTCTAATGTCAATACAACCACTTTCAAGCTTTTAGCGACGGCGCGATCGGTCATTTACAGGAATCGGAATTAATTCCGGTTCTGCCTCAGCCTCTGGACCTAACAGGGCTTCAATCAGCTTGCGTGCCAATTCTTTAAGCTTTTCCAGTACCTTATCTATATAGTCCATTTAACTGAGCGCTCCTGAGATATTACCTTAATATTTGATTCACAGTTAAGCAGAAACTGGCGTCCCAACGCACCTCTGGCTTGAAACTGGCTTAATACACATCACTTTCTTTTAGGCATAAGCCATTGATTAAATTTTGTGTTGCCATCTTCCATACTTATTACAGTATCACATTAGCAATCTCTAGGCTTGATCATACCAACGAAAGGTATTGTGTCACAAGCAAATAGAAAATAGAAAATAGGGAATGGTAAATTTTCAAAGGAGGGAAAGAGGAAAGGGACTCATGGTAAATCCCCACTTGGAGGATGCCCAATGCGAGCGTGCCCATTGCCCAATTAGCAAGTTCCCTATTCTCCCTTTTGCTCAGTTTTTTTTGCAGTTGTGGTAGACGACTTAGCCGTTGACTTAGCTTTACTAGTGGTTGATTTTCCCGTGGTTTTGGTTGTATTTTTACTCGTTGTCTTACGTGTGGATTTTGCCGAAGATGCTTTACTTGCTAACAAATCCAGCGCTGAGGAAAGCGTCACATTTTCTACCGATTGACCTTCAGGGATACTCACATTTGTTTTGGCGTGCTTGATGTAAGGTCCATAAGGACCATCGTAGATGTTGACTGGTTCGCCGTCTTCTGGATGTGCGCCCAATTCGCGTAAAGCAGCTTTAGATTTACTGTTGGTGCTGCTGCGTCCTTTTTTCGGTTCAGATAACAATTCCAAAGCCCTTTCTAAAGAAATTGTTAAGACATTATCGCTAGCTTTTAAAGAGCGATAATCTTTGCCTTCTTTACCTTGGTCATGAACAACATAAGGACCAAAACGTCCTAAACTTGTTTGAATTTTGCCACCGATAACCGGATGAACTCCCAATGTCCGGGGTAGCGCTAAAAGACCAACAGCCATCTCCAGAGTGACATTTTCGGGAGTAACACCTTTGGGTAAAGAAGCTTGTTTGGGTTTGGGGTTTTCTTCGGTTTTGTCGCCTAACTGAACGTAAGGACCGTAAGCGCCAATTTTCACATAAATCGGTTCGCCAGTTTCTGGATGACGCCCTACTTGGTCGGGACCTTCAGTTTTTTGTCGCAGTAGAACTTCTACCTTTTTCGGGTCGAGGTCAGCGGGGGTGAGGTCTTTGGGAATTGAAGCCGTGACAACACCGTTACCATTTTCGACTTCAATGTAAGGACCGTATTTCCCAATGCGGACTTTAGCATCAAGATTTTCTAATTCCACCGTCCTAGCTTTGGTCGCATCAATATGTAAGTCTTGTTCTCTAACCAGAGTTTCTAGACCTTTTTCTCCCAAATAAAATTCCCGCAGATAGGGTAGCCATTTAGCTTCGCCGGTAGCAATATCATCTAAAGTTTGCTCCATTTTGGAAGTAAAGCTGGGATCTACGATGTCGGGAAAGTATTTTTCCAGCAAGTCGGTGACAGCGAAAGCGGTGAATGTCGGAATTAGGGCATTATTCACCAATTGGGCGTAACCTTTATCAAGGATAGTGCCGATAATGCTGGCGTAGGTACTGGGACGACCGATACCTTCACTTTCTAAAGTTTTCACCAAAGTAGCTTCAGTGTATCTAGCTGGTGGTTGAGTTTCGTGATCAACTGCCTCTAAGTTGGTACAATTGGGATGATCCCCCACTTTCATCGGTGGTAAAATTACTTCTTGGTCTTCCAACGCGGCTTCGGGATCGTCTGAACCTTCGACGTAAGCGCGTAAGAAACCGGGAAAATCAATTCGCTTGCCAGAAGAACGAAAACCTGCATCTTCAACTTGCAACTGCACGGCAATTTGCGTTTGGCGAGAATCAGCCATTTGACAGGCTACGGTGCGCTTCCAAATCAAGTCATACAATGCGAGTTCTCGACCGCCTAAACCAGTTTCTTGGGGTGTGCGGAAGCTGCTACCCGCCGGACGTATGGCTTCGTGTGCTTCTTGTGCGCCTTTAGATTTGGTGGTGTATTGCCTTGGTTGGGGGCTGAGATATGACTTGCCGTAAAGCTTTTCGACACAATCACGGGCAGCCGAAATTGCTTGTTCTGACAAATGCACCGAATCTGTACGCATGTAGGTAATATACCCTTGCTCGTACAAATTTTGAGCAATTCGCATCGTATCCCGCGCCGAAAGGCGCAATTTCCGGTTAGATTCTTGTTGCAGGGTCGAGGTGGTAAACGGTGGTGCGGGTTTGCGTGTTACCGGGCGTTCCTCAATGTCTGTCACCGTCCAGGGTTTACCAGTCAGGCGTTCTTTGAGTGCGATCGCTTCCTCTTCACGAAGTAGCACGACTTTGCGAAGTGCAATAATTTGACCGGTCGTTGAGTCAAAATCGCTGCCTGTTGCTACTTTGGTTCCTTGCAACGTCACTAACTGTGAGGTAAAAGCAGCTTTTTGATGCTGCAAGTAAGCCTTCAAATCCCAATATGTACCTTCATGGAAAGCGCGGCGTTGGCGTTCCCGCTTCACCAAAACCCGCACAGCTACCGATTGCACCCGTCCCGCAGATAATCCCCAAGCGATTTTTTTCCACAGTAGCGGTGACAGCGTATAGCCCACCAACCGATCTAATATTCGCCGCGTTTCTTGAGCGCGAACCAACTTTTCATCAATAGTGCGGCAGTTTTTCAACGCTTTTTTAATCGCGTCTGAGGTAATTTCGTGAAATACCATCCGCTTGGTCGGAACTTTCGGCTTGAGCAGTTGATATAAATGCCAACTTATGCTTTCACCTTCCCGGTCTTCGTCCGTTGCCAGAATCAGTTCAGTTACGCCTTTCATGGCTTCTTTGAGCTGGGTGACAATTTTCTTTTTGTCTTTGGGGACGATATACAGCGGTTCAAAGTCGGCATCTACATTTACCCCCAGTTGCGCCCATTTTTCCCCTTTGACACTAGCGGGAATATCTGTAGCCGACTGGGGAAGGTCACGTACATGACCCATAGACGCTTCCACTCGATAGTCCTTCGGCAGGTAATTGCGAATGGTACGAGCTTTGGTTGGAGATTCGACGATGACGAGAGTTGACATGGAAATTTCAAAAAAATAATAGCTGCAAAGCTAGGCAGTCAAATTAACATTACTGAGCTTGATGTGGATGTGATTTCATCCTCACACAAACTGTCCGTTCCAGATAAAATCCCTACAAATTCGCTCTTGAGAGCGTAGCCCTTCCCGTAGGATAGTCCTTTTTTGAGGATAGGCGTTTGGAAAGCAAAAGTGTAAATTGAGTGTTATCTCAATCATTAACTTATATCTTGCACAATTGACGACTACAGTTTTGACTCATGGGAGGGGGGGACAAGGGGGACAAGGGGGACAAGGGGACAAGGGAGACAAGGAGATAAAGCAATTCATAACTCCTCACTCCTAACTCCTCACTCCTAACTCCTCACTCCCCACTCCTCAGATGCTTGGGCTGAATACACTTTAGTGAACTACCCACACTGACTTGGAGTACCAAGTACAGTTTGGGCTTCTGTAATCACGGGGGAGTGCCACTACTATAGACTTTCGCCCAAGAGTAGGACTTACCTCCCCTCCTACAGCAACAGACGGCTGAACCTTCCGCCTTTATCGTTCTGATGCCTTCTGCTCTAATGTTTTGCGCAGCGTTCGCGTCACGATCATGATGAGTATTGCAATGAGGACAAGTCCATTCCCGGATATCCAATGGCATCTCACTGATTTGATAAAAACAATTAGAGCAGAGTTTGGAACTAGGGAACCATCTATCAATTTCAATCAACTTCCCACCAATGCGTTCCAGCTTATAGGCTAAAAATTTAGTGAATGTTCCCCATCCCACATCAGATATTGATTTTGCCAACTTGTGATTACGAATCATGCCTTTGACATTAAGATTTTCTATTATGACAGCTTGGCTATCGCTGACTAACTTGTAACTAAGTTTATGTAGAAAATCCTGCCGCGAATTACTAACTCGCTCGTACACCTTGGCAACAACTTTTCTATATCTATTTCTTGACTTACTCCCAAGTTGCTTGCGTGCTAATTTTTTCTGCTTACGTTTGAGGTTTTTCTCGTGTTTGGCAAGGTGTTTAGGGTTATCGTATTTGGAAACTTTTTCGCCATCAGTGACGACAGCAAAGTGTTTCAAACCCAGATCAATCCCATATATCTTACCTTCTGAAATAAGCGGATTTTCACCCTCTAACTCAGTCAGGATAGATGCAAGGTATTTCCCTGATGGGGTTTTGCTTACAGTAACAGTTTTGATTTTCCCCTCAGTTGGTCTGTGTATTTTGGCTTTGATTACTCCAATATTACCGGGAAGTTTTACATTGCCATCTACAACTGTGACGTTTTGAGGATACTGAATTGACTGTTTCCCATGTTTGGATTTGAATTTAGGAAATCCTGCACGTTTATCAAAAAAGTTCTTATATGCAGTAGTTAGATTCAATGTCGTAGCCTGTAAAACTTGGCTATAACAATCAGCTAACCAAATAGTATCTTCAGATTTTTTGAGTGCAGGAAGAAGTGCATTGAGCGCTGCACGGGTAAGTCCTTTCCCTGTCTCCTCATAAGTCTCAATTGACTTGTTTAAGGCGTAGTTCCACCACCAACGAGCGCAACCAAAAGCTTGAGCCAATTGAATCTCTTGCTCTTTTGTTGGATATAAACGAACTTGGACAGCCTTGCGCAACACTTAACATCACCTCCTTGATGTATCTAACTCACCATGATATATATTTTCTGATAAGCTCTTGAAATAAAATAATTGTTGATTCGTCATACATCTAATATTTGTCTTTGCTATGCAAAAAATCAATATTAGATGCAATCCTTATCAACCGCCTTATATCCCGCCACTGATTCTGGGTACAGAATTCAGGTGGGGGACTTACGGCGTAATAGTTAAAAATGACTTGTGCTCTTTACGGGATTTATTCATACTTTGCGTGTTCCACCTGATACAGAATCTGCCTGTGAAGCGATTCGTTGGGTAAATTGGGGAATCGACCCAGAAGAATTTCAGCAGCAAACTTGATTTTGAGGGAATGAAAAATATAAAAAAAATATAAATTTAGTTACCTGTAATACAATTTACTAAAAATTCACATAAATGGGCAGATATACCCTTTCTCATAAAGAACTTATGTTAGGATAAAATCGAAATGAAGTGAGTTCGGCGATACGGATCTTGTTTTTAGTAATAATTGCAGGTGTCTCTCCGAATGAACATATCTGCATCAATGGATTTTGGAGAATTTCATGTCAATTTACGTAGGTAACCTGTCCTACAGCGTCACAGAAGACGACCTTAGTAAGGTATTTGCAGAGTACGGCACCGTCAGCCGGGTTCAATTACCGACAGATAGAGAAACAGGTCGCGCACGCGGCTTTGGTTTCGTAGAAATGGAATCATCAGCGGCAGAAGACGCTGCGATCGCAGCTCTCGATGGTGCAGAATGGATGGGGCGCGCAATGAAAGTTAACAAAGCAAGACCACGGGAGGAGAAAAGTTCTCGCGGCGGTGGCGGTGGCAATTGGGACAGAGGCAACAGACGCTATTAAGTCTTCAAGTCATTTATAGCAAAGGTAGCAAATATTGCTAAAAGCATCGAAATGCTTTTTTTAAGCTGAATTTAGTCCAAAACAAGCAGTTCAGCAGATAACTGAACTGCTTATTGTTATTTTTATTTTTGAATTAGCAGAGGTAAATTTCAACATAATTTAATTAGACAGCATGGTGCGATGTCTATCGTAGAGACGTTCCGATGGAACGTCTTTACAAGACATTCCGATGGAACGTCTCTACAATATGTCGAATTTACCAACGTGTATTGTCAAATCATGCCGCCAATATGCAATGCCGGAATTTTTTATGCAACTTCAGGCGCGAAAATTGCTAGAGTGAACAGAGTTAGCCTGAATGTCTAATCGCCAAAACCTATACATATCATGGATTTTGCTAATCTTGCATCCCAGTTAAATGCTGGAACAATACTGCCAGAGGGGATTGTGATTATCACCCTTATGACGGTTTTGATTGTTGATTTGATTTTGGGGCGTACATCCGCACGCTGGATTGGATATCTGGCGATGGCAGGTTTATTTAGCTCCATCGTCGCCCTCTATTTTCAATGGGATAATGTCAATCCCATCTCGTTTAGCGGTGGCTTTAACGGTGACGATCTTAGCATCGTCTTTCGCGGGATTATTGCTTTGTCTGCGATCGTTACCATATGTATGTCTATTCGCTACGTTGAGCAGAGTGGCACCGCTTTAGCAGAATTCATCGCTATTTTGCTCACAGCTACCCTAGGAGGGATGTTCCTCTCTGGAGCAAATGAGTTGGTGATGACTTTCATCTCCTTAGAAACCCTGAGTATCTCCTCTTATTTGCTAACAGGTTATACCAAGCGTGACCCTCGCTCTAATGAAGCAGCGCTAAAATACCTGTTGATTGGGGCTTCAAGTACAGCAGTATTTTTGTATGGTGTTTCGCTACTGTATGGGTTATCGGGTGGACAAACAGAATTTAGTGCGATCGCCGAAGGTATTGCCACAGCGAACCTTGGTCAATCTTTAGGTTTGGTGATGTCACTGGTTTTCGCGATCGCAGGTATTGGCTTCAAAATCTCTGCCGCACCCTTCCACCAGTGGACACCAGACGTTTACGAAGGCGCTCCCACACCTGTGATTGCCTTTTTATCTGTCGGTTCCAAAGCCGCCGGATTTGCCTTAGCCATCCGCTTGCTCACAACAGTCTTCCCCCTAGCTGTGAACGAATGGCACTTTGTTTTCACCGCTCTCGCCGTTTTGAGTCTGATATTGGGTAACGTAGTTGCCCTTGCCCAAACCAGCATGAAACGGATGCTAGCTTATTCATCTATTGCCCAAGCTGGGTTTGTGATGATTGGCTTAATTTCTGGCACGCAAGCCGGATATTCCAGTATGATTTTTTACTTGCTGGTTTACCTGTTTATGAACTTGTGCGGCTTTACTTGCGTAATTCTCTTCTCCCTGCGGACGGGAACCGACCAGATCGCCGAATACTCAGGCTTGTATCAAAAAGATGCGTTACTAACTCTAGGATTAAGTATTTCCCTACTTTCCTTGGGTGGGATTCCACCGCTTGCGGGATTCTTTGGCAAAATTTACATTTTCTGGGCTGGTTGGCAAGCGGGGCTTTATTGGCTAGTTTTGCTAGGCTTAGTTACCAGCGTTGTTTCCATCTACTACTACATTCGCGTAGTCAAAATGATGGTAGTCAAAGAACCTCAAGAAATGTCCGACGCGGTGAAGAATTATCCCGAAGTGCGTTGGAATTTGCCTGGGTTTAGACCTTTGCAAGTGGGTTTGATAGTAACTTTAATCGCGACTTCTCTCGCGGGTATTTTGTCAAATCCCTTGTTTACTTTGGCTAACAATTCCGTTGCTAATACTCCTTTTTTACAACCAGGAATGGTTGCTAAAGCTCAAGTAAGTGCTGTTAATCCATCTCAGCCAGAAAAGTTGTAAATGGGTAATGGGGAATGGGTAATGGGTAATGGGAAAAAACGCACATCACTATTCTCAATAACCAATTACCAATTCCCTTTTAATCAGAACTAGAACTCATAGATTTTTGTTTGCGGGGCTGATTTTTGGCGCTACCACCATCTGCAATACTACGCAAATATGTACCGCCAAGAGTCACTAAAAATACTAAATAAGCTACTGCCTGCACGAGATAAAGATGATCTCTGTAGCCAAATAATGATTTAAGAATAATGCCTGGGAATTGTTCATCAGGTAAGATTTTCGAGGTATTTGCAACCATCGGACCCAAAATACAAGAATGGACTTTGGTAAAGCGTTCGTAATAAAAACAAAGGCTTTCAGAAGCGCGATCGCTTAAAGCCAAAGCAGCAGAAGCTTCATCAAAGCGTTGCAGTGCCGTCACTACCAAACCGGCAACAATAAATACCAAAAAAATGCCCATCACCTGGAAAAACTGCCGGATGTTAATTTTGACACCCCATTTAAACATCAGCACACCAACAGCAGCAGCAGCCACTAAACCGCTAACAGCACCGAAAGCTGGCATGAATCCTTGTTGAAAATTGGCAGCGACAAAGAAAACTGTTTCAAAGCCTTCACGAAGAACGGCAATCAAAATTAACCAAAAAACGCCCCAGCCGGCATTCTTATCTGCTTTGAGAGCGCTTGTGACTGCTCCTTCAACTTGAGCTTTCATAAATCTGGCTTGTTTGGTCATCCAGATGAGCATCCAACTGAGCATAGCGATCGCTAATACGCAGAAAAATCCCTCTAGCAAAACTTCTGTCACCGATGCGTATTGGGGATTTGCAGCACTTAGCGCGATCGTTACCCAACTCAACAACACACCTACGAGGGCACTCACGGCAATGCCAACGCCCACACCAGCATACACCCAAGAGTTAAGTTGAGATTGTTTGGCTTTTTTCAACAAAGCAAGCACAATGCCCACAACAAGGGCAGCTTCTACTCCTTCTCGGAGTGTAATTACAAAAGTCGGTAAGGCAGTACTAAAATTCATTGTCTGTTAGGAGTTAGGAGTTAGGGGTTAGGGGTTAGGGGTTAGGAGTTAGGAGTTAGGAGTTAGGAGTTAGGAGGAGCGTAGTTTTAATTTTTAACTCATAACTCCTTACTCCTCACTTTATAAGGCACGGAGTTAAGAGTAAGGAGCTAATAGTTTTAATTCCTAACTCATCACTCCCAACTCCTAACTCCTCATTTTGTTCTCCTCACTTTTATCAGCTGAAGTCGCGTAACATTTTTTTCAGTTCGAGATTATGCATCTCTTCTTGTCCTATCATATTACGGGCGAATTCTTCTAAGTAAATGCTGGCATTAGTTACAGTCTCTAGCAGACTTTTATACAAATCCAGAGCCTTTTTTTCGTGGGACAAGCTTTCTGTCAAGATATCCTTAACTGAATGCTTGTAACTTTCTTCCATCGGCGCAATTTTTAGGCTAGGATGCCCATCTAAACCTGTGAGTATTTCTCCCACTTGTTCGGCATGAAGTAGAGACTCGCTAGCCTGCGCTTTGAAAAAACCCACAATCGGAATGCGGTTGGGACCTGTAACCATCAGAGAATAATGAGTGTAGCGCACTACCCCAGCTAGTTCAAATTCCATGATTGCGTTGAGTAAGTCGATGGTCTTTTTCTGGTCAAGCTCTTGCATTTTGCGTTAATTGAAGTGATGTGTGGAGAGTAATCAGTTAAGAATGAGGAGTTAGGAGTTAGGAATTATGAGTATAATTCCTAACTTTTGTACAGACGTTCCGCGCTTTACGTCTCTACTGTACAGACGTTCCGCGCTTTACGTCTCTACTTTCTTCTCACTTATAAGCTAATTTTAAACTCCTTAATTTTGCTATTAAGAATTAAGTAAAACTGCTATCCCTGGGCTTGGGTGTTTGATTTATCAATTACGATTTGAGAATTTTGCTCAATGGTTTTCACTAACTTGGTAACATCATCGGGGGTTTTCACCGGTGCAGATGGAGGAATCGCGGAGGGCCAAACTTTTGTTAGTTCAGCCATACTTGTTTCAATGGCTTTATGTGCTTCGGGAAAGTCTTTCGCCATTTGGCTAGAAATACCTTTGTATAATTGGTTTGCGTAGATGACAAAACCACGAGAGTCTTGATATTCTATTGCCGCAGATATTTTGCCGTTAGCGATCGCGGCACCATATTCTGAGTTTGCTGAATCTAATAGCTCATTAATCGTCTGTAGTACAAATCCTGTTTTTGAGCGTTGCGCTTCTGGTAAAGCTGCGATCGCACCATCTACTGCTTGCATTGAAGAGGCAAAATCAGTTTTTAGTTTAGCAGCTTTTGGATTCGACTTCACTAAATCTTGCAAACTTACTAAAGTTGTTTTAAATTCTTTAACTTTACGTTCGTTTAGTTGCTCTTCAACATCAACATAAATCTCTTCAACTGGATGCCCAATATGAGGTTCTGCTTGTTTCGGCTGATTTTGATCTAGCAGTTCTTTGGCTACTAAAAGATGCCCTTTCATCAAGCCCAATTTACTCATATAGTCAACATCTTTTGCTTCACCTGTCAATGCTATCTCTTGAACAGTAACCATATCTTTAATTTGGTCAAACTGCTCTTGAGTTATCACCTTTTTGGATACTAATTCGGATGGTGAGGCATAAGGACGATTTGCTTGAATTTTATTTGATAATGCTGGTATTGCTAGCTTGCCTTCAAACTTATCTAACTCGGACAATATCGCAGTATTGATATTTATTTGAGCTTTGCTGCCGTGACCGCTGTGACTATTCTTACTTACTGCCTCGCTTGCCTGGGGGCTAGAGTTGGCAACAGATGCTCCTGTATTATCTGCGGTTGGTGTGCCTGCATTACAGGAACTGAGGGAAACTATGGCACAAGCAGCTACAGCCAAAAAAATGTAACGAACTTTGATCATTTTTGCTCCAATAAATGTTTACTCATGTATTAATTAAAACTTTGTTAGCTAGTAACTGCACGTTAGTTTGACATTTAGTCGTAGAATTTACTTTTGCATATAATGATATTTTTTATCAACTATTTAAGAAAATTTAACTGTAAATGCATTTTTTTAATTTAGGCAGGAATGAGCGCATAATTATGAAAAAACGAACCGCCAAGTGCGCTAAGTACGCCAAACAATAAGAGTTGCAGAGGGTTTTTGCGCTCATTCCAGGTTCTGCCCTAATTGGATGCAGAGTATAATGCAACACATTTAAATTTATATTGTTGAGTTTAGGAATTTTTCTGAGTTGAAAGTGCGTTTTTACTGTCTGCGACTACTTCAAAATTACCCATGCAGCCGTTTTCGGCGATCGCATCCTGATGTGGATGAAACATATATTTACCTGGATCGCGAAAGGCAAATTCTAAAATGTGTCGTTCCGCTATACCCATCGTAATTACATCTGCTTTGTGGGTGGGAGTGAGAGTCATTCCCGTAGGATAAACATTAAAAAAGTTGGCGTGGAGGTGAAAGGTAACTGCTGGATCGAATTCAATGATGTTGAGGACGTACAGCCGAATCAACTGATTTTGATAAATTTTAATCGGATTATCCATGTAATAATGCGGTAAACCGTTGAAAGCGTAATACTCATTGCGGTTATCATCATTGATGTCATACCCAGCCATAATTAAAACTATTTCATCCGCCGGCGGACGGGGTTTGGGTGGGTCAATGATAAACATTCCGTACAAGCCTTTGGCAATGTGACGGGTTACTGGTTCAATATGGCAGTGGTACAAATGAACGCCATAAGGTTCCGCGTCAAATTCATAAATTGTGGCACTACCGTTGCTAACTGGACGAATACCATCCATTTCTGCCGGGTGGACACCGTGAAAATGCAAAGAGTGCGAATGTCCGGCTTGATTGTGGAACAATACCCGCACGCGATCGCCTTGTTTTGCCCTTAGTGTGGGTCCGGGAATCCGACCATTTAAATCCCAGATGTTGTAAGACACAGCACTATTTAGCTGGATGATGGAAGTACCAGCAGTTAAGCGAAATTCGCGGATAGTGCGTCCATTTTCCTGCTTTACCGTGCCATAATCAAAATTCCGTAGCACTTGCATCGGGTTGGCAGCAGTTGTTTGGGCGTAGATGCCCTGGGTCTTGTCGCCAGACATCGCCTCCATTGGCGGTATTTTGACAATTGACTTACTTTGTGCATTAAACGCCTGCCAAAGCGCCGTCGCCCCAGCCACACCAGCGCCAGCTAATCCCAGCTTCAACAGTTGACGACGGCTCCAAAGAATTTCTTTCCCCAGAGCAAAGTTGTTAGGCATGGAATTTCCAATTAGCGCCCAAATAAATAAGTTTGCAAATTATTTGCAATTGACTTATGTATATTATCGAAATCAATAATTTTTGTCAATAATCTTCTCAGGTTGCTATTTGAGCTTATACAGCGGTTCTGGCTACAGCAATTTTCATCTATTTGAACCACACATCAAAAACCAAAACCTATGTAGAGACGTTACATGTAACGTCTCTACAATAAGGGTCTATTTACCCGAAAATTGCTGTAAGCTTCAAGAAGAAAAATTATACACTTTTTCCGGCGTTGCATATTTCTGGGATGATGAATGCAATATACGTCAAAAATTCAACATATTGTAGAGACGTTTCACCGAAACGTCTCTACAATTCATCCCAGGGTTATGCAATAGACATCGACCGATATTTTATTATGCGTTGCCCGAAACCCTTGTAGAGACGCGATCAGGCGAAGTCTCTACATTCTTTTTCACGACGTTTGTCTAATGCACTTTTTCCCCTCTTTTTTAGCTGGCATCACCAAATAACACATTTTATACACAGTTGTCAAAAAGAAAGTTTATCGTATATCTTTTTGCAATAAAGTGGCAAAATGCCCTTTGATTGATCAACTACCCAAACTAATTATAAAAGGTCAAAAATGACTACTTTGTCTCGTCCTTCAGTGTTGCAAAAGACCGCAAATGTTACCCTGTCTAAACCTGTGCAGGTAACGATTTATATGCTGTTATCTTCTTTAGTTATCTGGACTGTTTTATTCTCCACTTACCCTGCGGCTCATAACGCAGCACACTCAGCACGTCACCATACATTAGGAGTTGCATGTCACTAAATTATCATAATTCCCAGAATTTTCAGAGCCATCTTATTTTTGCTGGGAAATAATTTTAAGTGACGTAGAGTGGTTAGGAGTCAGAAGCCAAAACACAGAAGCTTCCTGACTCCTGACATTTGGATTCCACAAAAAGGTTTGAGATGAAAAAATATCGCTTGTTCGGAGTTATTAGCGCTGTTTGTATCGCGTTGTCAATTCTTTATTCATTTGTGGGAGTTTCCCAAACTTCTGCACCAAGAGTGCAACTTACCACCAACCCACCATTAGAACAGATTCTGCCCTTTGAAGCCGAAGCAAAAAAACCACAATCTCCCGTTACTTTGACGCTACAAGCTGTTAATGCTGCGGGTAAACCGTTAGAAAATGCTTTAATAAGTTTAGAAATTCTCACACCACCGCGTAACTTTTGGTTAACAACAGATTTTCCCATTGTTGAGCAAACAAAATTGCTGCAAATGAAAGCGGCTGCACCTGATGGTAAGTTAGAAATTCAGCAGATATTACCGATTCGTGGTAATTATCAACTGCGGGTAAATGTTTCACCAATGGTTGCAAATGCTTTTGCGACTTATGAGCAAACCTTGAATTTAAAAGTTCGGGAAAATCCAGTAAAATATAAATATTTTGTTGTTGTTGCCGCTGTTTTATTATCAGTAGGATTGTTGGGTGGTTGGGTTATTGGTGGACAAGAAGAACTGCGAGAAGGTGAAATTGCCCCGCAATCAGTGCGTCTGTTGTTAAGTGCGTTGACAGTGGTGGCAATAGTAACGCTATTGTTTATTAATATTAGTGCAGAAGTTGCAGAAGCTCACGGCAGCGGACACTCAAATACTACCGAAGATCGCGCTCCATCAGTCCAAAAATCTCAGCAATTGGAAGTCAGACTTGATGGAGATAAAAACGCGACTGTGGGAAAACTTGCGAATTTAGCGCTACAAGTCAAGGATAGCGTCACAGGACAACCAATTAAAGATGTAGCGTTGCAAGTGAAAGCGATCGCCTTAGAACATAATTTAACAGTTTTTGCCTACAAAGGTATTTCCGACCCACAAGGCAAGTTAACATGGCAGGAGCAATTTTTTGATGGTTCACCCCACAAAGTTGAGGTGGAAGTAACTCCCCTACCTGGAGCTAATCGTCAATTTCCAGCGATGAAAGTAGCTCAGGAAATTGAAGTTGAGGGAATCGCACCACCAATTTATATCCGCTTAATTGGTTTATTTTACTTTACAGCCTTTGTCGGCATTGGTATGGCGATGGGATTGCTAATACAGCATCAACGCAAACCACAAGCAAAAGCAAATTAAACACAAACTTATAGCAATCGTGTTATAAATCTCCGCAAAAGATGTAGAGACGCGAAATTTCGCGTCTCTACAAATAATTTCGGTTATAGAGGTACTAAGAGTGTCAAGAATTATTCTCAAATCCAAACGCACAACACTAGTTATCATCGGAGTTCTCAGCTTCTACCTCATCGTCAGCGCATCCGCACCAGCTTACGCAATGCACATTATGGAAGGCTTTTTACCACCGAAGTGGGCGATTTTTTGGTGGGTAGTAGCGTTACCATTTTTTGTATTAGGATTGCGATCGCTCACGAAGATCACCCAAACCAACCCAGAACTAAAATTACTTTTAGCGCTGTCAGGTGCCTTTACCTTTGTACTCTCAGCCTTAAAAATGCCTTCAGTCACGGGTAGCTGTTCTCATCCCACAGGTACAGGATTAGGTGCAGTGCTGTTTGGACCTTTAGCAATGTCGGTGCTGGGTAGTTTAGTATTGTTATTTCAAGCCTTGCTGCTAGCGCACGGTGGTTTGACAACATTGGGAGCAAATGCTTTTTCGATGGCGATCGCCGGACCATTTGCCGCTTACTGGATATATAATCTCACCATGCGCTTAAGTGGTAAGCAAAGAATCGCTATCTTTTTAGCCGCAGCTTTAGGAGATTTACTCACATACATCATTACATCCATCCAACTCGCTTTAGCTTTTCCCGCACCGATTGGGGGATTTATCGCTTCATTTATCAAGTTTGCGGGAATTTTTGCCATAACTCAAATTCCTTTAGCAATTAGTGAAGGATTGCTAACAGTGTTGGTATGGAACTGGCTACAATCTTACACCCCGCAAGAACTTGAACTGTTGAAATTAATCAAACAGGAAAGCCAAGGGTAATGAAAAAACAGGCATTGCATAAATTCCAAAAACCTCAGCGTTACGAGTGCGCTGACTCAGCGTTACGAGTGCGTTTAAATCTATACTAAGAAAAAATGAAAAATCCCAATTACAAATTGCAAAACTGGCTGTTAGTACTTGCAGTATTAACTTTAGCGATCGCACCATTAATATTTGTGCGGGGTGGTGAATTTGCTGGTTCGGATGACAAAGCCGAAAAAGCGATTACCGAAGTACAACCCGGATATCAACCTTGGTTCAAATCACTATTTGAACCACCTAGTGGTGAAGTAGAAAGCTTATTATTTTCGTCTCAAGCTGCTTTGGGTGCTGGTGTAATTGGTTATGTAATTGGTTTATATAAAGGACGCTCCCAACAGCAAAAAAGTAACAATGAACATTCAGATTGACACCCTTGCTTATACTAATAAGTTGCGGTGGTTAGCTCCAGAGCAGAAATTATTGTTAGCGATCGCTTTACTAATTATCATTGCCTTTGCTCATCCACAAATACAAATTTTGATTGCTATCTGGATGAGCATTTGGACAGTTGTTTATGCTGGCATTCCTGCCAAAATCTATCTGAAATTAGTTTATCTTGCCACTTTCTTCTGGTTAACCAGTTTACCAGCTTTAGCCATCAACGCCATAGATATTTCTCATCTAGATTTAGTCCAAAATGACTCAATCAAAGGCTTGACTATTGGCAGTTATTATGTATATCTAAGTTGGAAAGGAATAGAGCAGGGATTGACAATTTTAACGAGAGCGATCGCATCACTTTCCTGCTTATATTTTGTCATGTTAACCATCCCTTTTACAGAACTTTTGCAAACTTTACGACGCGTTGGTTTTCCGGTGCTTTTAACAGACCTTTTATTACTAATGTATCGCTTTATTTTCGTTCTGTTAAATGCCGCCGCCGAGTTATGGACTGCTCAACAATCTCGTGGTGGTTATCGCACATTTTCTACAAGTATGAAAAGTTTAGCTTTATTAATTGGGCAATTACTTAAGCGTACCATAGAAAACTATCGTCAAGTCTCCTTAAGTTTAGAATCACGGGGATTTAATGGAGAATTTCGAGTTTGGCATCCCCACCGATATTATCACTCACAGCGGTATGCGATCGAAGCAATCTTTGGTTGTACGTTATTAATAATATTAGAATGCAGCATATCTCTTTTCTGACCAGAGCATCCCAATTTTGTCGCCGACACCCTAGAAGGGTGCGGCTATACGAACAAAGGCTGCCTACGCAGCCTTCCAAGATTTTAGACCGCGCAGGCGGTCTTTGTTCGTCGGGAATATCGCCATTTTGTCACCGACACCCTAGAAGGGTGCGGCTATACGAACAAAGGCTGCCTACGCAGCCTTCCAAGATTTTAGACCGCGCAGGCGGTCTTCGTTCGTGTAGCCCCAGGCTTCTAGCCTGCGGGCATCTGCGGGCATCTACGGGCATCTACGGGCATCTACGGGCATCTGCGGGCATCTACGGGCATCTGCGGGCATCTAGGGTCATCTGCGGTCATTTGCTGGCATCTGCGTGCCTTTATTTTAATATCATATTATGCAGCAATATTTACTTGAATTTGAACAACTACATTACACATATCCAGGTGCACAACAATCCGCACTTAATAATTTAACATTACAAATACCCGCAAATAAAAGATGTGCCTTAATTGGTCAAAATGGCTGCGGAAAAACTACATTATTCTTATTAGCTAACGGTCTATACAAACCCAATAAGGGTAATATTAAATGGCAAGGAGAGGCACTAAAATATGACCGAAAATATTTACTACAATTACGCCAAAAAGTCGGGCTTATATTTCAAGATCCAGAGCAACAACTTGTAGCTTCCACCGTTGAAGAAGATATATCTTACGGCTTGTGTAACTTAGGGTTGCCAGAAATAGAAATTAAACAACGAGTAGAACAAGCATTAGAAGAATTTGGATTAACTACTTTAGCAGAAAGACCAGTACATCATCTGAGTTTAGGGCAAAAAAAGCGAGTTTCCATTGCAGATGTGATGGTGCTACAACCTCAACTGTTGTTATTAGATGAACCTACAGCATATTTGGATCGTTTGCATACTCGTAACCTGATGGCAACTCTAAAAAGAATTCATGCATCTGGGACAACAATACTCATGGCAACTCATGACCTAGATTTAGTTTATCGCTGGGCAGACTGGATTTTTGTCATGGATAAAGGACGACTCGTGTTAGAAGGAGAGCCAGAAGATGTGTTTAATCAACGTCAAATTCTGGAAGATTTACAGTTAGGAGTACCGCTGATATATGAAATATTATTTTCTGAAGAATTGGCAGAAGAACCTGTTTTAGAACGGGTGAAACAAAAAATATTGAATTTATTTCGTTATTTTTAGTCAACAGTCATTAGATATCTCCGAAAATGAATGTAGAGACGTAGCACTGCTACGTCTCTTGGGGTTCAAATAACGCATCATTAAATTCGGTCGATGTCTATTGTTTATCAACCCGGAGAAAATGAAATGCCTGGTATGCATATGCACCACTAACACCCAACTTTGATAGGTGCATCTTTAATTAAACAATAAGGACGACTGTAGCTGAGTGGAGGTTCTAAAGCGTGAGCGAGCAAAAATTCTGAATCATTCATTACCTGCTCAGTCTGACCATCGAAAACAATTTGCCCTTGACTCAACACAATAGTGCGGGAACAAAGTTCCAAAGCTAAATCTAAATCGTGGGTAGCAATTAGTTGAGTAAAAGGCAAAGTTTGTAACAAATCAATTAACTGACGACGCGATCGCGGATCTAATTGAGCAGAAGGTTCATCCAATACCAAAACCTGCGGATTCATCGCTAAAACCCCTGCGATCGCAATCCGTTTTTTTTCCCCTCCAGATAAATTATCAGTATTGCGTTCCCCAAACCATTCTGGATCGATATCAACCGCAGCCATAGCTTCAAGAACGCGATTTTTGAGTTCTTCGTCTCGCAAACCCAAATTCATCGGACCAAAAGCAACATCTTCCCATACTGTGGGCATAAATAGCTGATTATCTGGATTTTGAAAAACCAATCCGACAAAATTGCGAATTTCTCGCAAATTCTTAGGAGCTACTAACCATTCCCCAATAATTACCTCTCCTTCTTGAGGTAAAGTTATTCCATTTAAGTGAAACTGCAACGTAGATTTTCCTGAGCCATTTGCCCCAATTAATGCTACCTTTTCTCCAGCTTCGATAGATAGATTAATTTTTTTTAAAGCCTGAGTTCCATCAGGATAAGTATAGCTAAGATTTTTGATTTTTATGGGATTATGATGCATTTATATAATCTGATATTAGTTAGTTGATAGTTGATATTAGTTAGTGGGTAGAGTTAGGAGTTAGGAGTTAGGAGTTAGGAGTTAGGAGTTAGGAGTTAGGAGTTAGGAGTTAGGAGTTAGGAGTTGGGAGTTGGGAGTTGGGAGTTAGGAGTTAGGAGTTGGGAGTTGGGAGTTGGGAGTTGGGAGTTGGGAGTTGGGAGTTAGGAGTTGGGAGTCGGGCGCTTATACACATCTGA
>NZ_JAOWRF010000280.1 GCF_025753815.1 Plectonema radiosum NIES-515 | reverse complement strand
CTCTCCCCCTTGTCCCCATCCTCATAACTCTTTCCTCGGCGACACGAAAACAGACAATGCTTGAGGGATAACGCGGAAGTGGGCAGGGGTGTAAGTTGTGATTTCACCATCGGTATTGATGGGACGCGGCTTGCGGGTATACACTTCAATTTCTTGACCATTCAGGGTGCGGACATTCCCCGAATTAGTGTGTCGTCCTTGTCGCATACCGGGCAATAAAGGAATAATTTCCCACCAATGCTTAATCTCTAAACTGTAGAGGTCTAGCCTTTGATCTTCGATTGACGCATCATGAGCCACCGCCATTCCACCACCGTAATAACGACCGTTACCCACAGCAATTTGCACTGTTTTCACCTTGACCGATTCGCCGTTGAAACGAATTTCTGCACTAAAAGGTCGAGATTCCCAAATTACTTGCAATGCGGTAGCAGCGTAAGCAAACACTCCCCATCGACGCTTGGCTTCTTTGGTAAGTCGCTGGGTAATTTTTACACTCAGCCCCAGACTCGCAACGTTGAAAAAGTACTTGCCGTTCACACACCCCAAATCGATGCGTCGCACTTCACCATGAGCGATAATATCACAAGCTTTGGTTAGAGAGTTGGGAATTCCTAAAGTTCTTGCTAAGTCGTTGGCAGTTCCCAAAGGCAAGATTCCCAAAGGCAACTGGCTAGTTACTAAAGCATCTACTGCCGCATTTAAGGTGCCATCTCCACCACCAACGATCGCCAAGTCAACTTCATGTTGATGACGTTCGATAACGGACGGTATTTGCTCGGCATTTTCTGTAGACTCCTCTAGCAAATCAAAACCCAGTTGTTTCAGGTAATTGATTGCTTCGGACAGACTATTTTGTCCTTGACGGGCGTGAGGATTTACTAACAGCAGTGCGCGGGTACCCATCTGTTTAATCCTTTGTAGTTTATATCTAGAATTATCCACTTTTCCCATTTCCCTGGTTTAAATTTTCTCTCAAACCGTGCTGGGGCTATTATGAAATATATGAAAAATTTGAGTTTACCACGCTTATTATACCGTTATTTTACTCGTTGTTTCGCTGCTATTTTTTTTAGTTTAACTTTCCTATGCTGCGGTCTTTTGATACCTGCTAAATGGGGTAATCACTCAAAAAATAATTGCGAAATAAAAGTTTGTGTTTCTAATACTGGTATTCACTCTAATATTATCGTGCCAACTGAAAATCGAATTTTTGATTGGCATCAATATTTATCTATAGATGAAATTGGTATAGATCGTGCTAAAAATTATAATTATTTAAGTTTCGGTTGGGGCGATCGCGATTTTTATATGTCAACTCCTTCTTTGGCAAATCTCAAACTTTCTACTACATTGATTGCGCTATTTCTTCCCACTCCTTCTGTCATGTACGTTAAAGGCTACCAAATAATACCCAACGATCTAGAGGTGAAATGTATTAAAATTAATCAAAACGATTATTGGCAATTAACGAAGTTTATTGAATCTAGTTTTCAAATTGATGCCAATGGCAGGCAAATTCGTTTAGGTAATGGTTATACTGATAATGCTGGATTTTATGCGGCAAAAGGCAGTTACTCGATATTAAGAAATTGTAACTCTTGGACAGCCGAAGGTTTAAGAAAGGCTGATATAAGTACTCCTCTTTTGAGTGGACTTTCATCTGCAATTATGTTGCATTTAAAAAGCAACTGTAAATAATTATGTATTTTTTGGCTGACGTAGACAAAAGCCTGATGCTTTATCATCTCTCGTTACAAGGCTCTGGCAGGAAAAAAGCCAACAAGTGCAAGAAGTCTAATGCACTCCTCAAGCAGCAATAAAAGCAAAAAGATGTTACACCGATTTCAATGGGCAAGAACTACCATTAAAATCAAACAGTAAAAACTGGTGTGTTATATGTCAACGAAAAAACAATTCAGTAGCTTTGAAGAGATGCTGTCAGGTTCTGATTTACCGGTGTTGGTAGATTTTTATGCTGACTGGTGCGGTCCGTGTCAAATGATGGTGCCGATTTTAGAGCAAGTCAATGCTCAACTCACCGGAAAGATGAAAATTGTCAAAATTGATACTGAAAAATACCCGGAGTTAGCCACTGCCTACGAAATTTCGGCTCTACCGACGTTAGTATTATTTAAACAGGGTCAGCCTGTCGATCGCATTGAGGGTGCAATGGGCGCACCGCAATTAGTTCAGCATCTACAAACGCTGATTTAAGAATTATATCATGCCCGACAAATCATGCATATTGTCGAGACGTTCCATCGCAACGTCTCGACGACGGTTGCGATATTTTTATTAGTGTTGATTAAACGGACATGATATTATGGGTAATTGGTAATATTGCTTTTTACCTATTACCCATACAATTGTATAAGAATGCACTGCTCTGATAGTTAGGCTGCTAAATTGACCGCTCATAGCGATACTCTTTCAGAGTCACTTCGTGAACGCACTCTATGGAATCCGAAGATAAAATAACTTGGTTTAATAACGGAAATAGTTACACTGTCGAAGAAAGAAGAAGTTGGTACAGTGAGGTAGCAGATGCTTACAACCGGGCAAGACCACGCTATCCGATGCAGCTTGTTTCTCGTGTTGTAGAATTAGCTGAACTTGATCAAGAGGCAATTATTCTTGAGGTGGGATGTGGTCCGGGAACTGCAACTACATCGTTTGCTGAATTGGGTTTTTCAATGATCTGCATTGAGCCAAGTTTAGCAGCTTGCGAGTTAGCACGACAAAACTGTTCTCAGTATTCAAACGTAGAAGTTAAGAATACCACATTTGAGGAGTGGGAGTTAGAACCGGCGAAATTTAATGCGGTGCTTTCAGCGAGTGCTTTTCATTGGATTCCCGCAGAGATTGGCTATCCGAAAGCTGCTGATGCATTAAAAGACAACGGTTCTCTGATTTTGATGTTGAATATGCAAGTTCAACCTAATTACGAAGTGTACCAGGTTTTGCATCAGGTTTATCAGATACATGCTCCATCTTTAGGGCAATATGAAACCAGAGAAACTCAGGAAAAGAATTTTAGAAGCTTTGGAAAGTTTGCTATTGACTCAGGTCGCTTCCACAATTTAGTCTCTGAAGAGTTGGTTTGTGAAGTCAGCTATAGCGTTGATGATTATTTGACGCTTTTAAGTACTTATTCACCGTATATCGCATTAGAACCACAGAAGCGGGATTCTTTGTTTGCAGATTTGAAGGAAGCGTTAGATAAAAAATGTGGTGAGAGTGTTGAGGTTTCATTTCTCTCAGGTTTTCATATTGCCCGAAGAATATAGCGGTTCTCATTTGAATCACATACATGTTCAAAAAATAAATGTAGAGACGTAGCACAGAATAGTCTCTACACCGCGTATTGCACACAACCGAGAAGCGCTATATAGTTTATCAAGAACGATGGGTTTTATTTGCTTTTGTAGAGACGAAGCATGTGGAACGTCTCTACGTCTTTTCTGGAGATATCTAATATATAATTTATGGCGAATATGGGAAAATAAAACCAATCAACGCGCAACTTAAGTAAATCTATGCATATCGGTCAAATACTTCGCAACCGATACAAAATCAGCAAAACTCTGGCAAGCGGTGGATTTGGGGACACATATTTAGCCGAAGACATCGATTTACCCAACCATCCCCAATGCGTAGTTAAGCACCTCAAGCGCAACCCCAACGCAAAAGTATTACAAATCGCTAAATTATGAAGCGTAACGAAATAACTCTAATTTGCCGTCACGCACCTTCAGGCGATCGCTACAAATAATATCAATGGTGCGTTATGCTTCGCTAAGGGCACCCTACAAGATTTTTACTCGAATTGTTCATCTGCGATCGCTCTTGGTATGTTGGGAACCTGGTTTACTCCCCAATATAAGGGATAAATTCCTTTTTTTACAAATCGATGAAAACTTGAAAATTTCCAATCTTTGGGAGAAGCACACAAACCATGTTTGACGGGATTGTAATGAATATAATTATAATGCGCTTGAAAATCTTCCTCATCACGAATTAAATGTTCCCAAAATCTCTCGTCGCTATTCTGCGCTCTTCCGTACAGACAGACGTTCCACTCAGAGGCATCTCTACCGCTTCTGCTGACTTACGATCGCCGCACATTCAAGCAACACCATTCTTTACGGCGCCACAAGGTAGCAACTACCCAACCGTTTTTTTCTAAGGCATCAGCAACTGATTTCGATTGTTCTAATAGAATACCACTGAAGATACCCCAAGTGGTCGTTTTGGCGATCGCACTCATTTGTGGTACTAATTCGATAATCACATCGGCTAAAATATTGCAGACAATTCCATCAACGGGCTTTTCTAGCAGTTTCACTAAAACATCTACGCTTCCCTGTGCTGTCACCACCTTTTCGGCATTAATATCGTTGAGGATGCAATTGCTGTTAGTTGATTGTACTGCCAAAGGGTCGGTATCTACGGCATAAGCTTTTTTTGCTCCCAGAAGCAGTGCCCCTATGGAAAGGATACCAGAACCGCAGCCGATATCTGCAATTACCACATCGTGTTTTTGGGCGTTTACATCTGCGAAAGATGGTGGTACTTCAGCAAAACGCATTTCTAAGGATTCTAAACACAACTGAGTTGTGGCATGGTTGCCTGTGCCAAAAGCAACACCTGGGTCTAACTTAATTACCAGCCGATCGCCTAAAAGTGGTAAAGGTAGCCAAGCGGGATTGATGAGAAAGCGATCGCCTATTTCTTGGGGTTGCCAATGTTGTTTCCAACTACTTGACCAATCTTCTTCATCAATTATCTGCCAGTGCAAAGTTGGTGCAGACAATCCGACACACAAAGCATCTTGACGCAGCCATAATGACAATGCTGCCAAATCTAGTAACTGCGCTTGAAATTGGGGCAAGTAACCCCGTACAAAACAAGAATTTGCTTTTGTTTCACTTGCAGTACCACGACAGCCAAAACTTTCCAAACGCCAAAAGATAGATTCTTCTAGGTCTGGTTCACACAGAATTTGTAATTCCCACCAGGTGTTTGCCACAAGAGAAAGTTAGAAGTTAGAAGGAGCGAAGTTAGAAGGAGCGAAGTTAGGAGTGAGGAGTTAGGAGTTGGGAGTGGAAAGTGGAAAGTTAGAAGTTAGGAGTGAGGAGTTAGGAGTTAAAAATAAAAAATTCTTTACTATTAATTTTTAACTCTTCATTCCTCACTCTTAACTCCTAACTCCTAACTCCTAACTTCTAACTTCTAACTCTTTAAAGTGTTACCGTGTACGCATCCCTAATTCCCGGCACTTTGATAATTTCAGTCAAAATGCCATCGGGTAAGGGGTCATCGATGCTGAGTGCCATCACAGCATCACCACGAACGATTTTTCTACCTACTTGCATACTGGCAATATTGACATTAAAACTGCCGAGTAGGGAACCGAGTTTACCGATAATTCCCGGCATATCACGGTGTAAGGTGAATACCATATATTGGCTGGGGGGGACGCTAATCGGGAAGCCATCAATATTGGTAAGGTAGATTTCTCCGTCACCTAACAAAGCACCGGTTACAGAATGAGTACCCAAAGAACCTGTGGCTTCGAGATGCAGGGAACCTGCATAGTCTTTAACTGAAGCATCCCGCGTTTCAATGACGCGAATTCCGCGTTCTTTTGCTTCGATAGTGGCATTAACGTAGTTTACACGTTCGCGTAGAGCTTGGTAAAGTAGTCCTTTGAGGGCAGCGACAACTAAAGGCTGACTTTTGTTGGTTGCGAGTTCTCCTTGTAACCGCACGTTCAGTAATTCTACTCGTCCGCCGGCTAGCTGTCCGACTAGTCTACCTAAGGTTTCTGCGAGTTGCATGTAGGGTTTAAGTTCTTCCAAGACATCGGGATTAAGTCCGGGAATATTTACTGCTGAACGTGCTGCTAGTCCTAAAAGGACATCGCGAATTTGTTCGGCAACATCGATTGCCACATTTACTTGTGCTTCGGTGGTGGAGGCGCCTAAATGAGGAGTGAGGATAACTTCTTTCCCAAGCGATCGCAACTTAGATTCTCCCAGAGGTTCAGATTCGTAAACATCCAAAGCTGCCCCGGCTATTTTACCTTCAGAAAGCGCGGCTGCTAAAGCGTCTTCATCTATGATGCCACCACGAGCGCAGTTAATTATCCTGGCATTTGGTTTCATTTTCGCCAATCTCTCGGCGTTGATTAAATGGGTAGTTTCCGGAGTTTTGGGGATGTGTAACGTGATATAATCAGCTTGCTGCAATAGCAAATCCAAATCGACTAATTGACAGCCTATTTGCTCGGCTCGTTCTGTGGAAATGAAAGGGTCAAAAGCTAACAATCTCATTCCCATTGCTCTGGCAACACCAGCTACATGAGAACCGATTTTCCCTAAGCCGACAATACCCAGAGTTTTTTTGTATACTTCTGCACCCACGAAAGTTTTGCGATCCCACTCATTGCGTTTGACAGAAGCATTAGCATCGGGGATGTAGCGAGATAAAGATAACATCATTGCCAGGGCGTGTTCGGCGGCGGCGATCGTGTTACCCTCAGGAGAGTTAACAACGACTATACCTTGGCGCGTGGCTGCGGGAACATCGACATTATCGACACCGACACCAGCACGACCGATAATTTTTAATTGCGTGCCCGCTTCGATGATTTCTTTGCTAACTTGAGTGCCAGAACGAATCATCAGCGCATCATATTCACCAATGATTTCTATCAGTTCCGCTGGTTTGAGATTTGTTTTAACATCGACAGTGGCAACTTGGGAGAGAATGTCAATCCCAGCTTGGTCAATTGGATCGGAGACAAGAACCTTAGACATGATTGCTGATTTTATAGCTAGAGATATCGCTGCACAAGACTTTTAAGTTTAATATTTATGCGTCGCCATTGAGCAAAAATTATTCGTTTCACATCAACCAAGGCTTTACTTACCTCTCGTGATGATGGTTTTGAGAGCGTTGGGTAAAGGATGATGTGGTGCGTGCCTCCTATTCTGACGATTGGCGATTTGCAACCCTGTGGGTGAGTATAAACGATTAATAGCGCCAAATTCTATATGTAATATTTATATATTTATAAACATTTCTTAGTTTTGTGGGATTGGGGCAATGGGGAGTACCGCAAAGAGTGCGGAACGAACTGGGGTTATGAGGGGTATATTTGTTGACGAACCGCACAGACCAGAAAACGCTCATAGCCAGAGGAAGAGAAATGAAAGTAATGAATGCAGAATTGTCTACGTAGGTAAATATCAACAAATATACCTTCGTAGTGAGCGATCTTCTCGCTCATAGCAACGATTATAAGGACTTTAGTCATTACCCACCTGAGATTTTAATCTCAGGCTCATAGCCAAAGTCGTCGTGTAGTATAAAAGTGAAAGAGAATACTTTCAGTATGGAACTTGGAGATTTGTAAATGAAAGTAATGAGTGCAGAAATGTCCACAAAAGAATTGAGAGTGCGATTAGTGCTTTATCACGAAGCTCGCTTTGAAGCGATCGCACATTAGTGCCAAGGCTGTAAAGCTACTATTTAAGGAATTAGTTAAAAAGATTTATTTAGAGTGAAATACTAGCTAATGCCTTACTTGACATCAGTCGGTGAAATCCGTTCTCTTGTTGCTGAATATACCAATAGCCCAACTTTATGGATAGATACAGAAGTAGCTGATTATAAAAGTAAAAATCCGAGATTATCGCTGATTCAGGTATTAGATGATGCCAAAGATATGAGTGGCGATCGCGTTTATCTTTTGGATGTATTAGATCAACCCGATATCATCGCTGACTTTATTAGCCAAATTATGCTAAATCCTTCTATTGAAAAAGTCTTTCACAATGCTAGCTATGATTTAAAACTTCTTGGTAACAAAAAAGCTAAAAACATTACTTGTACTTTAGAAATGGCAAAAACAATTCCCTACTATATATTGCCATTGTCCAACTATCAACTAAAAACTTTAGCTCTGGAACTTTGTAACTTTAACAATATTGATAAACAAGAACAAAGTAGCAATTGGGGCAAACGACCCCTCAGCGAAGAGCAAATAGAATATGCTTGTCTAGACTGTATTTATCTGGCTCAAGTCCACCAACGTTTGATAGAATTAAATAAAGAAATAAACCCTAACCCAGCAACAGAAGATTTAACATCACTCGCAGCTAGATATCAGCAGGTTCAACAACAATCTAAACTGGTAAATTCCGAGTTAGAACATCTGCAAGAACGAGTTAAACAAGCCATGCAAGCTCAGAATGTATCGGAAACCTCAGATTTTAAACTTACTAGCTACGAACGGGAAACAGTCAAAGTAACGTTTAGAGAATTGGCAAGGCTAGTAGAAACCGAAGGGATTAATTTAGATTTTCCGATTACAGTGACGAAGAAACTAAAGACGGATTTAGGAGAAAATATCGAACAATTGTCTGTAGATACCGAAAAAACAACTTTATGGCGATTAACTCCTAAAATTGAAACGGATGATATTGACAAGGAATAAATAATATTTGTCGATAATTGCCAGAAATCACAATTTTTTTGTCATAAATAAACCAAAATTCCGTATAACCAAAAACATGAAACACTGATACTAACTACATAAAATACCCTTTTGATGAAAAGTGAAGAAAAGAGGGAACGAAAAAGTTTGGATAACCGTTAATCAAAGCTATGGAATATGAGGAAAGCCTGTCAATTGACTTTGCACTTCATGCAAAAGTTAGTATTATTTTTTAGTTGCAGTAATTAAATTTTGGTACTAATTTAATCCAGGCGTAATCGCGGTTTGTAGTAAATTATGAGAGTGTGGTTATTTGAACAAAAGTGGACAGGGGTTGGAAAAGCATTTGCCATCACTATGCTTAGTGCATTTATCGTAACTGCAATTATTTCCTGCGGTAACAACAAAAGTGTATTGGTAACAGAAATAAAAGTGAGTCCTCCAAACCGTCGAATTGGTACAGCATCGAAAGCTGGGGACTTTTATATTCAAGGGCAAAGTCAGCATGTAAAAGGAGACTCCCAAGCAGCGATCGCAGCTTATACCCAAGCGATTAACCTGAATCCTAACTATGCTGAGGCTTATAATAGCCGAGGACTTGCTTATTTAGATGTGGGCAATAAACAGGGAGCGATCGCCGATTATAACGAAGCCATTCGTATCAATCCCAACTTTGCCGAACCGTATAATAACCGAGGAAATGCTCGTGCTTCAAATGGAGACAGCAACAACGCGATCGCCGATTACACCGAAGCGATCCGCATTAATCCTAACTATGCTGAAGCTTACAATAACCGGGGAAACGCTCGTTCAGCCATGAAAGACATAAACGGAGCCATTGATGATTTCGATCAAGCGATTCTCCTTGATTCTAAATATACCATAGCCTACAATAACCGGGGTAACGCCCGCGCTGCCAACGGAGATCCTCAAGCAGCGATCGCTGATTATAACGAAGCCATTCGCCTCAATCCTAACTTTGCCCCAGCATACAACAACCGAGGCAACGCCCGCGCTGCCAACAACGACAAACAAGGAGCAAAAGCCGACTTGCAACGCGCTGCAACTATTTTTGAGCGAGAAAACAACAAAGAATTATACCAAGAAGTCATGAACAATCTCAAAGAATTGGGGCAATAGGTAAAAAAGTTAGGAGTTATGAGTTAAGAGTTAGGAGTTAAAGAAAGTAGCGGTAAAGTTACCCAGCCTATACTAAGAAGTTATGAGTGATGAGGCATGTAGTAAATAAAAGTTGTTAATTCCGCTCCTCGCAACTCCTAACTCCCAACTCCCAACTCCCAACTCCAAACTCCCAACTCCAAACTCCAAACTCCTAACTCCCAACTCCCAACTCCTAACTCCCAACTCCTAACTCCTAACTCCTAACTCCTAACTCCTAACTCCTAAACATTAATCACCGATCCGATACATTTCTTTAGAATCGTTGTAATTATCATATTTTCTATCACCTTGCATGAACTTGCTCATGGATGGACTGCGATGAGTCAGGGTGATGATACTCCCCAAAGAACTGGTCATCTTACTCTTAATCCTGTAGTTCACATGGGCTGGGAGTCAATAATTTTTCTTTGCATTGCTGGTATTGCTTGGGGACAAATGCCCGTCAATCCCTCAAAGTTTCGCTCTGCAAAGCTAGGCAATATTATAGTATCCGCAGCCGGACAGCAGTAAGGGAGTAATTACTCTTCCACACCAACAGTAATCTTTTTGCTGTAATACTCAGTCTGAGCGTACACACTAATAATGCTTTCACCAACTTCAAAAAATGTGCCTTCCTGCTCATATGCAGAAAACTGCAAATTGGGGTATAACAATGCTAGTTCTTCCGCAGTCATAGCTTTCGCTGACATTTCATCTGGCAAAAGTCCTGTAGAACCGATGTAAAATACTAAGGGAGAAATTTTCTCGCGGTAGATTTTCTCTGCATACTTCTCTAGCTTCTTATTCGCTGCCGTAAAAGCTGTAATTGTTTCCTCTTTACTAACAGGATTATGTAAGACCCGTATCAAGCTATCAGCACCAATTTTTGACAAAATAGCTGCAACTATTTGATTATCCTCAAGTCCGAGAAAGTCATCAAAAATCAACTTCATCAAGTCATCGACTCTCGTAATTTTCGTGCGGGATGATAATTGCTTGTGACGAAAAGCGATATTTTCATTTAAAGCCATTTCAAAAGTCGGTTTGACGAAAATCTCTCCGGTTTCTTTGTCATAAACCTGATACATCCTATCAAGGAATTTATTTGCGGAATGCAACTTGCCGAAATTGAGTATGTCTTTGCTACCAATATCAATCTTATAGCTTACTCGTAAGTCAACAGTACCGTTAGCTACAGCTTCTTGGATGTCGGTGTATTCGTTGGTTGTCGGGAAGTTGATGTAAAGATTTTTGGAGAGATAGTGCTTTTTTAACTCATCCAATTGTTCTGGTAAAAATACATCTGACTCTTCTTTCAAATGCGCGGAAAGAATACTACAAAGTACTTTAATTTGTGCTAATTCATAGAACAAATCATCAATGCTGCTGTAACGTTCATCAAAAGAGACTAAAGGTAAATTCTCTAGGTTGATGGTATACTCACTCTTGAAGTCAAATTTATCAGTTTCCAGTATCCCTGCTTTTTTAAGCAAGTCAAAAGCTTTTTTATTGCTGATTTTGACTTTGAGTGACTTCACATTTACTTCGCCATCACTGACAATTGTATAATTATTAAAGGCAGCTAAATCATTTACCAGCAAACCTGCAACTTCAATAATCGGGGTTTTGTCATCAGATTTGACAAGCTTGACTTTGCGACTCACAAGCATATTGATAGTAGCGGTGTTGTGGTTAATTTCAAATCCACCCATCCCAACATATTCACCAATATCTATATATTCTGTTGTTAGCCAAGGCTTGACAAGATTGCCATTTTCATCTCTAACACCATTTACCCGTTTGATACCTTTTCTTTGATAATTGTCTTGCAGGTGTTTGAGATTGATGATGATGTTGCTGCGATATTCTTCAAAGATTTTAATCAGTTCTAGCAGGGAAATTCGATTATTTACTTTGACTTTATCCAGAATTTCATGCTCGTGCAATATATTAGGATAAAAGAGGGCAATTTCGATATCTTGGGCAAAGTTAGCGATTTCTTGATTGGTCAGGGCTTTGGCATGTCTTTCTGTTAAAGTAGCATTAAAAGTGCTAGCGATCGCATACTTGGCTGTATTCAAATTACCCTCAGCTAAATTAGCCTTGGCAAATACATACACAGACTCATCATTTTGTGCGATCGCCACATCTTTAAGTTGTTCGTAAGCATCTTGAGAAATCTGCTTATATTTATAGATAACTCCGTCATCTTCTGGCTTAATTCCAAAGATTTTTAACGTCTGATTTGTACCATTAATTTTATTTGCACTTCTAGAAAAGAAAACTTGATAACTATAATCAGCAGCTAAAGTTTCTTCCATCGCTGGTGCAACTGCACCACCTAACAGTTTTGAAGTGCTGTAAATCGCGTTATAAACTTCTTTGACATCACCAGCTTTAATACAAACACCTGAGACAGTGTTGGCAATTTTCGACAACAATTTAAAGTCAGAAGCATTGGAATAAGCGATGGTATTGACAAAAACATCCATGCTTTTGAGTTCTTCGCATATCTCTAAGAGCGCTTTAGCTTCTGCACTAGGGCTGCTATCATTTGCATAACCGTCACTGTGCAAAGTTATAGCGGTAAGTTCTTCTTTTTTAATCAGCGATTTTGCCATCTGCATCCCTTGAGATATGCAGGTAAGATAAGTAGCGGTAATTTTTTTTATTTCTTCTAAATAAGGCGAATTTTGTTTCATCACTTCTTGAATGGGAACGCGCTGGAAGTGACACGTTACGTCCTTTTTGGAAGAATAAGATATCAAGGTGATAACTAGCTGAAAGTTAATGTATTCATCCAGCGTTAAAAGCTTGATTAAAGTGTCTTTCAAAGCCGCAATATCATAAGACATCGAGCCGGATCGGTCGATGATGATAATACTATGGGCTACGGCTTTCTCGCTAATTTCAGCATTGATTTGCAGATTTACTTTATCTACTAAATAGTATGCTTTTTCCTTGCCAGCTAAGTTATAAAGCGTGAATCTTGTTCGGTGATTATTGGTAGATTTGCTGATGCTATTTTTTGAATTTACAACTGTGTTTTTCGCTGCTTTCTTCGCCATATTTCTACCTTCCCCGGTAATGGTTAAAAATCAATGTTACTCTACTGTTTTGAAGCATCACATTCATCAATAAAACCTTCTTGAAACCTTTAAATTTTGAGGGTAAACATGCAAAATACTGTGCATCAAAAGTTACGCTAGTTCAATGCTCAAATGGCACACTAAAGAAAGTGATTGTGTGGTGATGTTTGCGTTGACAAAGAGTGCTGGATGTGAATTTATCTCTGACAACATTAGACATCTCCAGAAATGAACTATGCGTTGTCCAGAACCCTTAAACCTCTCCGAAAATTAAATATGCGTTGTCCACAACCCTTGTAGAGACGCGAAATACGAAGTCTCTACATTGTTTTCTGGAGATGTCTATTTAGGCATCGCTTTACATGTTTGCGTTACCCACTTATCGAATGTTGATATATTTATAGTACTAACGTACTAGTAAAATGTCAAGTCGGGGTGGACTAAGAAACCCGCTTTGTCTGACAAAGCGGGTTTCTTGGGAGATATCATTTTTAACTCAGCACTATTTAGGCGCCTGGTCTGAAATAATCGAGGAGGCGATCGCCTGAATCAGCGCGAATCAAAGCCACAACTACATCAGGTAAAGCTGTTAAACTGGGGTACACCAAATAGCGTGGTTCCCAACGCGGGCGAAACTTTTCTTTATATGCGTGCAACCCTTGGAAGTTGTAAAATCGATTTAAATGCTCGTAAAGATAGTGCAATACCCTCTCTAATTTGCGCGATTCCTTACTATCACCAACCCCAGCCAAAGCAGAAAGACCAAAATTAAAGCTGTCGTAGCCCTGTTCTTGGAAATGCTGCAACATACTAATAAATAGAAAGTCCATCGTGCCGTTCTCGATAGACTTGCGGTGTCGCATCATATCATTAGTGACTTCGTTAAGCTGATACTCTGAGACAATGTTAGTAAAAGCGCTAATTTCACCTTTGGGGGTGTGTACTACAGCGATTTCACACTCTTGCAGATAATCTTCGTCAAACCAACCCAGAGAGAAGTGCTTTTCTGAACCTTGAGCCATTTGTAACCACTCATCGCTGACTACTTTTAGCTGACGCAACAAATCTTTAGAAATGGGTGGTTGGTAAAATTTAACTTCATATCCTTCTTTGGTTAAGCGATTTAGTGTTGGTCTGAAGTTTTTACCTGCTTTCCCTTGTAAAGTAAAAGTTTTCAAGTCAACGATCGCTTCTTCGCCAATCTTCAGCACTCGAAACCCCAAAGACTTGTAGTAATCTATATTATCCGGCAAAGTTTGGTAAAAAGCGGGATACCAGTCGTTACGTTCGCAAAACTGCTGAAAGCTAACCAAAACCTCTTTTCTGTCTTCAGTTGGTCCGATGGGATCTCCTAAAGCGATCGCACCTCGTCCTTTAGGAACGTAAGCAATTACACTGCGACCTGAAGGACTAAAATAGTAACTTTTATCACTTAATAATCCAAATGCTGCTAAAGAAGAGCATCCATACTTTTCCACAATATCTCTAGCTCGTTGCCGTTCGCTGGGGATAGCCGGATTACGCATAAATACGGGTTGCAATAGCATCACTAGTGCAACCGTAAAAGTCCCCGCCGCAATGATATATATAGAATTGGCAAAAAATTCTCCGAAGTGCGTCTTGGGTTGCAATCCCCAATTATCTTCTGTAAAGAACATTGCCAAAGTCTGAAGTATGGCTTCACCCCAATTAAAATTCTCCGAAAATTTGCCGTCTAATAAATAAAATCCAATAGTTCCATATGCCACAGTAAACAGCAAAGCACCGATTAATACTCTAACTCCTCGCGCAATCGAAGGACGGTCTGATTTTGCTGTAAATACATGGCGCATTAAAAGCAATTGTAATAACAAAACTCCCGAAAGTAAACTTTCTTCGTAGTCAAGTCCTTTCAGCAAATGACTGAGAATAGAAATCACTAATAAACCAACGGTAAGCAACCAAGCAATTTTTTTTCTTCTTAATAAATTAGTAGCAAGTGTTAGCAAAACAAACCCAGTCAGTGCTGCAAATATATGACCACTGGCACGAATTTCAAAGGGGAAAAATGCCTTTAACCAGTGATTTCGCTCGTGTATGTTCGGTGTGACTGCTGACAGCAAGTTCACAACTCCGACTAGTGCTGTCAGGAAAGCTGCACTCCAAAGTCCAATCCGAGTTTTTAAGTTATTAGTCATTAGTCAAAAGTTAGGAATTGGGTAGAGACGTTCGGAACGTCTCTACGGGAGGTGCGGTAGAGACGTTCCGTTGGAACGTCTGTACAAAAAAAGCGGTAGAGACGTTCCAACGGAACGTCTGTACAGAGTTAGAAATTTTTTGCTTATTAACTCTTAAGTTCTTTGAATTGTTGCCCTACATAAGATAGCGAATCTTTGAGATGTTTGTGAAAGTAGTTCCAGCCGACATCTGCACCAGATAAACCATGTCCTCCTGGAAATGCATAAAATACGTGAGAGATACCCAATTTGGTTAAGGTTTCGTGGAAGGTTTTGGTAGATGCTAATAGATCGCGATCGCTCTTACCTGCATCTAAATACACCCTTAATCGCTTCCTATCATTAAATGATAACTTTTGGACAATTTGTTGGGGGCTATTTTGCGAACCGCTGTCATCGGTAAAGTAACCACTATGGCTAAACAGAATGTTAAAGTTATTGAGATAGCGTAACCCAATATTAAATGCACCCCATCCTCCAGAAGAAAGACCTCCCAACGCCCAAAACTGGGGTTTCTCTAAAGTGCGGTAGCGTGACTTGACCAATGTTACTAATTCTAAACCAATTAATGTTCCGATTTTGCCATTAGGACCATCATAATAATCGGGGTCATAGAAAGGACTCGAACCACGCAGGTCATTGCCATCAGGTGTAATTATAATACAAGGTGGCAATTTTTCGCTTTGATACAATTCATCAAGTACGTTCAAAATACCATATTTATCAACATAAGCACGGGCATCATCATGACCCCCATGTAAGAGAAATATCACCGGATAGCGCTTGTGGAGATTCTTTTGATAGTCAGGTGGCAAAATTACACCGTATTGACGTGTATCCATTGCTTGACTGTTAAAGCTTTCTAATTCAAATTTTAACTTTGTCGGTGTCTCTACTTTTGGCGCATCTAGTTGCGGTGCCCCAAGTATAAAAACGTAATAATAACCAGTTGCGGTCAGAATTGCGATCGCACTCGTAATGCCAACTAAAATTCTTGATATTTTCCTCTTGGCAGTATATATTTTCAATAAATTGCTCATCTAAATAATATAATGTCAGGTAAATTGCCGATGTCTTGTAGAGACGTTCCTTTCGTAACGTCTTTACGACGGTTTTAATAATATCGCTAATATTTAACGATTTTGAGTATCTTTCTGTGGAATAGAATCCAAGCGATCGGCAGCGTGTGCTATTTGCGATATTCTAAATTGTTCCCCGACAAAAGTTAAAGAATCTGCCAAATGTTCTTGCCAATAATCCCAAGTGTGACTTCCGGGAAACTGACGAAACATATTATAAATTTTCAGTTGACTTAATACTTGATTAAACTCTCTGGCATCATCAAGTTCTTCAGTATCTGATTTACCCGCATCCAGATAAATTCGCAAACGTTTATTAGCTTGAGTAGGAATGGTTTTAATATAAGTTATTGGGCTATTTTCTGCGCCACTTTTATCTTGAAAATAACCACTATGACTAAATAAAATCGAGAAGTTATTAATGTTATGCAATCCCACATTGACTGCACCCCAACCACCAGAAGATAATCCACCCATTGCCCAAAAATCGGGATTGGGTAGTGTTCTGTAGCGACTTTGCACGACTTTTACCAGCTCCGATCCAATCGCTGTAGAAACTTTGCCGTTAGGACCATCGAAATATTGGGGGTCCCAATAGCGACTAGAACCACGTTTATCGTTACCATCTGGAGTGATCACAATACTGGGTGACAACTTGTCTGCTGCATACAATTTTTGTAAGGTGATTAATGCTCCTCCCTTTTTGGCAAACCAATCATTAGGATTTCCGTGTCCACCGTGGAGAAGAAAAATTACCGGATAGCGTTGATTTGGGTTTTGTTCATAGTCAGGAGGTAAAGAAACGCCATATGTACGACTTCCACCCATTGCTTCGCTATCGTAGGTTTCTATTTTGTAAGTTAGGGGGGTAGCTAAGACGCTAGCGCTTGGTTGGGGAGGTAAAAGTGGTGGCTGTGCTTTGACACCTTGCGAGTTACAGCCAACGAGAGTTAGCACGGAAATTAACAGCAGAATTTGAGGTATTTTGTAGTTCATAGTTTTAAAATTAAATTTGGTTATTTGTTAGTAGTTAGTGGTTAAAACTCTTTTATTAGTCTCGCAAGTTGAAATTTGAAACCCTCTTTTCAGATTAGTCCGCGCACCATCCGGACTTTGTACGCGCAACGCCTTTCCTTTGGAAAAATACTCCTTGTAAGGAAAAGCTTATATAAATGATGTGTCAATCTTGTGTCAACTGGATGGAAAGTTTGCGACTGTTAAAATATTGGTTATTTGTTGTTTATGAGTCAATACGCGGGCGTGTTAAGGATTTTTGGTATTGATTTCGGCATGTAGAGACGCGAAATTTCGCGTCTCTACACTCGTATTTCGGGCTGAACTGAACGGTATTGGTTTATGAGTTGACAAAAAATCTCTAACTGACTTGAAAAAGGGTAAAAGGGGAAGAATAGATTTTTCTGCGTCATGATGTAGGCAGTAATCTGATGTCCGTTTAATTAACAGTAATAAAAACCTACCCTCGTAGAGACGTAGCAGTGCTACGTCTCTACAGTATGTGCGATCAGCCTGTCATGATATAAGTCGGCTATTTAACACTTATACCTGGAAATACTTACGTTTATGCTGAAGAAAGTCCGACTCCACTTTAGTTCATTATTTGGTTTGCTACTGCTGCTGCTTTCGCTGTGGGCGATCGCTTTTGAATTACATCAGTATAATTTTCATGATGTCCTCAACTCTTTAACAGCAATTCCCAAAGAACGTTTAAGTTTAGCGATTTGTTTGAGTGCCTTGGGTTATGTGGTAATGATCGGCTACGATATCTTGGGCTTTAGTTATATTAATCGTACTCTTGCCGCGAAAAAGATAGCTTTTACTAACTTTATAAGTTCTGTTTTTAGCAATACTATTGGTTTTGCTTTGGTGACGGGTAGTGCTATTCGTTATCGATTTTACTCAAATTGGGGAGTTTCGCCACTAGCGATCGCTCAAATTATTGCTTTTGCTAATTTTACTTTTTGGCTGGGAATGTTTGCCGTGGCTGGGATAATGTTCCTCGCTAACCCGCTAAAAATTCCCACCCAACTGCATTTCCCTTTTGCCACAGCACGTCCCATCGGCGTCATTTTCTTACTCCTGGTTGCGGCTTATTTGTTGGGAAGTCTTCTGATTAAACAACCTTTAGTGATTCGTCAGCAAGAGTTTCGCTTTCCTTCTTTCCAAATATCCCTAGCGCAAATAGCCGTTTCCAGCTTTGACTGGATTTTAGCCGCAGCGATTCTCTATCCCCTGCTACCCGCAAATACACCTTTGTCGTTTTTAGATTTTTTGGGAATCTACTTGTTAGCAATGTTCGCTGGTGTTGTCAGCAACGTTCCCGGTGGTTTAGGAGTTTTTGAAACGGTAATTTTGCTGATTCTCTCCCCTAAAGTTTCACCTGCGGCAGTTTTCGGTTCATTACTAGCATATCGCGCAATTTACTACTTCTTACCTTTGCTAGTAGCCGCAGGCTTACTGGGGCTGTATGAATTAAAGTACGCAAGAAAAAAAATCATCAACAAAATGTGAAGTTTAGCTTTTCTGTGTCAACTGATTCTGATAAGTTAATTACACAGTTTAATTTACAATGCCTTTTAGGCTTCTTTATTAATTATTTTATTATTATGGCGCTTATAGTTCAGAAATATGGTGGCAGTTCTGTCGGTTCAGTTGAACGTATTCAAGCTGTGGCACAGCGCGTCTACAAAACTGTGAAAGCCGGAAATTCTGTCGTTGTCGTGGTTTCGGCAATGGGTAAAACCACCGATGGACTTGTGAAACTAGCGCACGAAATCTCGAAAAATCCCAACCGTCGGGAAATGGATATGCTACTTTCGACAGGTGAGCAAGTATCCATCGCCGTGGTAAGTATGGCATTGGATGAACTCGGACAGCCGGCGATTTCTCTCACTGGCGCTCAAGTAGGAATTGTTACCGAAGCCGAACACACCCGCGCCCGAATTTTGGATATCAAAACCGATCGCCTAAAACGCCACCTCCAAGAAGGTAAAGTTGTTGTTGTCGCTGGATTTCAAGGTATATCCAGCTTGGAATCATGGGAAATTACAACTTTGGGACGTGGCGGTTCCGACACTTCCGCAGTAGCTTTGGCAGCAGCATTGCGGGCGGATTTTTGTGAAATTTATACAGACGTGCCAGGGATTTTAACTACAGATCCGCGTTTAGTTCCGGAGGCACAGTTGATAGAGGAAATTACCTCAGATGAAATGTTGGAACTTGCCAGCTTAGGGGCAAAAGTACTGCATCCCCGTGCTGTGGAAATTGCCCGCAATTACGGCGTTCCCCTCGTGGTACGCTCAAGCTGGACAGATCAACCGGGTACTTGGGTCACTTCCCCAAAGCCACAAGAGCGATCGCTTCTGAATTTAGAAATAGCTCGTCAGGTGGATAATGTTCAATTTGATACCGACCAAGCAAAAGTAGCTTTGTTGCACGTACCAGATAAACCAGGCGTTGCAGCGCGGTTATTTGGAGAAATAGCCCGTCAAAATGTCGATGTAGACTTGATTATTCAGTCAATACATGAAGGCAATACAAATGACATTGCCTTTACCGTAACAACACCAATATTGAAGCGTGCCGAAGCCGTAGCAGCAGCGATCGCTCCAGCACTGCGAAGTCAAAATGGTGCATCCACAGAAGCCGAAGTCATGGTACAGCAGCAAATCGCCAAAATCAGCATTTCCGGGGCAGGAATGATTGGACGTCCCGGCGTCGCGGCTCAAATGTTCATCACCCTTGCAGAAGCCGGTGTGAACATCCAGATGATATCTACTAGCGAAGTGAAAGTAAGTTGCGTAGTTGACGCCGCACAATGCGATCGCGCTGTTGCCGCACTCCGGGAAGTGTTTGAGATAGAGGATGACTTGGGGACAGGGAGACTAGGAGGACAAGGGGGACAAGGAGGACAAGGAGGACAAGGGGGACAAGGGGGACAAGGAGGACAAGGGGGACAAGGGGGACAAGGAGGACAAGGGGGAATTTCTTTCTTGTCCCCCCCCTCTCCCTTTTCCCCCCCCC
>NZ_JAOWRF010000320.1 GCF_025753815.1 Plectonema radiosum NIES-515 | reverse complement strand
CTGTCCCCCTCTCCCCCTATTCCCTCTTCCTCTTTCCGTAGCTTCAGACGATAGCCAATTCCATAAACTGTTTCAACCAGATTTCCTGGTGCTCCCACACTTCTAAGCTTCATTCGCAATCCTTTAATATGAGTGCGAACAGCTTCTTCACCTGGAGCGTCATCATAAGACCAAACATGTTCTATAATCATCCCGCAGCTAAATACGCGGTGAGTGTTTCGCAAAAAAAGTTCTAACAACGCATATTCTTTCGGCGTTAATGATAGCGGTTGTTCCGCGTAAGTGACTTCACAACTTGTCGGATCGAGCCGTAAATTACCCCATTCCAACACAGGTTGTGAAGGAATAATACCCCGACGCAACAGCGCTCGCACCCGTGCAATTAATTCCTCTTGATCGAAGGGTTTAACCAGATAGTCATCGGCACCTGCATCTAATCCTGTAGCCTTTTCGTGACTACTATCGCACCCAGTCAATAACATGATTGGCATTTGCAAACCATGAAGTCTTATTTTATGGCAAAGACTAATACCATCTAACTTCGGGAGGATGACATCTAAAAGTATTAAGTCATAATCATATGTTTCCACTAAATCCCAAGCTGTTTCACCATCGGGGGCAACTTCTACTACATAGTTTTGGTGATTAAGAACAGCGACGAGAGCCTCAGCAACAAACTCGTCATCCTCCACAAGTAATATTTTCATAGAATAAATTTTAGTTATGGTTAATTTAGATACCAATTCTTGACAAAACTAATTAAAATGCTACTTTTCCAAAAGTTACTATTAATATTCATTTTAGAAAAAACTATAGATTAATAAATCTTATTTTACAAATCGAATAACTGTGTTTACAAATCTTAAAAAACATAGAGAAATTTCGGAGGTAAGTAATATTATTGTTAGTCAAACTCACTTTATTAAAACAATCGAAGATTTATATGAGATAATGGTGGAAAGTTCACCTCAGGTTAAATTCCGTATTGCTTTTTGTGAAGCATCTCAATCATGCTTAATTAGATTAGCGGTAGCGCGATCGCTGCTATTCAACAAATAGCAAATATAAACGCACAAGCGATCGCGTTCCGCACACAGTTTCGTAACAGGTGATTGAAAAATGAAAGCAGACTTGATATTTTGATAAGATAATAAAAGTAAAAATCGCAGAAATCACGCATGGACTGGATTACCCTCCTGCGATCGCTACAGTCAGATTTTATCAAAAGGTTGTCATCCGGTTGTTTGCTGCATTGTCAAACTGAAGGTCAATATAGTGAATTGACAATAATATCTGGAGAAAGATTAAAATTATTACGAGATTTCTGTTGGTTAATGGCAGAAAAATATAAACGTACTTCACCAGTTAGGGATGTTTTTATCAACAACCTGAAAGGAAAACTGGGTGAAGAAGTTGTTAAAGAACGTTTAGCCGATTTTATCACCGAAGTAGATTATGAAAAACGATTCGGCGGTGATGGTAACATTGATTTTACACTCTCGTGCGATCGCGCGATCGGTATCGAAGTAAAATCGCGTCACGGCAGCATTGAGAGAGTTAGATGGTCAGTTAGTTCCGCAGAAGTTGAAAAAAATGCCGTTGTCGTCTGTATTTTGATTCAAGAAGAAGTCAACGAAGCACAACCAGAATATCACCTTTTTGTCGCTGGGTTTCTTCCCACTCAAATGATTAAGCTGAAAACTGGTAGAATTTCATTTGGGATAGAACAATTGTTATATGGTGGTGGCTTATTTGGCTATTTAGAACAGTTGCAAGCTGCTGAAAATCATCATTTTTCTAAACAAGATAAAAAAACTCAGTTTCGACATGATATATCGATTGAAGAAGATTTAACTCAACTTCACGTCAAACAGGGTGATGAATGCTTTGAAAAAAGAGAATATGAAGCGGCTATTAAAAATTATAACACCGCATTGCAACTTAATCCTCATGATGCTGAAATTTATTATAAACGTGGTTTAGCTCGTTATTATTTAGTCGATGACGAGAAAGCGATCGCAGACTACAATCAAGCAATAAAAATTAATCCTAAATATACCAAAGCATACAATAAACTTGGTTTAGCTCGTTATGAGTTAGGAGATTACGAACAAGCAATTGAAGATTACACGCAAGCGATTAGAATTAATCCTGATAATGCAGTTGCTTATAGAAATCGTGCCGATGCTCGTTTTCACATAGGAGATAATCAGGGAGCGATTGAAGATTATAATCAAGCAATTAAGATTAATCCTGATTATGTAAATGGCAATGCTCGCTCTCAGTTAGGAAATTCTCAAAAAGTTATTGATATTTTTACTCAGTCAATTGAAATTAGTTACGATGATGTTGCTTACAACAATTTTGGTAATGCAGTTTCTGAATTAGGAGATTATAATAAAGCGATTAAAATTAACCCTGATGATGCGGATGCTTATTATAGCCGGGGAAATGCTCGTTTTGATTTAGGCGATCGCACCGGAGCAATTGAAGATTATACTCAAGCAATTAAGATTAATTACAATTATGGCGATGCTTATTACAACCGTGGTATTGCTCGTTATTCTTTAGGAGATAAGTTGTTAGCGATCGAGGATTTTCAGAAAGCGGCAGATTTATATTGGAAAGAAGGAAAGTTAGCAGAACATAAAGATGCACGGGAGAGGATTTTAGAATTAGAAATAGAGGAATCTTTGGATATTTTAAACTTTTAATTGCCCTCAACCCTCAGGCTAGAAGCCTGGGGCTATACTAACGAAGCCTACCTGCGTAGGCTTTAAGATTTTAACCTGCGATCGCGCAGCATTTAAAGTGACAAAAGCCCCTAAAATCGCCTAGATTACAAACGAAATATTAAGTATTTTCAGCCCCAATTGCCAATCTTGCCCGTGATGCCGCTCACAACCACGAGAAAATAATACTTTGAGACACTTAGTCTACGTTTTGGCTCTTAGGTTGACTGCGCGAACAAGCGGTTTTTTTTCGACGGTGAGAGAGTCCCTGTGCCATTTTAGCAATTTTGTATGGTAATAATTAGGAGTGCGAGTTTTTGAACTTCACTTGTAGCAACAAAAAGGCTGTAATGACGATTTTTTGTCCAGATTTCCCTAATACTTGCAACAAAGAAGAGTGCAAGTTAGTTACTTGAGGGTAGACACAGAAGGCGTTTTGAGCTTAGGGTACAAAATTTCCAAAATGGCACGTGACGCTCATTAGGGTATTAGACCTAACTCCTGCAACAATTTAAGTAAAGTAATGAAAACAGACATAGTAGAACTGACATTCCTTATAATTCTGAGTATTTTTCGCCAATCCAATTGAGATGGTTTCTTTTCAAGCTTTTCATCATTTGTTTCAAACTTACATGATTTGTCAGAACTATTCCCTAAAATAAGAATGTGGACGCTTTTGTCAGAGGGGTTAGAGGTTTGTCTTTCCATAATTAAAACTCTATTAACTGGTTATTAACTTTTGGCTGATTACATATTCACTTAATTAATTGTGTTTAACATTTATAAAATTCATATAACTCTCTTAGGCTAAAGGAAAATGTATTAAATAATATCAAATATTTGGATGATACAGAGGCTTAAAGCTTTCATGCTTCTAGTTTTTAATATAAGAGAGCCATTCTGATAAAGTTCATATTTTTCATATTGACAAGTTATGAACAGGGTTCTAATCTAAATGGAATCTCTGTCACTTAAGTTAAATTATGGAATATCAAGAAATATTGAGCTTTGTAAAAGAGCAAGTCGTTCAGAAAACAAGAAAACCTCTTACGTTTGCTGAAGAAAATCTTATTTGTCAATGTTGGGAAGAAAATAAACCTTACGAGGAACTAGAAGAGCCTTTTTGCGGTCATACAATTGGTTATGTTAAAACACAAACTGCTCCCAAGCTATGGGATCGTTTGACTCAGGTAACTGGACAAAAAGTCACAAAACGTAATTTTAGAAGTATTTTAGAAAAAGCATATGAAGAATATTTAAAAATTGATGTAACAGGTCAAGTTCTCCGATATCGCTATCAAATTATCGAGATTTTTAACAAAACAGATTTTAGTAAAATTTACCTAGCCAAGGATTTGGATCTTAATAATAAGCTCTGTATCGTCAAGCAAATCATTCGCAAAAAAAATGACAGAGTAATTAGGAAAAATTTTGATACAGAAGTCGGTTTTCTTTATCAATTAGGTTGGCATAGTCAAATCCCAGGGTATCTCGCTCACTTTGAAGATGGGGAAAGTTTCTATTTAGTTTATGAATATGTAGAAGGTGAATCCCTCAGCAAGAGATTGCCTGAAGAGGAATCAGGTCTTCTTTGGAAAGAAGAGTCAGTAATTAATTTGTTGCTTAAGGTTCTTAATGTCTTAGAGTTTGTGCATAAAAGAGGCGTCATTCATCGAGACATTAGACCAAGTAATTTAATCCAAAGTCCTGAGGGCAAGATATACTTAATTAACTTTGGCTTGATCAAGGAGTTAGGGTCATTACAAACGCGCACTTTCACAGGAACTTTAGGATATAGTGCACCTGAACAAAGTCAAGGTATTCCTAAATTTTGTAGCGATATTTATGCCCTGGGGATGGTAGGTATCCAAGGGCTAACGGGAGTTCCACCCCAAAAATTTAAGGTAAATCACGAAACCGGAAAAATCATCTGGCATCAGCTAGTCAAGACTAGCCCAGAGTTTACAAATATCCTCGACAAAATGGCGTGTCCGCACTGGAAAGAACGTTACCAGTCCGCATCAGAAGTCTTACAAGACCTAAAAAAACTTTGTAGTAATTAGGTTTTAGCCAGGGTTAAAATATATTCAACGAATTCATCAGGAGATAGAAGTCTATGTTTCCAAATGAAAATTCACTGATAGGTGGACGTTATAAAATTACTGAAGAATTAGGTAAGGGTAGCTTTGGCGAAACATATAAAGCTCAGGATACTGGAAAATTTAATGAAATAGTTGTAGTTAAGCGGCTTCAGGTGGAGTCGTTTTCTGGAGACAATAAGGTAAAAGCAAAAGAATTATTTGAAAGAGAAGCAGAAGCTTATAAGAAATTAGGAAGTAAGCATTCCCAAATTCCACGACTAGAAGCTTACTTTGAAGAAACCGATAATTTTTATTTGGTTATGGAATACATTGATGAATCAAATTTGAGTGAACAAGAACTTAGTGAAGGAAATATATTAGAAGAAAAATCTCTGATAAATTTGCTTAAAAATATTCTAACAATTGTACAAGTTGTTCACAGTAAAAACTTGGTTCATCGAGATATTAAACCGGATAACCTTATTCGCAGAGATAGCGATCAAGAAATTGTCTTAATTGATTTTGGCGCTGTCACAAATGATTTAAATATTAAACAAAAACCGCAAACAACTGGTCAAATGACAAATATTGGAAATACTTATGCTGCTCCCGAACAATTTCGTGGAGAGGCATATCCTTGCAGTGACATTTATGCAGTAGGAATGATAAGTATCCAAGCCCTAACCGGAAGACTACCTGTAAACTTGCCTATAGATCCAATGACCGGGGAAAAATTGTGGGAATCTCTGACATCAGCCTCTGAGGATTTAAAACGAGTTATCCGAAAAATGGTTGATTTTAATACTTCTCAACGCTATCAGTCAGTGGATGAAGTGTTGAAAGATCTTGATAAAATAGACAATCAATCGATACCTGTTCTTCCTATCATGGTAATTCTTGGCAGTTTAGCTCTCTTAAGTATGGGTATAGGTATAGGTATAAGTACAGCTATCTATAAACGTATACCTGATAAAGACTTTATATTAAAACCTATTGAACGGAAAGATATGAATTACTTATGTCAAAATGAAAACTATTACCCCAAAAAAATTCGTCAAGAATACTCGTATCTAAAAGACATAAATGACTCAGTTTTTATTTTCAAAGAACTAAAACTCGATAATTCATTGAAAAAAGTTATTCCTGCATATCGCTGGAGATGTGTATATGAAATACAAGGTCAAAGTAAATTAGGAGAAGGTTCGTCAAATACCATAACTATAGGTTTAGATATGGATGAGTTTATTTGTAAACAATACGGCAAAGATTACAAAGCAACATTTCTTCAATACGACGACCCAAATTCTTTACACTGTGTTCTAACCAAATAAGCTGACAGGGCGACAAAATAGCCTAAAAATTCTACGGGATAAAGTGTGTAGCAATTTATGGTAAAAAAAGATAAATCTAGTTTTGTCAATAAGACCAATAAGAATGATAATGTTACCTGTATTCTACCAAACGCACTTAATAGGTATCGCTTTTCTGGAATGGCTAAAACGTCTATTCAATTTATGATGAGCAAAAAAAACATTCCCAGGCGGGAACCTGGGAACGATAATAAACTTAGTATCCGCCTTCTTCTTCGTATTCAGGCTGTCTTTCTTTAACTTTCTTGGGAATATTTATCGGCTTTGGTGCATCATCCCAAGCATCGGTGTCTAAATCGTCGTCGTAATCGTCGTAGTCGTCGGTGTATGGCTTCTTGTTGACGGGTTTGGCTTCGTAACTAATGGGTTTTTGATATTTGTCTTTACCCGTTGCCTCACTCCAGTTATCTTCCTCGTCGTCTTCTTCGTACTGAATTGACTCATATTGCCGTGCTTCCACAGCACGACGTATGGGGACTTCTTCTTCGATATAGTCTTCGTCCCATTCTTGCGCTACCGGTTCGGGAGTGCGAATTTTGGTCTTGGGTGGTTGCAAAGGTACTCCACTGGGCAGTTGATTGGGTGGTGCAATCGTGCGAGGAGTATAATCATAAGCCTCGTCTGCGTCGCGTTCCCAAGGTGCTTTACCGATACCGAGACGTTCCAGCAAACCGACTGATAACTGATTTATTCTTTCTTCGGCGCCCTCAAAGACAATTAATCTGTTCGGACCGGTGCTGACGATTTCTTCAACTGGCAATTCGTAGGTGCTGAGGAATTGATCGGGAATTTGTGGTAATCCCAAAGAAGCGATGACGATTGAGTAAATTTTACCTGTTTCGCCGTTGAATTTGAAGCCCCGCACTCTCCCTAATACTTCACCCGTTTCTGTAATTACTTCCCAGTTAACCAGGTTGCTGTAAATATCAACCTCTACATCTTCGATCGCATCCTCGTTATCGACAAGGATGGCATCACCAAACTGACTGATGCTGCTGAGGTACATGTAGCGCGGAATACCCGAAACAGAGATCAGGCTATCTCGCAAACTAAGAGCCACAACCTCTCTTTGGTCTACATCTACCCAAACTTGACTGACGATTCCTAGCCGTTTGGCGTTGTCGCGGGTGATTACCTGGGTGTTTAAAATATCAGAGCGTCTAATTGTTTGTTCAGAGGTCATTCGCTTGCCGAGTCCTGATCTCGAATCCGGTTAATATATACACTATTATTAACAAAAAATCAAGCCGATGTATGGTCTATGGCAACTTAATGCCCAAAACTTGGGTGTAAGCTCCTCGTGCTTGAGTAACGCCAATTGTGCGTTCGGCTGATTCTATCATCGGGCGGCGCAAACTAACAACTATAAATTGTGCTTGTTGCGCCTGTTGCTTAATCATTTTAGCTAATCGTTCTACATTTGCTCCGTCTAGAAACATATCTACCTCGTCAAAGGCGTAAAATGGCGATGGGCGGTAGCGTTGCAGAGCAAAAATAAAGCTCAGTGCTGTCATCGATTTTTCTCCCCCTGACATGGAAGCTAGTCGCTGTACGGGTTTACCTTTGGGGTGTGCGACTAAATTCAATCCGCTGTTAAAAGGATCTTCGGGATCGTCAAGTTGCAAATAGCCGTCACCTTCAGAAAGCGTAGCAAAAATTGATTGAAAGTTTTCATTTACCGCGTCGAAGGCTTCTTTAAAAGCGCGTTGCCGCAATGTGGTAAAATTTTCTATCCGCAAAAGTAATTCGGTGCGTTCACCTTCTAATGTCTGTAACTTTTCTGTAAGTTCGTTCAAACGATTTGAAGTGCGTTCGTATTCTTCCAGCGCAAGCATATTCACTGGTTCCATCGCTTGTAGCCGTTTGGCAAGCGATCGCAATTCTTTCTGCAATTCTTCTAAGTCTACTTTATTGGGTACTTCCGGTAAAGGGCTAGGCAATTCTGCTCCTAGGGTTTGCAGTTGCTCTCTAACTGCGGCTAATTCCTCTCGTCGAGTTTGTTGAGTTTCTTGGAGTTTTTCCAGTTCCCATTGTAATTGTTGCTGACGCAGTAAAGCCTCACGCAATTCTTGTTCTGTGCGATCGCGTTTTTGTTTCTCTTCTCCTAAATTCGCTTCTAGTTCACTCAATTTAGCGCGAGTTTGACTAATTTCTTCATTAATCGCGGTCATTTGTGTAGAGACGCGATATATCGCGTCTCTAGATGATGTCTGTTGCGTTTGATACTCGCTAATTCGCTGTTCGCCTTCTTGAATTTTCTCATGCAAACGCTGCTGCTGATTTTCGAGATTTTTTAATCTTTGTTCTGCTTCTCTTAACGCTGTTTCGCGTTGTTGCAATTCTTGCTCTTGTATTTTGATTCTTGCTTGAATTTCTTGCCATTCGCTCGGAGTTTGCGAAGCTTCCAACTCCGATAAAGAATGTCGCAATTGTTGCATTTGATTTTCTTGTCCTGGTAATTCCCGATCCAAGACTTCTAAACGGGTTTGAGCAGTAATTAACTTGTCGCTATTTTGGGAAAGCTGCGATCGCGTACCTTCTAACTGCCCTGTCAAAGTTTTGATTTCTTTCTGTAACTGCTCTAATTGCAGTTGTTGTTCTCTTTTTGCCTGACGTGCCTCTGTCACCTCTATTGAAAGTCTTTTACTTCTAGCTGAAAGAGTATTTATCGCTTCCCCACAACGTTCTAAAACCCGCTCAATTTCATTTAAGCGACTTTTCAAAGCAATAACTTCATCAGATTCCGCTGCTTCCACCGTACCAAACCGTAAAGCCGATCGCTGGGTATTACTTCCCCCAGTCATCGCCCCGCTGGTTTCCAACAATTCGCCACCGAGAGTGACAATGCGGTATAATCCTAACTGTTTGCGTGCGTGTTCAATCGAGTCAAACACCACAGTATTACCGAAAACGTAATTGAATATATCTCGATAACGGATCTCGCACTCCACCAAATTCACCGCATAATCAACAAACCCATTCGCATAACGCAGCGTTGCATCTTGAACATATTTAGATGCGTGAATTTTATTTAACGGTAAAAAAGTCGCTCTTCCCCCACGCTTTTGTTTCAGCAGTTCAATTCCCGCAGCGGCGATGCTATCATCTTCTACCACAATATGTCCCAAACGTCCACCGCCGCAAATTTCTAAAGCGAGTTGATAGCGGGGTTCTACTCTTCCTAACTGTACAACTAACCCGCATAATCCCGGCATTCCCGATTGTAAAATAACTTTACTAGCTTGAGTTCCTTGAACTTCTTGCTGCGCTGCAACTTGTGCCTCTAATTTATCTACATTACGTTGTTTTTCTCGTTGTTCAATAAGTAACCGCTTTTGCGTTTCTTGTTGAATTACTAATTCTTGATCTGTAGCAGTTAAAGTTTGCGCTAAAATTTGAATCGGTTCGCTAGAAGCATTAAATTCTGTTTCCACTTCTCTACATTCAGCTTGCTTTTCTGCTAAGTTCGGTTCATCACGTTCAACTAACAGAGTTTGTTCTTGAATTAGTTCTTGTAATTGATTATTGCGTTCTCTAAGTTGCGCTTGTTCAGTGCGTTGCGGTTCCAGAGATTGCAGCAAAGTCTCAATTTGACGGTTTAGTGCAGTTTGTTGCTGTACCCAAACTTCACTAGCAGAAGCAATTAGAGCAGCAGCTTCGCGAGAACCTTCCAAACATAATCGCGCTTCATCTCTTTCTTGCTGTAGAGACGCGATATATCGCGTCTCTACAATTTCTTGTTGAGATTGTTGTTCTAAAGAAACTCGATATTCTTGAACTTCTTGCATTTGTTGTTGCAAACGCTTTGCCGTTTCTTCAAAAGCAGCTTCCAACTCAAGAAGCTGACGTTGAAGTTGCTTTCTTTCAGCTTCTTGAGTTGCCAGAGTAGATTGTACCGCTAAAACTTCCTCTTCACCCAACGCCTTTACAAGTCGATTAAGTTCATCTAATTCAACAGTTTTCTGACCAATCTGAGAAGCGAGCGTAGTTAATTGAGTTGAAATATCCGTAGAAGTGCGATCGCCTAATTGAATTTGATTCGCTAACCTTTCCTGTTGCGCTTGTAGAGTACGCCATGATAACACAGCTTCCCAAGATTGCTTTTCAATAAACTCCGTGCGAAGCTTTTGATATTTTTCGGCTTTAGCGCGATCTTGAGAAAGGCGATCGCGTTGTGAAGCTAATTCCGTCTCAACAATTCGACAACTATCTTCTTTATCCTTAACCTCATCTAAAGTAGCTTTAGCTTGCTTAATCTTGCGATCAAAGGACGCCACCCCAGCCAATTCATCAATAATTTCCCGTCGCTCTCGCGCATTCATCGAGATAATGCTGGTAACATCGCCTTGCAGCACCACATTATAACCCTCAGGATAAATCCGCAGGTCATTTAATTGCTCATGTAAATCCGTCAACGTACAAGCTTCACCATTGATATAGTAATTCGATGTATAAGTACCTTGGTGAGTAACCCTTAACCTGCGCGTCACACTCCAGTCTTTTGGGGAGTGGGGAGTGGGGAGTAGGGAGTGGGGAGTTGCTTCCTCTACTTCCTCACTTTGCGACTCTGCGTCTTTGCGTGAGAAATCCTCATCCCCCAAATCAAACGTCACCGTCACACTAGCTTCAACAGTAGAACGTCCTTTAGCCGTTTGAGTATTATTTACCAAATCCGGAAGGCGATCGGCTCGCATTCCCTTAGAACTCGCAAGTCCGAGGCAAAATAGCAGCGCGTCTAGGATATTAGACTTTCCAGAGCCATTAGGACCAGAAATGACAGTAAACTCCGGCAGTAAAGGGACAGAAGTAGTACCGCCAAAGGATTTAAAATTGGTAAGTTCAACGCGCTTGATATGCACCATAAGGCGCTATCTGTAGAAGTGATAATAAGGTACAAGTCTATCAATTAAATCAAGATTCGCAACATTTTCCCTAAATTAAGAATTATTGCATTGTGACGGCTTTTTTCTGGTTAGAGCGCAGGCATTTTCAGACTTAACGGTCAAAATCAGATTGTAATTTCGGTGCGTGGTGCGATCGCCTTTCATAAAAAAGGAGCCGAAATTACGGCTCCTCGATCAAAAACTAGCAATGAAATTTTGACTACTTCACACTCACCTTACCACCAGCTTCTTCGATGCGCTTCTTGGCATCTTCAGCGGCATCCTTCGCAATACCTTCTTTAACAGATTTGGGCGCAGCTTCCACCAAATCTTTCGCTTCTTTTAGACCCAAACCGGTCAATTCCCGGACAATCTTCAGCACGGCAATCTTCTTATCAGCCGGAACTGATTCTAGAATTACGTCAAACTCGGTTTGCTCTACTACTTCTTCAGCAGGCGCCGCAGCACCAGGACCCGCCATCATCACCATACCGCCAGTAGATGCAGCACTTACGCCGAAAGCTTCTTCAATTTGCTTGACTAATTCAGATGCTTCCAGCAAAGTCAAAGATTTCAATTGTTCCAAAATTTGATCGGTTGTAGCAGACATCGATATAACTCCTGTAATTTATTTGTTGATTATTTGTTGATTCTTGGTTGATAGTTGTTAGTTGATAGTTGTTATCTTTTCCACTAACTCCCGTACAGACGTTCCTTTCGTAACGTCTCTACCTAACTAAGATTCAGCTTCGGCGCTGTTGCTTTCGGCGCTGTTGCTTTCGGCGCTGTCGCCTTTATCCTTGTCAGCAACTGCTTGCATTGCACGCGCCAAGGAAGCGGGTACCTCGTTGATACCCACGGCAATCTTGGTAGCCAAAGCGTTGATAGCTCCGGCAATTTGCGCCATGAGTTGTTCCTTAGATGGCAAGTCTCCAAGTATCTTGACATCAGGTTCTTTTAACAGGCGACCATCCATAACCCCGCCACGAAGTTCCGTCTTCTTGCTGGCTTTCTGGAAGTCTTGGTAAGCCTTAATTGCGCCAGAGAAATCTTCTTTAACTAGCAAAAAGGCTGAGGAACCTTTGAGCAACTCAGACATCGGTTGCCATTTTTCCTCTCCTTCAATGGCAATGCCCATCAAGGTATTCTTTGTCACCTTGCAGATAGTGCCACTAGGACGTAAACGCCGCCTTAAGTCAGTGATTTCGGCGACTGTTAGCCCTTGGTATTCAATTACCAGTGCCAAAGTTGACTCGCTCAAAATTTCTTTGAGGTCAGCAACGATCGCTTTTTTATCTTCTATCGTTCTTCCCATCTTTGTTTCACCTCCTGAAACAATTTTTGGCTTTCCCTAAAGAAAGCGTTTTTTTTCTGACCGACCCAAAACAACAAACCCCAGCTATATCAGCCGGGGTTTTGCAATGTTTTTCATGCGGTTATTACACTTTTTTTCAGTGTAACTTCAAGCAATCAAAGTGCAAACCTCGGCAGGATATTAAGCTATTGACTCCTGCTGTCTTTGGTTTTGCCTATTTAATTAGGGACGCTTGGACGCTTGGACGCTTGATATAGAGATCATATTAAAGCTTAATACTTAGTCCCTAACCCCTAGCCCCTAGCTTTATGCTGCTTCGCTCAGTTTCAAATCGCGTAGGGCGTTGACATCGACTTTAATCGATGGTCCCATAGTAGCAGACACATACATTGTGCGCCAATAACGACCTTTAGCTCCTGAAGGACGGTTACGGTCAATGGTCTCTTGCAACGCCTTCAAGTTTACCAACAAATCTTCGGGCGAGAAGGATGCCTTACCAAAGATAACATGGACTATGCCAGTACGATCGGCTCTAAATTCTAATTTACCAGCTTTGAATTCAGCGATCGCACTTGCGACATCAAATGTCACCGTTCCCCCTTTGGGTGATGGCATCAAACCACGCGGACCAAGCAATTTACCCAGCCTCGCTACTTGTGGCATAACATCAGGTGTAGCAATGAGCTTGTCAAAGTCCATCATGCCTTTCTGAATCTGCTCAATCAGTTCTTCCGAACCGACGATATCAGCACCGGCATTGCTTGCTTCGGTTACTTTTTCCCCTCTCGCAATTACTGCCACCCGGACGATTTGTCCTGTGCCTTTGGGCAATGCTACAGTGGTTCGCAACTGTTGGTCTGTATACTTCGGGTCAATTCCTAAGCGGATATGCGCTTCTGCTGATTCCGAAAATTTTGCTGTTGCTGTTTCTTTCAGCAGCGATAAAGCATCTAGAGGTGAATAATCACTGTCTTCTACTTTTTCTAGCAGTCCCTGTAATCGGCGTGATACTTTTTTGGTCATTTTTCTCTCCTGGGGTAATTAGCGAGGTTTGTTCTCTCCCCCGATAAAATTTTGTTTTGTTAGTTGTTGGTTAGTTCTTTGTTGATGCTCAACAATCAACTCTCCTTGATCCACGCTTCCACGCTTCTATTAACTAATCCGCGATCGCTACACCCATATTCTTCGCAGTCCCTTCAACAATCCTCATCGCTGCTTCGATGTCATTGGCGTTGAGATCGGGCATTTTGGTTTGGGCTATTTCTTGCAATTGCGCTTTGGTAATCGAGCCAACTTTCTTTTTGTTGGGTTCGTTTGAGCCTCTTTCAATTTTCGCTGCTTTGCGAATCAACACTGATGCTGGTGGCGTTTTCAGTACAAATGTAAAACTCCGGTCTTCAAAAACCGAAATTTCTACCGGGATTACCATCCCAGCTTGGTCTGCTGTTTTGGCGTTGTACTCTTTACAGAACATCATAATGTTCACACCATGTTGACCTAGGGCAGGCCCAACTGGCGGTGCTGGGTTGGCTTTCCCAGCGTTCAAAGCCAGTTTAATAATCGCTACTACTTTTTTTGCCATTTTCTATTTAGCTCTGTTTCTCAACCTGATTAAATTCCAATTCTACTGGTGTATCTCGTCCAAAAATCGAAAGCAGGGCTTTGAGCTTACTCCGTTCTGGACTGACTTCAATCACCTCGCCTTCAAAGTCCTTAAATGGACCGTTAAGCACGATAATCTTGTCACCAGTCGCCATATCAATTTTGACAACTGCCTCTTGTTCGGCGGTTTGTTTGAAGATCCGTTCTACTTCTGAGGCACTCAGGGGCATTGGTTTGACGTGACCGCGACCTTTGCCTGTGCCGCGTTTTTGTTCGGCTCCCACGAAGTTTATTACATGGGATGTATTTCGCACAACCTGCCAGACGTCATCATCCATAAGCATCCTGACTAACACGTAGCCTGGAAACACTTTTTCTTCTGTGTTTTGGCGACTACCATCTTTACGGATTTTAACTGCCGGCGTGTGGGGAATTTCCACGTTGACAATTTTATCAGCGACATCAAATGTTTGAATGCGCTGTTCTAAGTTTGTCTTTACACGCTTTTCACAGCCACTAGCTACTTGTACTGCATACCAGCGTGCTTCTTGCAAAGCATCCAGCGCTGTTTCTGCTTCTTCTAAGTTGCGTGGTTCGTCTGTTGCACCAACCATCAGAACACCTGTTTTGCTGCCCAAGTAAATAATCCATCGACCAAATATATCAAAGATGCGGAGAGTGTTACCATCAGCAACACTGCTGCTGATTCGCTCACCAGCTGCTGCCGACTGGGCCAAACCACTTTATCGAGTTCTTCTTTAAGACCTTGATAGAAGTTGGATATGCTCAATCCATTAGTGGTTTCTGGCATTTCTGCTTCGTTTTTCTTTGCCACAGTCGTTTATCTCCGCGATTCTTTGACGAGCTTTTATTTACAGCTGTTGTCTATTACTTTCGATATTGAGTGAAAGTCAAATGTGCTGCAAATACAAGTATACCCGAAACTTTCCGTACTTGCTGAACAATTAGCAGTTGTGTACTTGTTTCGGGCAATTTTGTTGTTCTCAGAGCGCGCCCTGGAGGACTTGAACCCCCGACATCAGGTTTTGGAGACCTGCGTTCTACCAACTGAACTAAGAGCGCACAAGCTGGATAATATTCAGTTATTGCGCTGAACTTTAACTATTCTAACACAATTTTACGTTTATTTCAATCAAATCCGGGCTTATGGAACAAATCAGCGGCAGAAGCCGCTTTTAAGTGGAGATTTCTCCCATAATTGAGGAGTGAATTACAAAGGACGGTCAAACCGTTGTTTGATTCGGGTAGCTTTACCAACGCGATCGCGTAGATAATATAGTTTAGCACGTCTTACCTTACCACGACGCATCACTTTGATGCTGTCAATGCGCGGAGAATGCAAAAGAAACACTCTTTCAACGCCAACACCTTGAAATACCTTACGCACTGTAATGGTTTCATTAATTCCACCGTTGCGTCTGGCAATTACTACCCCTTCGTATGGTTGCACGCGGTATTTCTCGCCTTCTTTGATTTTGACACCGACTTTAACTGTGTCGCCCACATAAATTTCGGGCAAATTAGATTTTAGTTGTTCCGCTTCAATCGAGCGGATTATTTCTTGCGCGTTCATAGTTTGTTTAAAAAACTCCCAGTCATCCATAATAATTCGAGATCCCCTTTCCAGTCTAGTTATTTCCGATTAATCATTTTTGGGGTACAACTACCTGGAAATAGAAGGTATATTTTAAACGTCTACGCCACAGGTGTGAGATTTATGAAATTTAGTGTAGTCATCACCACCTATAATCGTTTAGACTTGTTGCGACGAGCGATAGACTCTGCTGTGAATCAGACGATTGAGTGTGAAGTGGTTGTTGTTGATGATTGTTCCTCTGATGACACCGAAGCTTATGTCAAAAGCTTGGGAAGTCAAGTTGTTTATCATCGTCACGAAGTTAACAAAGGTCATGCAGCATCGGTAAATACGGGAGTTGCCAAAGCCAGTGGTGACTGGGTTAAGTTTTTGGATGATGACGACTACTTAGCAGCGACTTGTTTGGCAGAGATGAAAAAAGCGATCGCCAAACACGCCCTATCAAATGAGCTATCCTCAGAAAAGAATTCTCAAGCTGTTATCTGCTCTTGTATAGCTGTTCAAGTCGATAACAATGGGGAGCACCTTAGTCGCACCCCCCATCTAGGTCCTGGATTAGCTTTTTATATTCCCCAAGCTGATATTCACTACGGTATGCTTTTAGAGCTTTTGCCCTTTGGCACCCCGGTACAAGTAGCTTGTCGTCGTGATGTTTTCCTCAAAGTTGGTGCTTGGGACTCAAAACTTGATGCTAACTGCGATGACATTGATTGCTGGATTCGCATTGCTGAGTTTGGTGATGCTATTTTCCTCAATCAGTGCCTATCTTATCGTACCATCTGGGCAGGTGCTTATAATCAAAAATTTTCTCTGCAAAAGCGACTCGATACAAATATTTTGATGAAAGAGAAAATTTACGCCTTTGTGAATGAAAAGCATCGCTCTAATATCCCTGCGCTTTCAGATATTAAGAATTATTTGAAACTACATTGGGCAATAGTTGCACTCAAGCAAAGAAACATTAACAGCATTGTACAAATGCTTGATTTATCTGTACTTTCTCCTATGGTTTTCTGGCTTTTACTAAATGCTGTCTTCTCACGGGGCAGGAATCAAAAAAATGCTCATATTCAGAAATTTTTATTGCTTAATTAATAGATTGGGCATTGGAAAAAGAAGTAGAGATCGAGCATTTTTCCAGAACAGCCGGAAACGAGCGATCGCTCTGCTGTTTTTTTCTTCATCTCAAAAGACAACCTATTTGAAAATGAATGTAGAGACGTTAAATTTAACGTCTCTTGGGGTTTGGGCAACGCATAGTTCATTTCTGGAGATGTCTAAAGTTTCAGTATAGTCGGTGTTAGTTTTTTCGCAGACTAGGGAACCTTATAAATATAAGTTTCCCGCTGCAAATATGGACTCTTGTCCCTAGGACAACTAAATAATCACAATTACATTAGACAACCTATTTGGAAATGAATGTAGAGACGTTAAATTTAACGTCTCTTAGGGTTTGGATAACGCATATTTAATTGTCACGACGTTTGTCTATTAATTTGCGATCAACCAAATAATGTAATTGTCAAAAATGAACGTAACTGGATTCGAACCAGTGACCTCTACGATGTCAACGTAGCGCTCTAACCAACTGAGCTATACGTTCGCAATTATATTATCCTAGCATAGTCTCAAGTCAATTGCAAATAACAAGTCACTTAATTTATTTTGCTTGAAGTTGGCTGAGTTTATTATTTGCCGACAGCAGTAGTTGTTGTGCCTCAAGGTAAGCTGTTGTACCTGGTTGCACTTTCTTGAGTTGATTGATAATTCCTTGTAACTGGCTGAGGGTACGGTTACGATCGCGCATTTGAGGATTTGTAGGAGTCGAAGCTAATAAGCTTTGAATTTGACGTTGTGCAGAGTCTAAAGTGTATACCGAATTTTGTTCTGCTTGTCGTCGGATACGTACTGCGGCTAAATTTGCTTGGTAAGTTGCCAGTAATTTCTGTGCTTGGCTATACCCTGCCAAATCTTCTGAAGGAACTTGTCTAAGACGATTAATTGCCTCTTGCCATAAGTTTTCTATTTCTTGCCATTCAGCAACTGGATGGGGTGGGTTTTGTCCAGATTTTGCCGCTTGCCAAGAAAACTGCTGTGCTGCTGTAATTAAGGTGCTAATGCGCTCATTGCCTGCGGCTAAACCGACAATTTCTGCAAATTCTCGTTTATCAGATTGTAGTTTGTTTTGTGCGGTTTTTCCGGCTAAAGTTTGACTGGGGATTTGCTGCAATTTATCAATTGCAGAATGCCAAGAAGCGATCGCTGCTTTTTTATCGATTGATGTTAGTGCTTGTTGATATTGCTGTTTGGCTTGAGAAAGTTCTTGTTCGCTATCGGTAAACAACGTCTGAGCATTCTTTTCTTGAAACACCTTTGCTTCTAGCTGCCCAACCTTAGTACGAGCGCTATTAAATCCGTAAATGCTAAACCGCGAATCATACCACCAATATTTGTAATCTGACCAATCATTTAAAAATCCAATGGGTAAAGCATCAAGATGTTGTTGTGCCTGTTTTACCTTTTCTTGTCCTAATTCTAAGTCAGCGGGACTTGTGGGTTGCTCAATTAATTGTTGGGCTTGTTCAACTACTGCGATCGCTTGCCGATAATGACTGTCCATGCTCATATAGCTGGGTAGCAGCAAAATCGGAGCATTTTCTGATACTGTACGACGAATTATCGAGTAAGGCAAATTTGCCAGCCATACTATACTAACAGGAATCCCAAGCAGTATGACTGTCCAGATAATTTTACTTAGTATACGAACCTGCTTTTTTGCAGGATGAATACGGTGAATCCCCCCTTGTGCTTCCATTTCTAGTTCTGCAAGGGTTTTGGGTGGAGATGGATTCAATACAATTGGTTGTTGACTTTTAAGCGACGGGTCAATTTCTAAATTATTCTGGGATTTTTTCTTTAGGATATTAAAGGGCAGATTCTGGAAAAAGTTCATAAAATTAAGCATTAACAGCCACTTCTATTTAGTTTGCCCACATCCAAAGAAAAATACACACCTTGACATATTCCTTTAAGTGGGGGGAAACGTGCCTTAATAGTTGTTAATATCTGGAAAATATTGGAAAAATTATCGTAGAAATTATTATGTCAACTGCTTTAATAACTGGTGCTTCTGGTGGTATTGGTAAAGCCTTTGCCCAAGAGCTTGCTAAACGTAACACAAATCTTGTTTTAGTTGCTCGTTCCGAAGACAAACTGAAGGAATTAGCCTCTCAATTGCAAGAAAAACACAAAATTAAAGTAGATATTATTGTACAAGACCTCACTGAAATCGGTGCTAGTGATGCTGTGTTTAACGCTACCAAAGAAAAGGAATTGACAATCGACTTGTTAATCAATAATGCTGGTTTTGGCGATTATGGCGAATTTAGCGATCGCGATGGAGAACGGCAAGTTAAAATAGTGCAATTGAACGTTTTAGCATTAGTAGATTTAACCCATAAATTCTTACCTTTAATGCGTCAAAAACGTTCGGGAAGCATTATTAACGTCGCTTCAATTGCCGGATTTCAACCGATACCTTACATTTCCGTTTATGCTGCTAGTAAAGCTTTTGTGATCAGCTTTAGTCAATCATTATGGGCAGAAAATCGTAGCTATAACGTGCGGGTATTAGTGTGTTGTCCCGGACCCACAGAAACCAACTTTTTTCAAGAAGCGAATTTTCCCCCTGCACTTGCAAATACGGCAAGTAAAATAGCTTCTCCAGAGACAGTCGTAATCGATTCTCTCAAAGCTCTGGAAAGAAAAGAACCTATAGTTGTTAGTGGGGGAATTGGCTCACAATTAATTACCAGATTAGGCAGATTTGTACCGCGAAAAATTTTAGTAAGTTTGTTAGAAAAAAACTTTAAGGCACGTTAGTTGATGGTTGATAGTTGATAGGGGAAATAGTTGTTAGTTGTTGGGTGTTGGTTGTTAATTGATCGTTTTTCCACGCTCCCACGCTTCCACGCTTCCACGCTTCCACGCTCCCACTCATAACTCCTAACTCTCAACTCCTAACTTATTACACATATCTTGTTAATTGCACGCGATATCTATCTTTTTTAGTGACGGCAATTTCGCCAATTTCTAAGCGTCCTTTACCACGAATGGCAATTAAGTCTCCTGATTTAAGTTGAGAACTTGCTTGGGTGATATCCTTCCAGTTTACTCGAACATCACCGGAGTCGATTAAATCAACCATTTTGCTGCGAGACATGCCAAAACCAGCAGAAGCGATCGCATCTAACCTTAAAGAAGCTTCGACGGTGGTTAATTCTTTTTTCTTGGGTTCACGAATCTTTAACTCGCTGACATCAATCGGCTGAGTTTTTACCGGAACCGATCGCACTTGTTGGAGATTCATTCCTAAAAATTCTACCAACTCTGGCACAACAATTGCCTGCGCTCCTCGTTCGCCGAGTACAATTACATCACCAGTTTTTTCCCGGACAATGCCAGTACCTAGCATAGCGCCTAAAAAGTCGCGGTGAGAGGCAGTATCAAACAAAAAATTTCCGGCAATTTCTAAAACAGCGATCGCAACTTGAGATTGATCTAAAGGCATTTCCGAGCGAGCGATCGCTATTCTTTGTCGTTCAGCTTGGGGATATCCACCCCACGCTACCAATTGTACCTCTGTTAAACGGCTAAACACGCGCTGAATTTCCGCCAACTCAGGAGGAGACAAAAAATCCGTCAAAACAACTTCCCAAGTTTTGATTGCTTGATCTGCCTGATCAATTACACGCTTTACAGTATCTCGATTTTCAACACCCTTTAAAATTTCTTCTCTTGGCAGCATTCTTAAAAAAAATTAGGAGTTAGCGTAGAGACGTTCCGATGGAACGTCTTAACGGGAATTAGAAATTAATTTGCAACAAACTTCTTGATTCTAGCTTTTAGCTGGATAAAAAAGCTCAATTTCTTCCCCCACACGTAAATATATCGGGAGTTTGGTAGCCCCGTCTTTTTAAAGCGGGGTGGAAAAACGACGCGGGCAGATTTATCTGCATTCAAAAAATGCTAAAATATTAACAGCAAGTAAGAATAACCATCTAC
>NZ_JAOWRF010000068.1 GCF_025753815.1 Plectonema radiosum NIES-515 | reverse complement strand
GAGGGGGGGATGGGGAGAGGGGGGGATGGGGAGAGGGGGGGATGGGGAGAAAGGAAAGAATCTTCCTTGTCTTCCTTGTCTTCCTTGTCTTCCTTGTCTTCCTTGTCTCCCTTGTCTCCCTTGTCTCCCTTGTCTCCCTTGTCTCCCTTGTCTCCCTTGTCTCCCTTGTCTCCCTTGTCTCCCTTGTCTCCCTTCCTCCTGCCCATTGCCCAATGCCAAGCGCAAAAAATAAAAGGTAAAAGGTAAAGAATAAATTCCGTCCATCCTTTCGCCTTTTACCTTTTTATGTACCTGATGCTTATTTAATGTTAGCCTTTGTATCTCGCACTGCGGCAAAGAAAAATAATCCGGTGAGGGGAATGCTCAATGCCAGAATGATTGCAGTTGTTTGCATACCTAAATCGGGTTGTCCGGAAGTAAGTTCAAAAACTGAACCGACTCCTGCGATCGCTGTTATACAACAACCTGCTAAAAAAAGTCCGCTTTTTGGAGTCATCATCATACTTCACACTACCTTATGCGACTGGTTTCACAGCTTGATAGGAGAAGCCATTCTTGGATAACTCCTCGTTCAACGTCAAAAAATTCTCTACCCGGTCTACAAACAATACACCGTTGAGGTGATCCATCTCGTGCTGAATGCAGCGTCCGAGTAAATCGCTTGCTTTCAATGTCCGGGGGCGCCCATTTTCATCTTTGTATGCAACTTCCACAACTTCTGGGCGTTTGACATCTATATAGACGTTGGGAATGCTGAGACATCCTTCTTGAGCAACAATAATATCACGACTTACCTGTTTTATTGTCGGGTTAATTAAAATTAGTGGGGGATTAGCCGCATTCTCTGGTTCGCAGTCGATGACAATAAGTTGTTTGTTCACTGCAACTTGGGGTGCTGCCAAACCAATGCCGTCTTTGCTGTACATAGTTTGCAGCATTTCGCGTATCAGTTGACGAAGTTCGTCATCTACTTTGGCAATGCGCTTTGCTGGTTGACGCAGAACGCGATCGCCTAGATAGTGAAGTGATAAAGGCGGATTTTTTAACTTTTTTTTCTCAACAGAAATGCAACTTGAAGGCATGTTTCTAATTCGGCTAGATTTCACAATAGTGCTACTATTTCAATTCTATCAATCTGAGCCTAATACCCAGTGAGGATTTCCCAACCTGCTTTAGAATAAACATTTGCAAGATTTATGGTATCAATCTAATGGGTAGAAACTTTTTTCAACTCCACCACTGTTGAGGTGGAGTTTCTGAATGGAAATTTTCATAAATGAATCAAAAGCGTCTATCGACGGGAATACGAGGTTTTGACGAAGTTCTGCATGGTGGTTTTGTCCCCGGTCGAGCTTATTTGGTGCGCGGTGGTCCGGGTTCTGGTAAAACTACACTGGGGCTGCATTTTCTCACAGTGGGTGTAGCCAACGATGAACCGAGTATGTATATAACTTTCGGAGAACCGGCAGAGCAAATTAAAAATAATGGTGCAGCGATTGGTTTAAACACCGAAGCGATGCACTTTTTGGATCTCAGCCCATCTGCGGAATTTTTCACCCAAATGGAAACTTATGATATTTTCTCTCCGGCTGAGGTTGAACGAGAACCAACTACGCAAAAATTAATCGAGTCTGTGGATGCAATTAAACCCCAGCGAGTGTTTCTGGATGCGATAACTCAGTTTCGCTACATGTCTACTGATGCTTTCCAGTTTCGCAAACAAGTGCTGTCATTTATGCGCTTTTTGTTAGAAGCTGGTGCGACGGTAATTTTCACTTCTGAAGCTAGTCGCTCTGCTCCGGACGAAGATTTACAATTTATGAGCGATGGTGTAATTCACCTATACAACTCTAGCAAAGGCAGGACGCTGCAAGTTACTAAGTTTCGCGGTTCTGACTTTCGCAGTGGTTTTCATGCGGTGCGCTTAACCGATAAAGGTATGCAGCTGTTTCCCCATCTGCAACCAGAAAATTACAAACGCGAATATAGTAATGAGACTGTTGCTTCTGGTGTGCCAGAATTAGATCAACTGCTACACGGTGGTTTAGAGCGCGGGACGGTGACAATTTTAACGGGTCCTACTGGTGTGGGCAAAACTACCATCGGACTTCAGTTTATGAAAGAAGCTGCTGGACGAGGAGAGCGATCGGTAATTTACACCTTTGAGGAAACGGAAGAAACTCTGGTGGCTCGTTCGGAAGGCGTTAATATTCCAGTTCACGCTATGATTAAATTCGGCACGCTGTCAGTTGTACCAGTCGATCCATTGCAATTGAGCGCCGATGAATTCGCTAGTTTGGTGCGTGAAGAGGTAGAAGAAGGAAAAGCGCGGATTGTAATGATTGACAGCGTTGCTGGTTATCAATTGGCGATGCGCGGTGAAAATTTAATTACCAATTTGCACGCTTTATGTAAATATTTGCAAAATATGGGTGTGACGGTGATTGTGGTTAACGAGATGGAACACATCACCGGTGAATTTCGAGCAACTGATGTTGGGATCAGTTACATTGCAGATAATATCATTTTTCTGCGCTATTTAGAAATTAAAGGAGAAATGCGGAAAGCGATCGGCGTTTTAAAGAAACGCTTGTCCGACTTTGAAAAAACATTGCGAGAACTTGAGCTAACTCGTTACGGTATCAAGGTAGGTAAACCACTCAGCAAACTTAGAAAAATTCTCAGCGGCACTCCCGAATGGGCAGATAATTATGATGGGGAAGAATGAGCGAAAAACCCCTGATTTTAACTGTAGACAGCAACAGCCGCAATTTAGAATTACTTAACCAATTTTTAACGAAACAAGGATATGAAACCATCGGGGTTAGTAGTTTGGAGGAGTTAGATCGCATATTAAGCGAATTATCGGAAATTAAGTTAGTTATGTTAGATATTGCTGGTTTCGATCGCACTATCTGGGAACGCTGCGAACAACTGCAAAATAAACAAATTCCCTTTTTGGTTATCTCGCCGAAACAAAGCGCTACAATTCAACTCCAAAGCCTTGCTCACGGCGCTAGGAGTATGCTGGTTAAACCCCTTGTCATGCGACAATTACTGGCGTTGATTAAGAGTCTCTTGGGAGATTAAATATGTGTAAGATTTTACTACTTCTAGAACATAAAGAAAATCGTCGCTTATTATCTGAGTGGTTGAAAACACGTTACGAGGTATTTTCACCTGATTTTGATGATGAATTGTCTAGCTTGCAACAATCTTTTGATTTATGTATTTTAGGTGGGAGAGCATTAGATCGATACAGTCATTGGTTACAAACTACTAAAAAAGCTCAAGAACCATTATTTTTACCTTTTCTATTAGTTACATACCGTCGAGATGTAGGGATGGTAACTCGTCATCTCTGGCAAACTATTGATGAATTGATTATCACTCCTGTGGAAAAAGTAGAATTACAAGCGCGGGTAGAAATGCTACTTCAAAGACGACAATTGTCTTTAGAATTAAAAATTGCTAACAAAAATCTCCAAGAAATCAACGAAATAAAAACCCGCTTTATTTCTATAGCTTCCCATGAAATTCGCAATCCACTACATACAATTTCTGCTTTTGCACAAATACTGCTCCACCGCTCTAGCGAGAAATTAACTGAAGAAAAAAAACAGGAATTTTACGAGAAGATTAAAATTTATGTCAAAAAAATTACCGATATTTTAGATGATATATTATTATTATCGATAGGAGAGTTAGGAAAACAAAAAATAAATCCAGCTTCAATTAATTTAACTAAATTTTGCCAACAATTGATTGAAGAAGTTGAATTGATTAATAATAATAAAGTTAACTTGTTGGGTAAAGATAAATATATAAATGCTTGGATTGATGAAAAACTGTTACGACATATTCTGACTAACTTGCTGACAAATGCCATTAAGTATTCACCTAAAGATAGTCCAATTGATTTAGAATTAATCTCTAATGAATCAGAGGTAATTTTTCAGATTAAAGATCAAGGTATTGGGATTACTTCAGAAGACCAACAGCATCTGTTTGAGTCATTTTATCGTGCCAGTAATGTGGGAAACATTCCCGGCAGTGGTTTGGGGTTAGCGATCGCCAAGCAGTGTGTTGACTTACATCAAGGTAAAATTGCTGTCAAGAGCGAAGTTGGGGTAGGAACTACTTTTACTGTGACATTGCCTATCGGTAATACTCAATCATAAAATGTACCAAGACTTGAAGACAGTGTTGACGAATTGAATTCGGGGTTATACAAACAAAGTTCGTCTACGCTAACTTCTGAATAATTATCAGCACCAGTTATATCATGTCCGCTCATATAACGTCGATAAGTTCAAACATCGCGTGATTATCAGCAATTAAACGGACATGATATAATATAAATTTTTATAAAGTGCTAGCTTCTCAAGCCGCAATTATGGTTCATCTGACAATAATTCATCACTTGTTGCTGTCATTACTTGCTTATTCTTTGCTCGATCGATAAATGCTAAAGCTTTTACCTGTTGTAAAGCTTGAGCTTTATCCATCGGTGACAATTGATTATTATTTTCGATCCGTTTTTGTAATTGAGCAATAAGTGCTGTGATTCCAGATATATCTGCTTGTTGAGAACCTGGGGTATCATTCATAATATTTGCAACATCGCCGGTTATTTTACCAATAACTCCTTGGTTGTGGATATCTCCTAATGCGATAATTATTACCTCAGCTTGGGGATTGATATTGATTGGGCTATCTTCAGGCATAATTTCTCCTTTTAACTAAGCAACGACTTACGTACAAGGTTTATTCTCATGAGGCTACATCTATTCTTGACATATTTTGGTTAAATTGCATAAATTTAGAGGTTTTCTCGATCTTTACAAAATAGCCTAAGCGTGCTTTTTGTAATCAGCGATTCTCCAGCGCTGTTAGCGGAGCTTTCCCGTAGGGTAGCGCTGACTACAAAAAAAAAGAGGTTGTAACAAAGGGTACTAAAATATGCGCTAACATCCTATAACCTAGTTAATGCCATAATGTAATTCAGGCTACATAAACATGCGCCTAGAGCAGTTGCAAGCCTTTCTAGCGATCGCAGAAACTGGCAGCTTTCAACAAGCAGCGAGAAAATGTGGTGTCACCCAATCAACTATCAGTCGCCAAATTCAAGCACTAGAAGCAGATTTGGGCTTAGAATTGTTTCACAGAACAGGACAAGCAAAACTGACTCTGGGGGGTGAACGGATGCTACCCCGTGCCCGGAAAATTTGCTTGGAGTGGCAAACACTCACCCAAGAGTTAGGAGATTTAGTGGCAGGAAAGCAGCCAGAACTTTGTGTCGCTGTGATTCACTCGCTGTGTGCTTATTATCTACCACCAATTCTGCAAAAATTTTGTCATGAATATCCAAATGTGCAATTGCGGGTGACATCATTAGGAAGCGATCGCGCTTTAAAAGTTCTCAAAGATGGATTAGTCGATTTGGCAATTGTCATGAATAATCGTTTTCTCACCAGCGCAAGAGAAATGGTCGTAGAAACGCTATTTGATGAACCGATAGAATTACTCTGTGGTGCCAATCACCCCCTTGGGCAACACGATCGCGTTTCTTGGTCGGAAATAATTCGTTATCCCCAAGTAGTTTTTAAGGATGGTTATGGGATGCAACGCTTAGTGCAGGATAGATTTGAGCGTCTAGAAGCGACACTTCAAGCAGCTTTAGAGGTAAATACTTTAGATGCTTTTCGGGGAGTGGTACGGCAAGGAGAATTAGTAGCTCTGCTGCCTCACTCTGCATTAGTTGAAGCACGTCTTGACCCTACTCTTGCAGTTCGTCCCTTAGCCTGCAATGCTAACAGTAGTTTGCCAGATAATTCTAGTTTAACTCGTCGGGTTGTCATGGTAACAACAGGCGATCGCTTGCTAATTCCACCCATCCAATACTTCTGGCAATTGGTGCAGGAACATATACCACAACAGTTTGATTCATTAAAGCGATCGGCTTCTTAATAAATAGATGTTAGTCCATAGTCCAAAGTCTATAGTCCAAAAATCTTAACTCTTGAGTTTTGACTCTTAATCTAAATTTTTATGAGCAATATATTCAGAGAATTACTAAAAAAAGTAGGCAGCGGGAACCACACAGGAGAAAATTTAACTCGTGCGGATTCCTATAAAGCAACCAAAATGATGCTGCTGGGTGAAGCGACACCAGCGCAAATCGGTGCCTTTTTAATTGCCCACCGCATCAAACGTCCCACGGGGGAAGAGTTAGCGGGAATGTTGGATGCTTACGAAGAACTAGGACCACTACTGCAAAATATTAACTCTGGGCATCCAGTGATAGTTTTAGGCATACCTTATGATGGCAGAACCCGCACCGCACCCATCAGCCCCGTGACGGCTTTACTGTTAGCTTCTGCGGGGCAATCTGTGGTGATGCATGGTGGATCTCGCTTGCCGACAAAATACGGTATACCTTTGGTAGAAATTTGGCAGAATTTAGGAGTTGATTGGACTACACTGACACTAGAAAAACAACAGCAAGTCTTTGAAAAAACAGGCATTGGCTTTGTTTATCAGCCTCAGCATTTTCCCTTAACTAATAAAATTTGGGAGTACCGCGACCAACTAGGTAAGCGCCCACCTTTTGCCACAATGGAGTTAATTTGGTGTCCTTATGCTGGCGATGCTCATATTATTGCTGGGTTTGTCCATCCTCCCACAGAAGGAATGTTTCAACAAGCTTTGACGCTGCGGGGAGTAAGCAAATTTACATTAGTCAAGGGATTGGAAGGTAGTTGCGATTTACCACGCGATCGCACTGCAATCATCGGTTTATCTGCACCATTAGCACCGCAACAAGAAGGATTAACCGCGATAGAAAGGTTACTCCTCCCTCCGCGTGACTACAACTTTACTACCAAGAATGTACCCCTGGAAACTACTGAACAACTAGTAGCGGATATTCAAAGCGTGTTAAGTGCAAAACCTTCCGAACTGATGCAAACAGCTTTATGGAATGGCGGTTTTTATCTATGGCGCAGTGGTATTTGTTCAGATATGCAAGCGGGTATAATTAAGGCGGAAGAATTATTTAGTAATGGCGCAGTAGCTGCAAAACTTCAAGAACTTACTCAAATTATAAATTCTTCTAAAGAACTATATCATATCATGACAGGCTTATCGCACATCTTGTAGAGACGCCTATGGGCGGAACCTCTCTACTGTCAATTTATCCCACGCGTGAGAAGTTAGATTCCCGACATATGTTCCGTCGGGAATCTGGTTGATTTTATTGTTTTTGAATTTGGGTTTAGCGATATTGCTATATCAAGAGAGAAAACTCTTCGATAGAAAAATCTGGCAGGAATTTATTGAGTTTTGGCTGACTCAAGATAAATTTTTGTACAAAGCATTGTTTAACGGCAGAGATTATTTGATAAAGGACTTTCATCCTTCACAAAACGATAATCCTTTCTTGATTGACAAAGTGAAAGTCTAATGGGGGAAGATTAAATCAGAAATTTAATCATCTGTTTAATTTCCTCCCACAACAGATAAAATTAAGCCTTCACGGGCTAGTAATGCTTGAGTAAAAGCATTTTTAACTTCAGTTTGCACAGAGTCGAGAAAATCATCATGATCGTCTGGGTGGTGATGTGAGATAACTAACCGTTTCACACCAGCACCATCAGCTAAATTCAGGGCAGTTTTCCAAAGCAAATCAGGTGATTCATGATTGTGAGCGGTTGGGGGAGTGTATGTAGCATTAGCTATGAGCAAATCTACACCTTCAATTAGCTCTCTAATACATCCAAGATCGATTTCGTTGGCACCCTGATACAAATCTGTCATGTAGGCAACGCTGTAATTGTTCCAGGAAACTCGGTATCCTGCCGATCGCTGATTTTGATTGATTAACGCAGTTTCAATCGTCACATCGTCTAAAGTTACCTTGCTACCCGAAGTCAGATTGTTAAACTGCAAGTCTGCCTGCATCACCTGCAAAGGATAAGGAAAGTGCGGTTGCAGCATTTGATCGCACAGAGACTGCTTAATCGAAGCACCATTTGAGGCAGCTGTACCGTAAATATGAAAGCAATTTTCTCCAACAAATGCAGGAGAAAAAAAAGGAAAGCCTTGGATGCGATTTGATTGAGAGTTGGTAAAAAATAAATGGGCTATTAGTGGTCCGTTGAGTTTTAACCAACTTCTTCCCAGGATGCGTAAACCTGTACCACCATCAAAAATCAAGCGTTTTCCAGCTACACGCATTTCTACACAAGCAGTATTACCACCATAGCGGCTGGTATTGGTGCTGGGGGTGGGTATTAAACCCCGCACACCCCAGAATTCCACACTAAATTCTCCAACGGGATCGTTGGACGAAGTAGTTTGTTTTACATGGTGAGAATCTGACAACTCAATATTTGACATTTTCCTTATAACTAGACTTGACTGAGCAGGTCATCGTAGTGCCGCACTTGGGAGAGTCGGTTTTTTTCATCCACAATGACAACCGTAGGAGAGTAATTTTTTAACTCTTCTGTGGTTAACTGCCCGTAAGCCATTATAATCAAGCGATCGCCGATAATGCCTAGACGTGCCGCAGCGCCATTTAATTCAATTGCTCCTGAATTGGCTGGAGCGGGGATCGCATAAGTAATGAAACGCTCGCCATTGGCAACATTCACTACTTGCACCTGCTCATAGGGTAAAATGCCAGATTTCTCTAACAAAATTTGGTCGATGCTGATACTACCGACGTAATTGATATTTGCCCCCGTCAGGGTGCAGTTGTGAATTTTTGCCAAAAGGAGCGTGCGCTGCATTACTTTTAGGGGTTCTGTGCCAATTGAGCTATCAAGAAAGAATTCAGAATTCAGGAGTCAGCATAATATGTTAGGCTCCTTTGTGGGATGAAAAAGGGCGATCGCTTGCACTCCCTGCTCATAGTATAGAGCCTAGATGAAAAATGCTTGTGGCAGTAAGAAACTCTACTCAGACTGCCACATTGCTGACTTCTGACTTCTAATTTCTTGACTTTGGTTGAAAGTTTGTTCAGGTAGTTTCCGAATCCGAATCTCAACCTTTTTCGCTACCAGCTTTGATGCACTGTTCTACTAAGGGCATAACGTGGTCAACATCTAGCCAACCGCGAATTTCTGTCACCTTTTTTTCCAAATTTTTATAACTGCGGAAAAATTCGGCAATTTCATCCAATCGGTGTGCTGGTAAGTCTTTGATGGATCTGACGTCTTTGTAACGTGGGTCTTTGTCGGGTACACAAAGAATTTTTTCATCGCGATCGCCACCGTCAATCATCTCTAACATGCCAATCGGTCTTGCTGCAATGATACACCCTGGAAAGGTTGGTTCGTCGATTATAACCATACCATCGAGGGGATCGCCATCGTCAGCCAACGTGTTGGGTACAAAACCATAGTCATAGGGATATTGTACCGAAGAATAAAGTACCCGGTCTAAAGCGAAAGCTTGTAAGTCTTTGTCGTATTCGTATTTATTTTTACTCCCACCAGGAATTTCAATCAGAACGTTGATTAGACCCGGTTTAGGTTGGGCAGGAATACGGGATAAGTCCACAGTAAAAATCCTCAGCTAACAGTGAATTACGGGCGCACGCAACGGCTCCCCGTGTAGAATTTTAGGCTAATATGGACATATCCCAAAATACTTAGTTCAAACGGTTTTCACCTTGGAGTATGCTTTAGACATCTGCACAAAAGATTTATAAACTTGAAATTTACGCCCATAACTAACTCCCCTACCCCCCTTCCTTTGAATAGGGAAGGGGGAATTAAAGCCTCTGTCCTAAGCAAACAGAGGTTTAGCTTACCGAGAATTCTCTTTTGGCAAGCAAGTATGCGTTAGTGGCTAACTAATTGCTTTGTTTGCTCCCTACCGCACAGTCCGTTGCGCTCAACGTGTCGGGCAAGCCCGAAAATCCCCCCCTACACCTAGTCCCTAGCTTTTCAAAAAAGTTTAAAAGGCTCCCCAAGTTCCGAACTCAGGAAACCTCTACTCGGACTTATCGAAAGCCGAGTCATGAAAAATTCCCTATTCAATTCTGACGCTAACGTTCGCGCCAAATCTGCTTTCTGTTGTCAGAACGTTCTTTTTTTGGGAATTCTACTGTTAACTTTTGCTTAATTTTCACTAGTTTTTATGTTGTATGTAATGGGTTGCTGATTATTCGGAACGCTGGTTGAAGAATAATTAGCGATGACTAAGATTGGTAACGTTAGAGTTAACAGAGCGATCGCTGTTCCCACAATGTCTGCCAAACGATGGGAATATGTGTCGGGATTGGCAGACTGGCTATTTGAATTCATAGAAGATTGCAGGTTTTCACATCACTTGTTGCTCAACTCTCAAAGTCAAGAGTCTTGCTGTTATTTTAGCTACTTTTAAATTATAAGCTATTTAGTATTCAATAATATCAACCAATTATCAAACTGTCATAATACTTCTTTTTTCATCCCAAAGATATTTGATACGAAGCCGCTATTTAGCTAAACTTTTTTGTTAGTGACCAATATCTCAATATACTTCATGGTACGGTGTAATCGATAGATTCCGCATCTTTGACAGCAACAGCATGAAAAATTACAATTATTTTTGTATTTTAAACGACAAAAAAAAAGACATCTGAGTAATATTTAACAATTAAAACATCCGAGAATGCTTTTGGAAAGGGTGTTTTGGGGTTATAACTTGTTGATTAATACCGATATACATACTGAATAATCACCCACAAGGTATATGTGTTTTCGATTATTATAAGTAGTTACACGATAACTTTTTGGAGAAGCGATCGCAACTTGAGCAGTAATCAATTTTCATCATCAATTCACACCGAATAAATACAGATAAATCAAAAGTGTTTTAAATTGTTAATCAGTGATGGCACTCAGAAAATATTTAAAAGTTTATCGGCGATAATATGAGGGATATCAATTGATTTTTGTCAATCTATATATAGGTAGAGTATAAATACTTTTGATCCGAAAGAAGAATCATCTCTAATTAATACAGAATCAAAATTAATAAAGCATCAGTCAAAAGCTGAAAAAATTCCGGTGGAAGAAATATCATCAGAATTTAACAAATAAACGAAACGAAAAAAACCGCCACTAAAATATGGCGGTTTGGTTAAGCAATCGGAGGGTAATTACAGCTTACTCTGCCAAGAATCAAGATTGTTGTAGCGAAGTTTGCATTTGTGGATAGCTGGTTGGTAATTGGTAATTGTTCTTTTCCAGTCTTCCATTACCGATTAGCCTAACCTTTGGCATAAGCACTCATCGGTTCTTTGATAAAACGGATGTAAAGATGCTTAAACGTAGATTTAATCACACGGGGCATTCCAAAATCGATAGGCATTAATTTATCTGGTAATTGCCAATCATCTATTTTTAGTAAATCAGGATGTAAGTTAGGAAAGTCAATTTCCGCAAGTTCCGGACACAACCCTAATCGTTTTGAGGCAGCGAGGGTAGGTACTTGTTCGGGTAAAACATTGAGGACTTGTACCATTGCCCTATCGAGAGCAAATACATTTGCCGATGCGGCTAAAACGCCGAGTGGACGAGGTTCCCCACCGCTGGGACCATTACCTTCATGACCGATAATGCCATCTAAAATAGTTAAATCTGGGTTAATTGCCCTAGCTGTTTCTACTAACATTTCTCCAAATCGGTTGGCATCTTTCCCAGCTTCCATGTGCCACCAAGCTTTCATTTTGCCGGGAACGCAACCAAAGAGGTTTTTTACCCCCAGGGTTAAGGTCAACTGAGCGTGAGATTTCACTTTCGGCAAGTTAATTACCACATCTGCTTCCATCGCTTCTTTGCACAGCAGCAAATGGTTAAAGTCTTCGTTGACGGTTTCGTAACGCGAGCCATGAAAATCTATAATTGGAAGCTTGAGTTCAAGGATAATCGGGAGATAGTTATTTGCGATCGCTACTTGCTTGGCACTGCCAAAAGCAGGACTATCTCCTAAAAATGGCTGACCACCAGCCTCAATCACCATCTTGGCTACTTCATAAACTAATTCGGCGCGGGTGGTACACTCTTTAGTGGGACGCGCTCCGGTGAGTAGATTCGGTTTTAGCAAAACGCGTTGTCCTGGTTTGACGAATGCTTGCATTCCACCTAAAGGTTCTAACAGCGTTGCTAAAGATTCTCTTAAAGCCTCTTGTTCGTAGGAAGTAGCCCGAATCAAACTGACAGATGGTTTTTGAGTCTGCATGGGTTGATAAAGAACGAAGATAAAAGATAGAAGAAAAAAATCTTCTATCTTACCTTATTCCTTTTTAATCTACTTCTGTGTCAAGTGCCGTGAGGGGTAAGATACCGCTCATCTGTTCTAGATTTAACACCTGGGCTAATTCCAAGTCGGTCATCAGATTTTTTTCTAAGACAATCTGCCGCAGGGATTTACCAGTTTCTAAAGATTCTTTGGCTACAGCAGCCGCATTTAAATAGCCAATATGGGGATTTAATGCGGTGACTAAAGCTAAACTACCTTCAGCGTAAGCCAAACAACGATCGCGATTGGCGGTGATTTTGATAATGCAGCTTTGGGTAAGTGCTTTGATGGTATTTCCTAAAATTTCGATGCTGTGAATCAGGTTGTAGGCAATCAACGGCATCATCACATTTAATTCTAATTGTCCGGCTTGGGCGGCAAGAGCGATCGCACTGTCGTAACCCATCACCTGAAAACACACCATTGAGGTCATCTCTGCCATCACTGGGTTATATTTTCCGGGCATAATTGAGGAACCCGGTTGCACGGGAGGCAATTGAATTTCTTTGAAACCTGTTTTTGGACCCGAATCCATCAACCGCAAATCGTGAGATATTTTGACTAAATCCTGTGCTAAGTTGCGTAAAGCACCAGAAACACTAACAAATGGTGCCATACTCTGCATGGCAGCCATTAAGTGTGATGCAGGTTCTAGGGGACAGTCTATCAATTCTGAGATAACTTGCACCACACGGGCGCGATAATCAGGATGAGTATTCATACCTGTTCCGACAGCGCTACCACCTAAACCCAGCACCATCAAATCACCAGAAGCTGTGTAAATGCGGTTTTGGTGTTCGGAGAGGATTTGTGCCCAAGCACGGAAATTTTCACCCAAGCGCACAGGTACAGCGTCTTGCATGTGAGTTCTGCCAGATTTGACGATATCTTGAAATTCGTCGGCTTTTTCTTCGAGGGATGCGATCGCATTATCTAAAGCTGGCTGCAATGTCTTTGATAATGCTAATAAGCCACCGATGCGAATTGCCGTGGGAATCACATCATTGGTAGACTGTCCGTAGTTAACGTGGTCATTGGGACTAACTTCCTTGTAATTGCCTTTTTCATAGCCGAGAATTTCTAAAGCGCGATTTGCTAGTACTTCGTTGACATTCATGTGGTGAGAAGTACCCGCTCCCGCTTGATAAATATCTACCACAAATTGATCGCGAAACTTACCTGCAAGTACTTCATCAGCTGCTTGCACAATTGCTAGACTAATTTCTGGGGAAATGCATTTTAATTCTCCGTTAACGATGGCGGTAGCTTTTTTGATAATTAAACAAGCATCTACGTAAGTATCTAGAGGTTTAATGCCGCTGATGGGGAAGTTTTCCATTGCTCGTAGCGTTTGGATGCCGTAATAAGCGCTACTAGTGATTTGGCGATCGCCCATCGAATCGCGTTCTGTACGGAATTGGGAGTCTGTTTGAGTCATACCGATTTTGGATTGGGTTCAGTTATTAAAATTAAGCTGATGTCTGGCTTGACAAAATACAAACCATATCAAATAGAATTATCTGGGTTAGTTGACAATTTTTAATCTTAAGTTCCCCTTTGACAAAAAGCGTAGTGTATGCATAGAAGCTACGGATTCGTTCAAAGTTGAGTCAAATCAATAACAGCAATAATAGTGGAAAACAAATATTGTACACCTCGCCAACTACCTCAAAGCACTTCTCTACCAAACACATCACCCATAACGTCAACACGATTCAGGAATGAGCGCAAAAATTGCCAAAAAGCTTAATTTATCGAACCGCCTTCGCGCCTCGCGTCTCCGAAGGAGAAGACGCCAAGAACGCCTTCGCGGAGCGTCTCGAAGAGAAGAATTCATAGAGTGTGCGTAAGTCCTAACGATTGTTAGACCGCATTTCACAACAGTTATCGCAAGGGTAAGAATCTTACTTGCCCCTCCCATTCTCCTTCCAAACTGCACTCCGCTATCAGCAAAAGTTCCTCAATTGCTAAACCGACTGGAACACGACGACTGACCTCAAACAATCCTGGCATCTCAAGACCTGCTTGCATTCGCTCATAGGCAAAGTTTGTCATTGTTGCCACATCGTGGGTTAATACTACACGTCGGTTTTGTGCTGCCCATGCCAACACAGTTGGATCGTCGGCTTCAATCAACCCCACATCTTGAACGCGCATAATATCAACATCAGGATTTCGCCGCAGGATGCCTCGGATAATTTGATTGTTAAAGTTCTGCTACTTACCATTTCTGCGAATCTCTGCATAAAGATTAATATCTGTACCCATAGCACTGCTTATAGATAACAATGATTTTAATCTAACTGCTTTCACCCAGAATTGAGATAAAATCATCCAAATGAATAATTCTCAAAACCTATGACTCAAGCATTACCCAAGCTCGTAACCTTTGAGGAATTTGTCGATCGCCTAAGAGAAAATTCAGGAGTACGCTACGAACTTCATAATGGGGAAATTATCCAGATGGCACAACCAGTAGGAGAACATGAGGAAGTAACAGGTTTTTTAGCAAGAAAACTAACGGTGGAGTTCGACCGATTAGACCTTCCTTACTTTATTACCAACCAAGCCATAGTTCGTCCTCCTGAAAAAGATTCTGGTTACTTCCCAGATATATTGGTGCTAAACCGTGCCAACCTAAATAATGAACAGTTGTGGAAAAAAGAATCGACAGTCACTGATAATGCCTCAATTCCTTTGATTGTCGAAGTTGTATCAACCAACTGGCGCAGCGATTACTACCTAAAGTATGCTGATTATGAAGAGATGGGAATACCCGAATACTGGATTGTGGATTACGCAGCGTTGGGTGGACGTAATTTTATCGGCAACCCTAAACAACCGACAATATCCGTTTGTAACTTAGTTGATGGAGAATATCAAATAACCAAGTTTCGAGATAGCGATGCCTGCGGCAACCCCTCCGGCGATCGCATTGTATCCCAAACTTTTCCCGATTTGAACCTCACCCCAAACCAAATTTTTCAAGCTGGTGTGGTGTAGTAATGACGTATCTTATATTATTGATGGTGGGTTGCGCGTACCGCACACACCCTACAGTTAAAACTTAAAATCCAAAGTTGACTAATCTAAAATCGACTAATTCAAAATCAATTGCTGTTCTCGGTGCGGGTGCATGGGGGACTGGTTTAGCATCTATAGCTGAAGCTAACGGTCATCAGGTCAGCATTTGGTCGCGGTACGGTTCCGAAACTTTGGCAGAAGTTGTGGAAAATGCTGATGCGATCGTTTCGGCGATTTCCATGAAAGGAGTACGCGAAGTCGCTACACAATTACACGGTTTACCGATTCCACCGAAAGCGGTTTTTGTGACTGTGACCAAAGGGTTAGAGCCAGAAACTATTAGCACACCATCGCAAATTTGGCAAGAAACTTTCCCTATTCATGCGGTTGTGGTGTTGTCGGGACCGAATTTATCTAAAGAAATTGAAATGGAATTGCCAGCAGCAACGGTAGTAGCTAGCAGAAGTAAAGATGCTGCTGAGTTAGTACAGTTAGTATTTTCCTCTAGTCGTTTCCGAGTTTATACCAATTCCGACCCCTTGGGAGTGGAACTGGGGGGTACATTAAAGAATGTAATAGCGATCGCATCTGGTGTCTGTGACGGTTTACAATTGGGAACCAACGCCAAAGCTGCTTTAGTCACTCGTGGTTTAACTGAAATGGTTCGCATTGGCAACTTCTGGGGTGCGAAGACAGAAACATTTTACGGTTTATCTGGTTTAGGCGATTTGCTCGCAACCTGCAACAGCCCTTTAAGTCGCAATTATCAAGTTGGCTATCAAATGGCTTGTGGTAAAACACTAACAGAAATTCTCACCCATTTACAAGGAACCGCAGAGGGAGTCAACACTTGCCGAGTTTTGATGCAACGAGCCAAGCAGCGAAATATATCCATCCCAATTACCGAGCAAGTTTATCGCTTACTTGAAGGTGAAGTCACCCCACAACAAGCGCTTGATGAACTGATGCTGCGAGATATCAAGCCAGAATACAGTTATTAACCTTGTGGAAATAGTTGGTTGTTAGCGGTTAGTTGGAGCGTTGCTGGTTGTCTATGGATATTTATTTACCACTATCGACTACCAATTACCAATTATGCATTACGAATATTCCCTGCTGAAAATTTAGTAAATCATCAGGAAATCACTCATATACCTATGTAGATAGGATTATGCGTATGATAAACGTAATTTTCACTTATTTTATGTTTATACCACGTTAAAAAAGTTACAGTCAAGATAAATTCAGGTGAAAATCTTAACTAAGTAATTCCTAGTTTAACGACCAGCTGAGGATTTGAATAGCTATTGGTTCAATCAGATTTCAGCTTACGAGTTAGTGAAAATATAAGGTATCAAATAAAATCAGTACATTTTTTCTCAAAAAATTGATAACTGAACCTTTAACCGTGTTAGTTCACCTAAAATCACGGGAACAATAGCAACAGTTGATTAGCTGACCGAAATCTATTGTTACCTGGAGCCATTGAGACGAGCCTTATGCCAGCAACATCTTTTTACGCAGATGCAGCCTACGAAACCCAACAGTCCTCTCAGGTTTTTGACCCAGAACTCACAATTGATGAGACTGAGTTGCCAATAGAAGAACTGGAAGAACTGGAAATAGAGGCAGCTGTTGAGCCTGCTAGCTTTTCTAGCACAAACCGTCGCAGCACAGACTTAGTACGTCTGTATCTTCAGGAAATTGGTCGGGTTCGGTTGTTAGGTCGGGACGAAGAGGTTTCAGAAGCTCAAAAAGTTCAACGTTACTTGCGGATGCGGACACTACTTGCTAGTGCTGCCAAGCAAGGAGATGCAACAATTTCGCCATATCTGGGCTTAATCGAAGTTCAGGAACGTTTGACAGCTGAACTAGGACATCGCCCGTCTTTAGAAAGATGGGCAGCCACTGCTGGTATAATCTTGTCGGATCTCAAGCCGACTTTAGCAGATGGCAAACGACGGTGGGCAGAAATTGCCAAGATTACAGTGGAAGAGCTGGAGCAAATTAAGACCCAAGGACTCCAAGCAAAAGAACACATGATCAAGGCTAATCTTCGCCTAGTAGTGTCTGTAGCGAAGAAATATCAAAATCGCGGCTTGGAATTGTTGGATTTAGTCCAAGAAGGCACACTAGGGTTAGAGCGAGCAGTTGAGAAGTTTGATCCCACCAAAGGTTATCGTTTTAGCACCTACGCTTACTGGTGGATTCGTCAAGGAATTACACGAGCGATCGCTACTTCTAGCCGCACAATCCGTCTACCTGTCCACATCACCGAAAAGCTCAACAAAATCAAAAAAGCTCAACGCAAAATTGCCCAAGAAAAAGGTCGCACTCCGACTTTGGAAGATTTAGCTGTAGAGTTAGAAATGACTGCCGCTCAAGTACGGGAAGTTTTGTTACGTGTTCCTCGCTCCGTTTCTCTAGAAACTAAGGTTGGTAAAGATAAGGACACCGAATTAGGCGAATTGCTCGAAACCGACGGTGTTACCCCAGAACAAATGTTAATGCGAGAATCTTTACAAAGAGACTTGCAGCATCTTTTGTCAGATTTAACCAGCCGCGAGCGCGATGTTATTCTCATGCGCTTTGGTTTAGCTGATGGTCATCCTTACTCACTAGCAGAAATTGGACGCGCTCTGGACTTATCCCGCGAACGAGTACGACAAATTGAATCCAAAGCTTTGCAAAAGCTGCGTCAACCCAAGCGTCGCAATCTGATCCGCGACTACTTGGAATCTCTGAGTTAGCCAATGGTCAATAGTCGCTCAACCCCAGACTATTGACTCTGGACTAATGAATTACATCCTCTTTTTGGCTTGTAGGAAATTATTTGCATTTGAGTTAATCTAAGTCACCTCAGCATTTTTTTTGACAATTCCTTGGGGGCAGGGATCGATGATGATCTTGATTCTCATCAAGATCCCGTGACTTGTCTTTGAGCATTTAGTAAATATTCGCAATAAGACATGATTGTTGCAAATAGCTCAAAATTTTTGTTATATTCTCAACTAACAAGCTTTGTTGAGAAACATTGATATGACTATCTACTCAGCTACTTCACTCAGGGCAGAACTAAACGAACGCGGGTGGCGTCTAACTCCACAACGCGAAACAATTCTACACATTTTTCAGGAACTTCCACAAGGAGAACATCTCAGTGCGGAGGATCTTTACCATAGATTAGAAGTCGATAGCGAAGGAATTAGCCTTTCAACTATTTATCGCACCTTGAAGCTAATGGCACGGATGGGAATTTTACGGGAATTAGAATTGGGAGAGGGACATAAACATTATGAACTCAACCAGCCTTACCCGCATCATCACCATCACCTGATATGTGTAAGATGCAACGCGACTATTGAATTCAAAAATGACTCTATTTTAAAAATAGGTGTAAAAACTGCTCAAAAAGAAGGCTATCAGTTGCTTGACTGTCAACTAGCAATTCATGCGGTTTGTCCCAAGTGCCAACGGGCACTCATGCCACTTTAGCACTTGGGGGTTATCAGGGATCGCGCTAGACAACCATCATGAAATTTTTAAGTAATTTCCAATTGCTGTGATGGAGGGTAAGCAACTGATTGGGGACTTATATTGACAACACCGAAGCGGATGCTAGTAGCGTCCGCTTTTAACGTCATTGAGACTGATGCCGTAAAACATTTGTGCCTGTCTAATCGCTTTTTTGGTGTCATTCCCCATCACACCGTTGAGAGAACCTTTATAAAAACCTTTTTCATGTAGTCGTCGTTGAATTTCCAAGACATTAAACTCATTCTTAGAACCAGAGGTAACTAAACTATATAACTTGGCTCTGGTAGTGGGACCGGCTACACCACTTGAAGCCAAATAATTAGCGGTTTGAAACCTGCGAACAGCATCTGCTGTATAGGGACCGTAGTTGCCATTTGGCTCTCCCTCTAAATATCCCGCTTTAATCAACTGTTCTTGAACAACTCTTACTGCTTCACCGCGATCGCCGATTTGCAATTTATCATCATTACTGCGCTTGGGAGTATCTTCCCCATAACCAATGCCACTTGCCGGCAATCTGCGTTGTGTTTCCGGTCCAACAACACCGTCTGCATCTAATTTATAAGCTTGTTGGAAGCGCTTAACAGCTTCTTGAGTAATGGAACCAAATATGCCCGTCGAGCTACCGTAATAATAGCCTGCCACTCGCAACCTTTCTTGCAAAACTCTTACTTCTTCACCTTCGTCACCTTTAGCGAGTAAGTTGGGATCGCTACGTTTGCTGGCAACTGTAGTTTGAGTGGGTTTTGTTGCTTGTGTAGTTTGAGTGGGTTTTGTTGCTTGTGTATTTTGAGTGGGTTTGGTTGCTTGTGTAGTTTGAGTGGGTTTGGTTGCTTGTGTAGTTGGTGGTTTTTTGACTTGTGTATTTTGAACGGGTTTTTTCGCTTCTGTTTCTGTGTTAACAACAACAGGTTTGTTAGCTTGTGTATCCACCGATGGAGCACGCCAACTCTCTAATTTTTGTAAAGTATTTGTGCTGGCAACGCCATCAACTGCTAGACCAGCAGATTTTTGGAAGCGTCGCACAGCATCTTCTGTGGGAAAGTCAAATACTTGACTTACAGGGGCTTGATAAAATCCTGTCCGTTGTAATTGTTGTTGCAGGTTTCTGACAGAAGGTCCTTGATCGCCCCTTTCTAGCGCCAGAGCGCTGCTAACAACAGAAAGAACAGATAATGTGACGGCAAGGGGTAGCATGTATCCCCAAGCCTTACTAGAAAGCCGTTTCCAGTCGGGTGCTGCTGCTTTATTTAATAAACCGCTAAGGGAAACTAATTCACTGGATGGGCTTTCTTCGTAAACAAAAGCTAAGTGTAAATACGCTAGATTCTCCATACTTGTTTCCTACACCTGTATTTCCTTATTTTTCTTCAATTGCTGCTTCAGCTTGATGAACTAAGTTTCGCAAATTTTCGATTGTTTGTATATTTACATCCTGCCATAAATCACGCTTATGTGCTTCTAACATTCTCTCAGCAATATCACGCAATGCCCACGGATTCTTTTCTTGGATAAATTCACAAACTGTGCGATCGCCTAAATAAGCATCGACAATCCCCTGATACATATGGTCTTCGACGCATTTTGCTGTAGCATCGTAGGCAAATAAATAATCTACCGTCGCTGCCATTTCAAATGCTCCTTTATAACCGTGACGCATCATTCCCGCAATCCACTTAGGATTAACTACACGAGAGCGATATACCCGTGCAATTTCTTCTTTCAGGTGACGAACTCGTGGGTTAGCGGGAATAGAATTATCACCAAAATAGGTTTGAGGATTTTTTAAGCGTACAGAACGTACTGCTGCCGTTAAACCCCCTTGAAATTGATAATAATCATCAGAATCGAGCAAATCATGTTCGCGGTTATCTTGATTTTGCAACACTATTTGCATGTGCTTTAAGCGTTGCTCAAATGCTTCAGGATTGGGGAGTGGGG
>NZ_JAOWRF010000176.1 GCF_025753815.1 Plectonema radiosum NIES-515 | reverse complement strand
AAGTATCGTCAAGTAACTCGCAAGCCGAATCCCGAAAAGTTGAATTTTTGCTTTTGGGTGAGGGTGTGAGAATACTTTTCTCGAATTGTGTCAGTTGCTTATGGAGTAATGCGAATGCCTAAATTAATTATTTTTGGCTTGATGGCGGCTTATTTGTATGGTGTGTGGAAGTTTTGGAATGGATTTGAGCGGACGAATTTTTCGCAAAGTTTGCCCAATCGCCTTGGTTTATCTCTATTATGGCCCGCTTTGTTTGTTACAAATCCATCCTATCGTCGCAACTTTAAAAAGGCGTTGAAGGGCTAAAGGTTGCTAATAAGTTCACTTGTATCTTTCTTCGCACTGTGCGACGGATATGATTAATTGACAGCATAAGCGATCGCACTCTACCCAAAATCATAGAATATAAACAAAAAGTCCGCACAAGGGACGGACTTTTTATATCTAAGCCTGCCGATCAGCAGGCTTAGTTTGTATGTGGCTTAAGTGTCAAACGAATTATTTTCTATTCCTCAAGATATGGATCGCTGCACCTGCCGCTGCACCATCGACTACATCACCCAAAGTATCTTTACCACCGCGAGTAACTGCACCAGTGACACCACCTGCTGCTGCACCGACTCCGATATCTTGACCCAAGTTACGGTTTTTGCGATTGCTTCTGGTACCGTTAACACCATTAACAGCAGCACCCGCAGCACCACCTTTAACAGCATTGTTTAATATCCTACCATTTCCCCTGATAGCACCTGATACCATACCAGCGGCAGCACCAATACCCACATCTTCAAGTATGCGATTGTCGGCAGCAGCGGGTTTAGCTGGGACTAAGGTGACACCAGCTAAAGTGGCAGCCAATAAGCCGGGTAAAAATGTGCGTTTTAAGATTCGATTCATAGTTGTACCTTCAAGGGCAAGTCAAAGTTATTATTTTGAACAACTTGATCCTAGGTTTAGACAACGATAACGTTTTCTGACATTGGACACTTTCTATAGTTACACTGACAAAATTGCGATCGCATCCCCTGAAAGCATTAGTACTGAATTTTCGTACAAAGAATGCCTAGCTGTTGGGAATGGGTCATAGGGCAAGCTAAATATTCTGCCAAGCGCTTGGAGGCAAAGCGATCGCTTGCTTTGGTGAGGTTCTTGTATATCACCCGATCGGGTGATCCAGTAGCATGATGCCTGTGGGGTCTACCCATTATAAATTTTTAAGGAAGAATACAGCAACTTTGTTGGCGCCATCAGCGCTTCCACTAAACGCTTTTGCAAAGAATTGCTTAACCCCCAAAATTGGTAAAAAATATGGTTCTAATTCGTGACATTGTTCAGCAAGCCCTAAGTACAGGCTCTTTGAGTATTCCGGCAGATGAGCAGTTGCAGCAGTTACTGCAAACTGAATTTGAGGAAAAAGACATTGATGCTTTGATGCTCCTACAAGAAGCTGTGCAATCCGGACGTGTTCGCAAAGAGTACCGCAACCGTTGTAGCGATCGCCCTGCCAAAAACAAACGCGGTATCATCAAAATGAAACTTCTTTGTCCTAGTGCTGTTGGTGTTCTTGTCTTGGGTACTATTGTCTTTGCTCTCCCAAAAGGCGCCGAATCAGTACATTTCCCCACCATAAATTCCAATGTTACCCAATTAACTCTAGAATAATGGCTTGCTTGCCCGGATTGCTGCTTTTGCCCCCCAAAGCTTCAGTACAACTTTTTGAGGGAGTTTGAGAAATAACTTCCAGGAGCGTCTGCGTGTTCTCTTCTCCCTCTTGAAGACGCAAAGCCTGTGTTGCGTACATCTCAAACTCATGTAAATATTTATAATTTATTATTTATGTTTAAGTTAATTTATGTATTAAATTACATCAATTATTAAATAATTATATAGTCAACACTAACTGATAAAATCAGAAAAAGCTTTGCAGTCAGATTTTCTCATCTAAGTGATAATCTTTTTTAAAGCTTAACAAAGTCATCAGACCTTCACAAACAAGGTATAAAGAGTTGGAAACATTGGGCAAACACAGTCAACAATAGCCATAGCTAAACCAGGAATTTGCCAACTTATGCAACCAATTCGTACATTTAACGTGTCCCCTTCGCTACCGCCCCGACTCGAACCGCTGCGGAAGCTGGCATATAACCTCCATTGGGATTGGAATGTTGAGACAAAAGACTTATTTCGCCGTTTAGACCCGGATTTATGGGAATCTAGCCACCATAACCCAGTCTTGATGCTCGGTACAATCAGCCAAGGGCGGTTGACGGAAGTTGTGGAAGATGAAGGCTTCCTGGCGCAAATGGATCGAGCAGCTCGGCAGTTAGAAGATTATTTACAAGAACGCACTTGGTACCAAAAACAACGGAGTAGTCATTCTGACCACAAAGCCAAAGAATGCTACGCTTATTTTTCAGCGGAATTTGGACTGGTGGATTGTTTGCCTGTATATTCTGGAGGCTTGGGTGTTCTGGCAGGCGATCACCTCAAATCAGCCAGCGACTTAGGATTACCCTTAGTAGGTGTCGGCTTACTTTACCAGCAAGGTTACTTCGCTCAGTATCTGAATGCGGATGGTTGGCAGCAAGAACGCTACCCAATCAACGATTTTCATAACATGACGTTGCACCTAGAGCGCAATCCTGATGGCTCAGAATTACGGTTTGCTGTAGATTACCCAGGACGCAAGGTTTACGCCAGAGTATGGCGCGTACAGGTGGGAACTGTGCCGCTTTACATGATGGATACTAACATCGAACCCAACAATCCTTACGACCACAACATTACAGATCAACTGTACGGTGGCGATATCGACATGCGTATCCACCAGGAAATCATGCTGGGGATCGGCGGCGTGCAGATGTTGAAAGCTTTGGGGTATAATGTCACCGCTTACCATATGAATGAAGGTCATGCGGCTTTTTCTGCCCTAGAACGCATCCGCATACTGATTCAAGAAGAGAATTTGAGTTACGATACCGCCAAACAGGTGGTGGGTTCAACTAATATCTTCACCACTCACACGCCAGTACCCGCAGGTATTGACTTGTTCGCCCCAGATAAGATGTTGTATTATCTGGGATATTATGCAGATATCTTTGGTTTGACAAAAGACCAATTTTTAGGCTTGGGGCGTGAAAATACTGGTGATTTATCTGCGCCTTTTAGTATGGCAGTGCTGGCGTTAAAAATGGCGACATTTTCTAACGGTGTGGCACAGCTGCATGGTGTGGTGTCGCGACAAATGTTCCAAGGTTTGTGGCAAAAAGTGCCGGTGGAAGAAGTGCCGATCGCCGCAATTACAAATGGCGTTCATGCCCGCAGTTGTGTGGCAAAATCAACTCAAGAGCTATACGATCGCTATCTCGGACCAAATTGGTCATCAGCACCAGCAGATAGCCCATTGTGGGAACGCATGGACGCAATTCCAGATGAAGAATTGTGGCGCAATCACGAACGCTGTCGTTTGGATATGGTATTGTTTGTGCGCGATCATTTGGTGAAGCATTTACGCGATCGCGGTGCTTCTTCCTCTGATCTCGCCCAAGCGCAAGAAGTTCTCGATCCAAAGGTTTTAACTATCGGTTTCGCTCGTCGCTTTGCAACCTACAAACGCGCTACTTTATGGATGCGCGATATCGAGCGCATCAGGCGGATTATGTTGGCTAACAAAGACCGCAAGTTACAATTTGTTATCGCCGGCAAAGCACACCCGAAAGACATCCCAGGTAAAGAATTAATCCGCGACATCAATCACTTTATCAGCGAACAAAATTTAGAAAAGCAGGTAGTGTTTGTTCCTAATTACGACATTCACGTATCCCGATTGATGGTAGCTGGTTGCGATGTCTGGTTAAATACACCGCGTCGTCCGCGAGAAGCCTCAGGGACAAGCGGAATGAAGGCTTCGATGAACGGATTACCGAATTTAAGTGTATTAGATGGTTGGTGGGATGAAGCTGATTATGTCCGTACAGGTTGGGCAATCGGACATGGTGAGAATTATGAAGACCCCAATTACCAGGATGAAATAGAAGCAAACGCTTTCTACGATTTATTGGAAAAAGAAGTCGTGCCTTTATTCTACGATCGCGATGCTGATAATTTGCCCCGTCATTGGGTAGCAAAAATGAAAGATGCGATTCGGTTGAATTGTCCGTTCTTTAATACAGCGCGGATGGTGGGAGAATATGCACAAAGAGCTTATTTCCCCGCAAGCGATCGCTACTACACTCTAACTGCCGATCAATATGCACCAGCAAAGGAATTAGCAGATTGGAAAGCCAAACTCAGGCAATATTGGTTCAACATGAAAATCAAAGATGTTGACATCTCCTCAGGTGCAGATATCGAGGTGAACCAAACCGTTGCTGTCAAAGCAAAACTTGACTTGGCAACTCTCAGCCCAGATGATGTGCAAGTGGAGCTTTATCAAGGTACAATCAATGCCGATGGTGAGATTGTTGATGCTGTTCCAGTGGTGATGAATTACCAAGGTAATGATACTGAAGAATTAAGTATTTACACTGGAGATATCATCTATGCTGCCTCTGGTTTACAAGGCTTGTCCTTGCGCGTGTTGCCAAAACATAAATACCTTGCTACTCCGTATGAGCCAAGGTTGATTCTTTGGGCACAGTGAGAGTGAGGAGTAGGGAGTAGGGAGTAGGGAGTGGGGAGTAGGGAGTAGGGAGTAGAAAATTTTCTTGCCATTCCCCATTCACCACTCCCCACTCCCCACTCCCCGCTTCCGGGGGATGACAATGTAACCAGTAGTGCGATCGCCTAATACTAGGTTGCGTTGTTCTCCCCAATACCACCAATGTGCAGCGACATAAGCGCAGATGAGGCTATCTAGTTTGTCTTCTACTGCTTTGAGTGCTGCACCTGTTGTGGGAATAACGGTAGGAAACGAACCGCAGAGGCGCCAAGAACGCAGAGAGGGAGTAAGAGAGGGTAGGATATGAAGGATGTAATTGTGGAGTTTGAGAAGTTCTAAACGGCGATCGCTTAATCGTCCTTTTTTGTATTTGAGGATGCGTTCTAAGTTGAAGAGATGGACGATGGCAGGGTGGGGAAAGACTTCTATTTGATATCTACCAAGTTTTTGCGGTTCGATGGTTGGTGCGTGTGTAAAGCCACGCGATTCTAGTTGTAAACCGAAGTTGATGGTGCGATCGGCAAAGGGTAAATTCAAATTTGCTGGGTAGCATCCAGCGTGATATTTGCCAAAGTATTTGTGACTAAGTTTATCTGGTAAGCGACTCCCGGTAGCGTTGGGGATGAGGGTCGGTGCGTCTACGGCAATGATAGCGCTTTCGTCTGGTTGTACGTGAGTATCAATCCAGGTGAGGATGTCTACAATAAATTCTTTGCGATCTAAGTCGAGTAGTTCAAGTTGATTATCTGTCCATTGTAAGCAGCACAGTCCGCTTGGTTGCGATTTCCAGCCGAAATCAATACCAATAAATTTCATTATCTACCTAATTTACAGATTATAATTTAGAAAGCAAAACTGGAAAAATGACGAGTTGTTTGAAAACTCCTAGTAGTTATTATATCGAGCTAATTACCACCTTTCCACCGCGTCCGATTACGAATGAGGCTGAGTTAATCGCTACCAAAAATCGAATTAATTCTATCTTAGATAACCGAAACCTTACACAAAATGATCGAGATTATCTGAAGGTGCTTGGAACTCTCGTCTATGATTAGGAATAAAAAACCAACCAATGCCTATACTAGACTTATCCGTGAAATGTAAATGCTTACTGTGAGCGGGTTTTAGTCATTTAAATGGAAGATAGCGATCGCTATCTTAGTCTCCGATAAAATAGGTGTTTTCAGGCATTCAGGGACAAAAAATCAAAATATTTGTGAAACGTATATAGCGATTCCCACATTCATCAGGTAAAAAATATTGAATTAACCGCTTCGGAAGATAGATCAACACCGATGAACGCAGATAAATTTGTATCTCAGCAAACTAGGAAACGCTATATTCTCTTGTTTTTGTCATTCCGAAATTTCTATATGATGAGCGTTTCTGATGAGGTGTGGTAATGGCATCATCTCTTGAGTGGGGAATCAACTACCAACCACTAACCACTCACAAACTTCAGAAAATGTCAAAATTAAATAGACATCTCCAGAGTCATATGTAGAGACGTAAAGAGTGGAACGTCTTTACAAGGGTTTCGGGCAACGCATAATTAAATTATGGAGATGTCTAATGTGTTTTGCGATCGCACATTTACTATAGTGCAAATTTGAGATAAGTTGAAATTTATGGGCAAGCAACGCGTTCTGTCGGGAGTTCAACCAACTGGCAATTATCATCTCGGTAACTACTTGGGAGCAATTCGTAACTGGGTAGAAGGACAGAGCGAGTATGAAAATTATCTCTTTGTGGCTGATTTACATGCAATAACTGTACCGCATAATCCAGCAACACTGGCAGCTGATACTTACACCCTGGTGGCTCTTTATCTAGCTTGCGGTCTAGATTTAGAATATTCCACAATCTTTGTCCAATCTCACGTCTCGGCTCACAGCGAGCTTGCTTGGTTGCTAAACTGCATCACACCGATGAACTGGTTGGAAGATATGATCCAGTTTAAGGAAAAAGCTGTCAAACAAGGTGAAAATGTCAATGTCGGTTTGCTGGATTATCCGGTGTTAATGGCAGCAGATATTTTGCTTTACCAAGCTGATAAAGTGCCAGTGGGTGAAGACCAAAAGCAACACTTGGAATTGACACGGGATATTGCCAACCGATTTAATCATCAATTTGCTTCGCCAGAGCAACCTGTGCTACAATTACCAGACCCTTTGATTCGTAAGGAAGGCGCAAGGGTAATGAGTTTGACGGATGGAACGAAGAAAATGTCAAAATCCGATCCGTCAGATTTGAGCCGAATCAATTTGCTAGATCCACCAGATTTAATTACCAAAAAGATTAAGAAGTGTAAAACCGATTTGGTTCGCGGTTTGACTTTTGACGATGTAGAGCGTCCGGAATGTCAGAATTTATTAACGCTGTATATGCTACTTTCTGGTAAAACAAAGGGGGAGGTGACCGCTGAGTGTCAAGATATGGGTTGGGGACAATTTAAGCCATTATTGACAGAAACGACGATTAATGCGTTAAAGCCGATTCAAGAGAAATATCAAGCAGTGATGGATGACAAAGGCTATCTAGAGTCAGTGTTGCGCTCTGGACGAGAAAAAGCGAGTGCGATCGCACTTTCTACCCTTACACAAGTAAAAGCCGCTTTGGGTTATTCTCTACCTTTATGAGGTTTCCCTTTTAGATACGTTATGGTATGAGTGTACTTAGAGTATACTCATGTCATAGTTATGCTTGATACCTCAAAAACAGCATTAACTTGCTTTCGCAAAGCTGCAAAAGCAGGTGAGTTCTTGATAACAGCCGAGGTGACTCCTCCAAAGGGGGGTAATCCAGCGCACATGGTCAGTATGGCGGCGACTCTTAAGGGGAGGGTTCATGCCGTCAATATTACTGATGGTAGCAGAGCAGTTCTGCGGATGTCTTCGTTAGTAGCATCGGCGATTTTGTTGCAAAATGGAATTGAACCGATTTGTCAGATGGCTTGTCGCGATCGCAATCGCATTAGTTTGCAAGCCGATTTAATGGGCGCTCATGCCTTGGGGATACACAACATTTTAGCATTAACTGGCGACCCCGTGAAAGCAGGCGACCACACCGATGCTAAAGCTGTGTTTGATTTAGAAGCAGTGCGACTGCTGCAAGTCATCCAGAAGCTAAATCACGGCTTTGATTACAACGATAAACCCCTGACTGATGGAGCTACAGATTTATTTACCGGTGCAGCAGTCGATCCGCAATGTGCGAGTTGGTCGGGTTTGCAAAGTCGATTTGAGCGCAAAATCCAAGCGGGAGCGCAGTTTTTTCAAAGTCAGTTAATTACAGATTTTGAGCGGCTAGAAAAGTTTATGGACAAAATAGCTGCTGGTTGCGATCAACCGATTTTAGCAGGGATTTTCTTGCTGAAATCGGCTAAAAATGCCCAATTTATTAATAGGTGCGTTCCGGGAGTGAATATTCCCGACCATATTATTGATAGATTAGCGCAAGCAAAAGACCCCCTGGAAGAAGGAGTGAAAATTGCCGCCGAACAAGTGCAGATAGCGCAACAATTGTGCCAAGGTGTGCATATGATGGCGGTGAAGCGTGAAGACTTGATAGTGCCAATTTTGGATATGGCTGGAGTGGCGCCAGTTAAGGAGTTGGTGACAGTTTAAACGGGTCTTCCTTCTTTTTTACCGAAGCAGCTGGTTTAACCAGCTGCTTTTGTGTTTAGGGGTGCGCTTTATATCAAGTTCGGTTAATCACTTATAAAAAAACTACCTCACCACGCCAGTCGCCTCTCGATTCGGGGAGACGCTGCGCGAACAACGGGGGGGAAAATACGCACAGCGCTGGCTCCCCATCCCCTCTCCTTAAGAAGGAGAGGGGTGCCGGAGTCGGGGTGAGGTTAAGCGAGGTTAAGCGGGTATTATAATTAATCATGCGAAGAGTGATATTAGGCGATCAATTTATGTTAATTTTGGATATTTTTTGAATTGCAAGTCGCTAAATACTACTTGGATCAATTCCTAATTCTTGCAGTTTTGCCGCCAAGCGATCGCTGCGTTGTTTCTCTTGTTCAGCGCGTTGCTTTTCTTCTTCAGCGCGTTGCGTCTCCTGTTGTGCTACCTCTTCTGGTGTTGGAACTAGTTCTCCTTCATTTGTAAAAAAGCGTAACTTTTCTTGATAAATCCCCAAATATAACTCTAACTGTTGGCTCCACAACCAGCCTTGAGCATTGGGTTCCAATGGTTGATACTTACCAGCCACCAAAACAAATCCAGCAAATTCTAAATTATTCGTGTCAAACCAGAAGTATTCTGGTGTGCGAAAGGTGTTTTGGTAAATCTCTTTTTTTAAGCCTTTGTCTGTTGCTGCTGTAGAATCTGATAGCAGTTCGACAATTAGGTTGGGATAGTTGCCTCCTTCTTGCCAGACAACCCAACTTTTACGGGCTTTGCGTTCAGTCCCCAACACGACAAAGAAATCTGGACCTCGAAAATCTTCTGACTTGCGCTGGCGAGGGCTGTAGTAAATTGTAATATTACCGGATGCATAAAAATCATTACGACTGCGCCACAACCACTCAAGGCATTGAATTAGCAGCGTCATTTGTAGCCGATGTAAATCAGTTTCCAAAGGCGGTTCGTCACTATATAAATCCCCTGGGGGAAATATAACATCTTCTGGGGTTGCTAAATCTTGGGCGACAGACATGGCGACAAGTGACAAGAGTGCTATAAGTTTAGCGTCTTCTTTGAGGAGCGATCGCATTCTTTATTTCTTCGCTTTCATTGCTAAACTAAAAAACAACCCTTACTCCTGCAAAGGTAGTCTTATGACCTCTGCAACCGACCCATCCACTGCCCTGACTCCTTTCCCCGACCATACGCAGCTACCAGAGTCTAATGGCACGTTTGTGAAAAATTGGCAAGAGCATCCCCAAAGCATTTTACTGACTGACTCAATTACACCTGTTCTCAAACAATTACATCCTGATGGTCAATATTGTATAGGTCAGGACTTAGGTATTTACTGGCGTTTGACAGACCCCCCAGAGAAAGGGGCAGAAGCACCAGATTGGTTTTATGTAGCAAATGTACCGCCCTTGCTCGATGGACTAACGCGGAGGTCTTATGTACTGTGGCGAGAATTTATTGCCCCATCAATTGCATTAGAATTTGTCTCTGGCAATGGTAGCGAGGAACGAGACAAAACCCCTTGGAAGGGTAAATTCTGGATTTATGAGCAAGTAATTCATCCGGCTTTTTATGGCATTTATGAAGTGAAGAAAGCCAGTGTAGAAGTTTATAAATTAATTGGTGGACAATATCAGTTATTAACAGCAAATGAACGCGGACATTATCCGATTGCTCCCTTGGGAGTTGAGTTAGGCATTTGGCATGGAGAATATCAGAATGCGGAATTACCGTGGTTACGCTGGTGGGATTTGCAAGGTAATTTGTTGTTGAGTGGTGATGAAAGAGCCGAACAGGAATCCCAACGGGCTGAACAGGAAAGCCAACGGGCTGAACAGGAATCCCAACGGGCTGAACAGGAAAGACAAAGAGCCGATCGCCTAACTGCTCAATTGCGATCGCTTGGCGTTGAACCAGAAGCATAGGTCTTTAGTTATTAAGGGACTTACAGCAGATTGCGTTGTGATTAAATACACGTAGAGACGTTCCGCCGGAACGTCTCTACAAGGTTTTGGGTTTTACGCATGTATCTCATTTACCTGAAATCTGCTGTAATAAAATTAGTCCGCTAGCAAGTCCATAACTTGCTCTAGCAGAAGTTTAGCTTTGTAGAGGTTAAGCAGTTTCTCCTGCTCCCAGCGACTAGGTGCGCTCAAATACTTGCCTTCTAAGCTTGCTTTGATTAATGCTGCTTGTTCTTAGGTGGGAGAATTCATTTCATCTAGTGCCGCGCTGATGGACTGAAAACTGCCAAACGATAATCGTCGTAATCCTTTCCCTTCTTGTAGCTGGTTAAGTGCGATCGCCCCAAATGCAATCAACGATGTGATATAGCTTACCTTCTGGACTGATTTCCCAGTAGGTCGTAATCCATAACGCTCACAGAGCAAGCGTAGTTCAGCAATGGTTTTGATTTCGAGTTCCGATCATGTAAACATAGAATTGTCTCATTATCAATGGGATATTGGTGGTTGCTGTACTCGCCAAAGTTAGACAACCACCAAATAAACATTAAACAGTTGCAAACGAGTGTTTCAGGCTTGCATTTACATTTCTATACAATGCCTAATCCAAAAGGTAACCCAGAAAGTTTAAGACCATTTGAATCAGAAAGAGAAGAACCACTATCAACTACTATTAGTTTTCGCGCTACTGAAAAAATGAAGGATGAAGTGAAAGCACAAGACGACCCTGCACAATTCTGTAGAGAAGCTATCCAGGAAGCGCTAGACAAGAAAAAGAAAACTTAGCTCAGGGGAGTCTATTATCTTCATCTTTCTTATATCTCTATAGCCAAGTATAATTTTGTACTTTTATAATCATTTTTTTAAATATTTTTACATAGATTGAGCATGAGGAATCAGGGCGATCGCAGGGAATCTTCATGAGCGAAGCGAGATAAAGGCGCACGGAGCTTCGCAAGCCCTAAATAGGAGTTCGATATTGCAATCAAGCAAGAAGCGCGATATTAAATTCGAGCAGTCGTTTACTGAATTCGGGCAGTCGTTTACTGAATTCGGGCAATCGTTTACTGAATTCGGGCAATCGTTTATTGAATTCGGGCGGTCGTTTATTGAATTCGGGCAATCGTTTATTGAATTCGGGCGGTCGTTTATTGAATTCGGATAACTGTCACTAAATTCACGTAATAAATATAATATTTTTTGTATTAAATATTAAATACTACTGAATATTGCGGGTGTTAACCAAACTTCGGCGGGTTTAAGTCCCCGGCTGAGATAATTGGTTCTTTGGAAATTGCCTTGCAAATTGTTAATAGCGATTCTCCTTTGGAGACGCTTCTCTTCTCCTGTCGGAGACGCTGCGCTCTCCTAGAGGCACGCGGCTACGCGATCGCACCATTAGTAAAACTCAAGCAGAAGCGCTGGCAGACTATTTTCATGTAAATGTCAGTTTATTTACTTAGGTTATCTTCCATAACAACAACGCTCTTAAAACCAGTAGCTAGGCAAATAATCTTCTATGGCTGGAGAATATTTAGATAGCGATCGCCTAGTAGGTCTTCTTACGACTCACGGTATCCGCCCCGACGAAGAGCAAGCTCTTGTTCAATTTCTGCTTCGTTGAGTAATTGTATTCCAGAAGCGATCGCTCGAGTACGAATTTCCCACAGTTTCTTAGCTAGGGGTGTTTGTGGAATATATTCGGTAATGATTGGTGTTGCTTCTGAGTCAGATTTCAGCGCTTCAACAAACTCGAAAACTTTTTGCTGCTTTTCGGGTGTGAGTTCTCGCCAATGTTGAAGTAATTGTTCTTCTTTACCCATAATCCATCTCATCATAGAGTGATGCTTCTATTTTTGCTCATTTTTTCGGTGGCGATACTCTTACAGAGGCGAGCGATCGGTGTTGAACCATAAGTTTAGGTGTTTGGGTTAAAGATGCGATCGTTTTTCCATTCTCAACAACCGCCTTAGAATGAATTCTAAGGCTAATAGCTAAACTCGTCTAAAGACGACTGAACAATGGTTTGAGTCCACTTGAGTGGACTTTAGCTATTAGCCTGGAAATTAATTTCCAGGCGGTTTATGCTGCTAATTAAAAATGGTGCAAGACACGTCCTAACCATCCCAAACCCAAGCCTAGACTAGAAGTGCTAGCTAAAATTAGAAAAGTATGAACCTTGCTAAAAGATTTTTGTAATTCCTCTCCAGCCCAAGTCATAGCCCAAGCCAAAGCCCAACCCATTGGGGAACTTCCCCAGTTAATCCTAGAGAATCGAGCCATTCTCGCATTGATTGCGATCGCTCCTTCGGATCTAGCTTCATACCAGTTAAAATTGCGCGGTTTGTGCGATCGCTAACCAGATTATTCAAGTCTTTCGGAGCCACTAAACGAGCCTTGTCAATCTTACGTTTCAACGCACTGACAGGTGTTTTTCCAGTTAAAAGTACATATAAAGTAGCTGCCAGAGAATAAATATCGCTATAAGCCCCAGTTGGTATACTTTGAGCGTAAAGCTCAGGTGGTGTAAATCCCTCAGAAGTTTCCTTACTTCGGTTTGTGGTTAAAATATGGTCAAAATCCAGAGCTAAACCAAAGTCGATTAGCACCGCTTCAGCTTGTCCATCTCGCACCGGCAAAAAGATATTTCCTGGATGCACATCCCGATGAATCAACCGATTCTCATGCACAACTATCAAAGCTTCCCCAATTTGCTGAATGTATTGCAGTGCTTCTTGTTCTGAAAGTTTTTGTTGACGACGGTCAGCCAAACTTACCCCGTCCACATATTCCATTACTAAACACAAACGGTCTGCTTCCTCAAAGGAGTCTGTAACCTGTACAATATGCTTATGCTTACACCTTTGAAGTTTTAACGCTTCCCGTAAAAACATCGTCTTTAGCCGTCCGCGTTCAGATGGGCTAAGGGAATTGAGCAAGACATCATTTAAGGTTTTAACGACTAGGCGATCGCTATTCCTATTTCTTACCAAATAGGTAATGCCAAAGCGTCCACTTCCCAACTCTCTTTCAATAGTGTATTTTCCACCTTGCAAGCGATCGCCAGCTACCCAAGCCACATTTGCAACTCCCAAAATACATAAATTAATTTTCACACAACAGAGGCTTCACAACTTGAACCTAGCTTTGCGGAAAAACTGCGATGTCTCACGGCAAGCCTTCGGTTGGTGTCTACGCTTGCTAAACTAATTTAAAAGCTCGAATAGAAGCAGCGAACATATAGAATGTAAAAACTATGGCTAAAGTATTAGTTGAAGACTTAGACCCCATCATCTTGGAAAAACTAGAAACTCTCGCCAAACAACACGGTCGCTCTTTGCAAGAGGAACTAAAATATATCCTACAGCAAGCATCTGAAAAAGCAACACATTACCACACTGGCGCTGATATAGAAAAAACTAGAGAAGCAGTAGCACGCGCTCAGGCAAGGTATGCAGGAAAAACTTTCAGTGACAGTACTGAACTCATCCGCGAGGACAGAGAACGGTGAGTCAGTATGTTTTAGATGCTAGCATTGCCATAAAATGGTTTGTGCCTGAAGTCTACTCTGATGCAGCTAGGCTTTTACTGGCAAGTGACCATACTTTTTTAATTCCAGATTTTTTTTACCCAGAAGTGGGAAACGTCTTGTGGAAACGAGTGCGTCGCGGCGAAGATACTGCTGACAACGCAAGACAAACTTTGACAGATTTAAATGCAATTTCTCTAGAGGTGTATTTATCTCAGCCCTTGATGCCACTAGCTTTAGATATTGCCCTTGAGACAGATCGAGCAGTGTATGACAGTTTATACTTAGCACTTGCGATTACGCAACGATGCCAGATGGTGACAGCAGATGAAAAATTTTACAACGCGCTCTCGACCAGTACTTATGTAAGTAATCTTTTATGGGTGGAGAATATAAGATAAGCGCCTGACCCACACTTTTTTGTTAGCCTAGTTTTAACAAGTATCCAGGCAATTAAAATGCCTAATCTCTACGAAACAGACTTCTATGGCTGGACGCTAGAACAAGCTGAGTTACTTCGCTACAAACAGTGGAGCAAAATTGACTTGCCAAATTTGCTTGAGGAAATAGAATCATTGGGGAAACAACAACGCCAGGAATTGAGAAATCGTCTGAGCGTGTTATTAGGGCATTTACTAAAATGGCAGTATCAAGCAGAACGCCGCAGTCGTAGCTGTTTAGCAAGTATTCGCTTGCAGCGACGTGAAATTATCAAATTATTAGTAGATAATCCTAGTCTAAAATCTTACCTGCCAGAGGCTTTACAGTCAGCTTATGAAAACGGTAGGGATTTAGCAATGGGAGAAACTAATTTACCCTTAAAAACCTTTCCGTCAGAATGTAATTATAGCTTTGAGCAAATTGTGGATAATGAGTTTTATCCAGGTGAAGCAAGTTTCGATATTGAGGAATTCTAACTCGATTTTGACTCTTTCTGATTATGTGCGATCGCTCTTTTCCTACCTCTCTTGCTAAACTAAAGAACAAACCTCACGAAGAACGCGAGGGTAGTAGCCCTATGACTGCAATTAATCTACCTACTGACCTTACTCCTTTCCCCGACCATACGCAGCTACCAGAGTCTAACGGAACTTTTGTGTTCGCGAAGCGTGCCGGAGGCAAAAACTGGCAAGAGCATCCCCAAAGCATCTTACTGACTGACTCGATTACACCCGTCCTCAAGCAATTACATCCCGATGGTCAATATTGTATCGGTCAGGACTTAGGCATTTACTGGCGTTTGACCGACCCCCCAGAGCGCGGTGCAGAGGCTCCTGATTGGTTTTATGTAGGAAATGTACCGCCCTTGCTGGATGGGATAACGCGCCGCTCTTATGTGTTCTGGCGAGAATTTATCGCCCCAATGATAGCCTTGGAATTTGTCTCTGGCAATGGTAATGAAGAACGAGACAAAACCCCCTGGACTGGTAAATTTTGGATTTATGAGCAGGTGATTCGTCCTGCCTTTTATGGCATTTATGAATAGAGAAAATCGGCATTGTCAATTTTAAAGCGTGAGTGGATAGCATTCATGCGTTGGATTGCTTCTTGACCGCGATCGCTTTCATAACCCCACTTGCTAATCTCGACAATAATGATTGAGGTATCATCGTAGCGTTTTTGAGGTCGCTTGTTAAATTCTCCGGTTTTATCCAGTAATTTAGAAATACTGGGAACGCAATAAGTTCGCATTAAAGCAACTTCGAGCGATCGCGTCATGTCCCAAGGAAACTCGTAGCCATTCATCAGATGATAAATCTGACAATGGTCTTGTAGTGGATCGAGTTTTTCAATTGCCAGGAGATTGTCGTAGCGATTAATATACATTTGCGTCAACAATATTTACTAGACACGCGAAAGTGGAAATGATGTAGAGACGTAGCAATGCTACGTCTGTTGGGGTTGTGGGTAACGCATAATTAATTTCCACATCGGTTGTCTACTCATTAACATTCAACAAGCGCGAATTTTGTAGCCGATCCATCCACTTTCCTAAATACACTTGATTAGCATTTTGCTCATCTGGATTTTGGCTATCCAAAGGATGAGGCATTAATCCTAAAATCGTTGCTGTAGTCACACAAAACATCGATTTTTGGAAACTCATGCAAATTTGTACCCGCAAATCATCTTCACCCCTGGGACTGCGACGATAAATCTCGTGCAAATACTCTGGCAGAAAATGGCGCATATCCTGCATTAACAAGGTAGGAGGAATACCCGCACCACCAATGGGCAGAGGATCGGCATACAAAGCACCATATTGAAATCTTGCTTGATCTGCCGGAATTTGATAAGCTTGAGCATTATATGAAACTGTCCCATGAAAAGGCGTTCCTCGAAAGAAAACTGCCTCAACATAAGGAATTGCCGTATCTGCAAGAAAGGTTAAACCAACGCTTTCGGGTATGATTTCATAAACTTTATCCCGCAGTTTCACCACATAGGTAATTGGCTTATTTGCATTTGCTACCAGTTCCCCTTTAATATGATCTACAACTTGGGGAATCGATTTGATTTTGCCTTGGTCGTAAAGGTCTGATAAACTGAGAAACATATCAGCCATGACTCGCCAAAATTGACCCAAACCAGTATAGTAACAACTTACGCGCAACTGTTCTGTTAAGAAGTTAGGAAATAGTTGGTTAACTCCCATCATCAAGGGATTATTTTTAAATTTGGCATCAATAACAACTTTGGCTCTTTCTTCAAATTCTGCTGAATCTAAATATTCATCTAAGCCTCCACCACCATGCCAAACCATAGCTTTCATGCAATATTCAGCATATTCAAAGTTGATTCTATCATGCCACCAATGATGTAATAATTTATTGAGAGTAATTTCGCCATTAAAGTATTTAAAGAAGGGAAAAAATACTAAAAATTGATTTTCGGCAATGTAGATGAGATTTTTGGAGTAAGCATCTAAAACTACGCCATAACTTTTGAGAATGCCAACTACTTCTAATACGTTTTCGGGATTGTCTGGAAGTAATGCTTCTCCAAAAAGGAGAAGTTGAATATACTTAGAAAGAGGGTGTTTGGCAAGCTTGTTTGTAAGAGTTACCATTGATGTTTTTCCTGGGGATTTAAATTAATATGTAATAGGCGTGAAAACGCCTATTTTAAGCACTCTCCGTGCTTCCTACGAATGTTTCAAGTCTTACCTTTGATTTTGTCTGGAGATATTGCGACTAAGTTTTGGGCATTGACCATTGCGGTGATGGTTGGTTCAGTCCAACGGACTAACCAAGCAGGTTGAATACCTAAAATGACAATTAAGATTGCTAATACCACAGATGGAAGGCGATCGCTCCAATATACACGAGGCAAATTCATCACTTGCACTGATAAGCGTCCAAAAAAGGCACGGTCTAGCAAAAGTAAGAAGTATACTGCGGTTAAGCCTGTACCAATCATTGACAGCAGAGTTTGCACTGGAAAAACGGGGAAACTGCCACGAAAGATGATAAACTCAGAAATAAACCCAACCATTCCCGGTATACCTGCGCTAGCCATTACACCTAAAAGCATCAAGCTACCAATTACAGGCATTCCTCGTTCTGGGTTGAAGAGTCCTTTGAGTACGTCTAAATCGCGGCTTCCGGCTTTTTTATACACAACTCCCACCAGCAAAAACAGCAGTGCAGAAATCAAGCCGTGGCTGATCATTTGCATAACTGTTCCCAACACGCTTAAAGGTGTGGCAGCAGCTGCTGCTAGCAGTACGTAGCCCATGTGTGCAATGGAACTGTATGCTACCATTTTTTTCATATCTTTTTGGGCGATCGCGCAGGATGCACCATACAGCACGCTCACCACTGCCCAAGTTGCCAACCACGGAGCCAAATAACTCCAAGCTTCTGGTAACAAGTTCATGCCAAACCGCAGTAAACCGTAAGTTCCCAACTTCAATAACACACCAGCTAACAATACAGATATCGGTGTAGAAGCTTCGACGTGAGCATCCGGCAACCAAGTATGAAAAGGAACTAAAGGAATTTTAATCCCAAAACCTACCAAAAGCCCCGCTAGCAATAAAATTTGTGTTCCCAACGGTAGCGCTGTCGCATTCAAGTTTGCCAAAGCAAAACTAGGTGCATGACTTAACCAGACTAAACCGAGGAAACTTGCTAAAATCAAGATTCCCGATAAAGCAGTATAAATTAAGAATTTTGTCGCTGCATAACCACGTCGTTGTCCACCCCAAATCGCAATTAGCAAATATAGGGGAATCAATTCCAATTCGTAAAATAGGAAAAATAGCAGTAAATCCTGTGCCAAAAAGGCTCCAGTCACCCCAGCATTTAATAGCAGTAGCAAACTGTAATAAAACCGAGGACGCTGCAAAGCTTCATCGCTGCTGTAAATGGCTATGCAAGTCAAAAGTCCATTCAACAGTAACAACGGCATAGACAAGCCGTCTATTCCGAGGTTATAATTCAAGCCTAAAACATCTACCCAAGGGATGAACTCTGCAAACTGTTGCGTCACTTGTCCGGGATTAAACTGAATAGCTAATACAATTGTCCACAAGAAAGCGATCGCACTAAAAACCAAAGCCATCCCACGGGAAATTTTCCCATTCATGGCTATGGGCAAAAATCCAATTAAAGCCGCACCAAACAACGGCAGTAAAATTAAAGCACTGAGCATAGACACAAATTATTTAAGGGGACAAGGGGGACAAGGGGGACAAGGGGACTTTTAACTCCTAACTCCTAACTCCTAACTTCTAACTTCTAACTCCTAACTCCTAACTCCTAACTCCTAACTCCTAACTCCTAACTCCTAACTCCTAACTCCTAACTCCTAACTCCAAACTCCAAACTCCTAACTCCTAACTCCTAACTCCTAACTCCTAACTCCTAACTCCTAACTCCAAACTCCAAACTCCTAACTCCTAACTCCAAACTCCAAACTCCTAACTCCTAACTCCTAACTCCTAACTCCTAACTCCAAACTCCTAACTCCTAACTCCAAACTCCAAACTCCTAACTCCTAACTCCTAACTCCTAACTTCTAACTCCTAACTCCTAACTCCCGACTTTTAAAACGGCAATTTGTCTAATAGACCTAATGACCAGCTAATGAAAAACCCTAGCACGCTGACGACGGCAAGGATAGTTAACATATATCCTTGGGATTGACCGGAAATGCTGTATTTTAAGGTTTGTCCGCTAAAAATTGTGGCGATGCCGACTAAGTTAACTAAACCATCAACTATATAGCGATCGCTCCAAGCCGAAATCCTCGAAAGTAGCGCTACTGCACCTACTACCGTGAATCGGTAAACTCTGTCAATATAAAAGTCATAACCCAGTAAATCTTGCACAAATCTCCAAGCGAGTACTGTTGATCTTGACCAACCTTTGTGCAGATAAATTGTACACCCTGTACATACCCCAACCAAGGTAGATGATATCAACAGCAACACTACATACCAGTTGACACTTTCCCAAGTTGGTAGCAGATACCATTGCTGTAGCATCACAGGCACTAATAACGTGACTATTGTTAAGGATACCATCGGAAATGCCATTGTCCAACCGACTTCTGGGGCGCGACGGGTCTTTTGTTGCGCCTCACCCCAAAACACCAATCGAAAGACTCGTGTCAAATTTAATGCTGTTAAGCCGTTAACTAATAACAATACACCAATCACCCAAGGGCTAATCGCCACAAAGCCATCAGCCCATGACAGCATTGCCCAAAAACTACCTAATGGCAGTAGCGATACCAATCCGGCTGAACCGACGATGTAAGCTGTGGTGGTTGCGGGCATCCGCGACCATAAACCACCCATTTCTGTCAAGTCTTGGGTCTGGGTGGTGAATATAACTGAACCCGAACTCATGAATAATAGTGCTTTAGCGATCGCATGAGTCAACAGCAACATTAAGGCTACACCTCCTTGCTGCAAACCTACCGCCAAAAATACTAATCCCATGTAAGCGCTGGTAGAATGGGATAATGCTCGCTTAATATCTGTTTGGGCAAGGGACACTAAGCTTGCACCTATTGCTGTAACTGTACCCATAATTATCAAAGCGTTCAAAGCAACGCTTGAAAGCGCTAAAATTGGCTGAAATTTAAATAGTAGATACGCACCACCAGCTACTACCAATGAGTTCCGCATTACCGAAGCTGGGTTGGGACCTTCCATCGCTTCGTCTAACCACAAATGCAAGGGAAATTGAGCGCATTTACCAGCTGGTCCTGCGATCAATGCTAAACCCAGTAAAGTTGATGTTAACGGATTTAAGTTTGCCGTTTGCGCCCATTCATATAAATCAGAAAAGTTCAAACTACCTGCCATTGTAGAAAGCGTTACTACTCCCATCAACAGCAATAAATCTCCTACTCGTTTGGTGAGAAACGCATCTCGCGCTGCTGTCACTACCAAAGGTTGAGCATACCAAAATCCTACCAGTAAGTAAGTGGAAAGGGTTAAGACTTCTAATAAAGCATAGCTGATAAACAACGAGTCACTGATGGCTAAACCACTCAATGCTGCTTCAAAAAATCCCATCATCGCAAAGAAACGAGCGATCGCCCAGTCTTTTTCCATGTAACCTAAGGCATAAATCTGTACTAACAGACTTAATGCCGTGATTAAAACTGATGTCCCAATACTTATTGGTGAAATGTCTAAGGCAAAGGATAAGTCAAAATCTGCTGCCGAAAACCAGGCGATCGTAAAAGTTTCTGGTTCTCTATTCCAGATATCTATAAATACAAATAGACTGTGGACAAAAGCCAACACAGTCGTCAATATGTTTAAATATGCTGCTGGTCTAGGTCCTGTCCGCTTAATTATTCCCATTGCCCACGGCAATGTTAAAATTGCGCCCACTAAGCCATAAAGAGGCACACACCAACTTGTTGAGAAGAGAAACTGATTCATTTAAATTTCCTTTGACGACTTTTTGTTCATTAATTTTCTCTCAAACAAATATTTCTTTTAATTCTCATATTTTTATTTTATTTTTTTTTGTTTTTTCCGAAAAATCTCTTCTGGAATATTAAAAATATTTCCTTGTTTATTTATATCTTATCTATTTATTATTCTATATCGCCTATTTATACTATATATTAAATAATTTTATCTATTTTTCTGGCTCGTACTTTGACATCCAACAAAATTGCACAAAAGACCGCCGTAGCAAAAGCTTTAGTCTCCTTCTCATTTTCATTGGACTTGGAATAGCAGTCTTTATGAACTTAGATTGAACAAATTTAATTAAAAAATTATAAAAC
>NZ_JAOWRF010000339.1 GCF_025753815.1 Plectonema radiosum NIES-515 | reverse complement strand
CTCATCCCCCTTTCATGTCGCTACAAAAGAGACATCTGCTGATTCGGCGGTGTGAAGCCCAAATGCTTGTATGCTGCTTTTGTGGCTGTTCTCCCACGAGGAGTGCGACTTAAATAGCCAATTTGCATCAAATAGGGTTCGTAAACTTCTTCTATTGTTTGGGTATCTTCACCCGTTGCTGCGGCAATGGTTTCTAAACCTACAGGACCACCATTAAAGTTTTCAATTATTACACTCAACATTTTCCGGTCTGTCCAATCCAAACCGCAGGGATCTACTTGAAATAGTTGCAATGCTTCGGCTGCTACGGTTTCGGTTATCTCACCCGATTTTTTTACTTCCGCATAATCACGCACTCGTCTAAGTAGCCTATTTCCAATTCTGGGTGTTCCTCGCGAACGACGGGCAATTTCTGTGGCACCATCTTTAGTCATGGGGGTTTGGAGTAATTGAGCGGTGCGTTGTATAATCTGGGTCATTTCTTCGACTTCATAAAATCGCAGTTTTTGAACTAAGCCGAAGCGATCGCGCAATGGTGAAGTTAAAGCACCGACGCGGGTTGTTGCCCCCACCAATGTAAATTTAGAAAGTGGTATACTCCGAATTCGCGCACTCGAACCTTTCCCAACGGTGATATCTAAGCGATAATCTTCCATCGCTGGATAGAGAATTTCCTCAGTCATCCGCGAAAGGCGATGAATTTCATCAATAAAGAGAACATCACCGGGTTTAAGGTTCACTAATAGCCCGACAATATCTCTGGGACGTTCTAGCGCGGGTGCACTCGTGATTTTATAATTTACCCCCATCTCTGATGCTAAAATCATTGCCATTGTGGTTTTACCCAATCCTGGCGGACCGTATAAAAGTAAGTGATCTAACACTTCACTTCTGGATTTTGCTGCTTTGATTGCAATTTCTAGTACATCTTTTAAGTCTTTTTGCCCAATGTAATCAGCAAATCGGTGTGGACGAATGCTTTCTTCTTGCTTACCTTCATCAATAGCAGCTTCTGGTTGCAAAATGTCTTGTTTTGCAGTTGCTTGGGTCTGGTGAGACTGTTTTGGTTGTTTGTTGGGTTCTTGAGGCTGTTTTTTAGAGGAGATAATCGCCATAATTGCTGCTATCAACTTTTACTGCACGACTTCTGAGCACCACCCATCTCTAATACGAGTATAAATACGGGTGAAGTGAATACTAGTTCTGAAATCAACTCATAAGCTTTAAAATTTAATTTCCGAACAATTAAGGAAAATTGGCAAACTTGCTATGTTATCTAAAAGAATCTTACCGTGCCTTGATGTCAAGGCGGGACGGGTTGTAAAAGGAGTTAACTTTGTCAACTTGAAGGATGCTGGTGATCCCGTAGAATTGGCAAAGGTTTACAACGAAGCTGGTGCTGATGAGTTAGTGTTTCTAGATATTACGGCGACTCATGAAGACAGAGGCATTATTCTTGATGTAGTTTACCGTACGGCTGAACAGGTCTTTATTCCTCTAACTGTGGGCGGAGGAATTCAATCCTTAGAAAATGTTAAAGCTTTGTTACGAGCGGGAGCAGATAAAGTTAGTATTAATTCTACAGCGGTACGCGATCCAGATTTCATTAATCGGGCAAGCGATCGCTTCGGTAATCAATGCATTGTGGTTGCTATTGATGCCAGAAGCCGAAAAGACCCTAGTAACCCTGGCTGGGATGTCTATGTACGAGGAGGAAGGGAAAATACTGGTAAGGATGCTCTACTTTGGGCACAAGAAGTCGAAAAACGAGGAGCAGGTGAACTCCTGGTAACAAGTATGGATGCTGATGGTACTCAAGCTGGGTATGACCTAGATTTAACAAGGGCGATCGCGCAATCGGTACAAATTCCAGTAATTGCATCTGGTGGCGCGGGAACATGCGAACATATTTACGATGCTCTCACAAAAGGTCAAGCAGAAGCCGCATTACTGGCGTCACTTTTACATTACGGACAATTAAGTGTGGCGGAAATTAAAAATTATTTGCGCGATCGCTCTCTACCAGTAAGAATTGTATAGTCATCATTAGTTTTTCGCATAACCACATCTATCTAAGGTTAGACACAGTACCTGTAAACAGTGTTAAGATTAGTGAACAAGTATTAATAAATTTAAAAAAAAATGTTGATTCCTATTTTAGTATTTGATGTGGCGCTGGTGGCATGGTCACTACACCTTATGGAAAAAGCTTTTCAGGATAAAGAGTTTTCTTTAATGTTGGCTGGTACATTGGTTGCTTTAGCTGCTGCGGCTATGTTAGTAGTTTATTTTCTGATGGGACACTGTATGAGCTATCTGTTGCAAGTATCTACGAATAGTCTTTCATAGCCGTGTGTATTTTATCAGGTTGACATATTTGAAGTAATTAGCGAAGGGCGATGGATGGCAATCTTGACAAAGCGCAAATTATTAAGATATAATCGAAAACGCATCACAAGGGGGTATAGCTCAGTTGGTAGAGCGCTGCAATGGCATTGCAGAGGTCAGCGGTTCGAACCCGCTTACCTCCATGTAGAATAAACTACCAGCCCTTCAAGAAAGTAAGGGCTGGTAGTTTATTTGATATTTAGCTTATAGTTAATTTCTGGAGATTGTAATGTTTGTAGTGTGGATGAGCCAGAGCGATCGCAATTGAGCTTTGGCATAGCAGTCTTAAATAATAGCGTGAAAAGTTAGATTCCCGACAATTGAATGCGAAGTCACCGAATCTGAACACCATCAAAAAATTATCTAGGATTGTTAATTATTAGTAAGGGCACGTTGAACTGCGTGCCCTTTTCTATTAGAAATTAGTGGTTGTTTTATATAATGGTTAATAAACCTGATTATATATCAATACGCGGGCGTGTTAAGAAATTGGTGGTAAAAATTGTATGTATGTAGAGACGTAGCACATGCAACGTCTCTACGAGGATTTGGGGTTTAACACCAACGGTATTGGATTATATATTAGTTTTTAGTTGTTACTAACTTAACTAATGACTAATAACTAATAACTATTACTTTTTGGCTGTCATTAGCTTCTGGTCTTTATTTTGCATTTCTAAGAGTTCCGGTATAGTCACAAAGCTATAACCCTGCTTTTTAAAATAGTCAATAATTTCTGGTAGAGCTTGCACAGTGTGAGAACGATTACCACCACCATCATGCATCAGCACAATACCCCCTGGTTTTGATTCCTTTGTCACATTACGGATCAATCTAGAAATGGGAGGACGGCTGTAATCTACAGAGTCAGCAGACCACATCACTATTGTATATTTTTGGTTTCTGGCGTAAGCAGCCACCCCATTATTCATGATTCCCCCAGGTGGTCGAAACAAAGTTGTTTTCACACCAGTAATTTGATAAATCAAGTCAGATGTGCTGTCAACTTCATAAGCCGCTACTTGTGGATTCATGAAATGATATCTGTGAGTCCAAGTATGGTTAGCAATCACATGACCATCAGTCACAATTCGCACACCCAAATCTGGATGCTCCTTAAGCATCTGCCCAACAACAAAAAATGTGCCTTTGATATTATTTTTTTTGAGAATATCCAGTACATTAGCTGTACTTCCTGGCCAAGGACCATCATCAAAGGTAAGAGCAATTACTTTCTGACCTTGACTGAGTTTTGCCTCTGCGATCGTTACCCCTTGAAAACGTTGTGGCACACTGTAAGCAATACCCTTTGCTTTAGCTTCTTGTTGCCAAGTTCTCAGCATCGCGGATTTTAATTGCTCGATGCGCTGAGTTGTTTGTATACGAGTATTTTCACTGACTAAATTGATACTTGTTTCACTTTTAGCCTCGGAGGCTTTTCGGTTAATAGGCATCATTAAACCAAGGCTTAAACTGCTACCTAAGGCAAGCAGAGCAATTATGATTCCTTGGGACCAAAAAAACGACTTATTGTTTTCCACGTCATAGCTCCTTCAAGGGTGAACCATCAGTCTCGGTTCTGAGGGTATGTTATAGCACATTTTTTGTAATTATTAGATACTAAGTTAGTTTCTGGTAATCCTGAAGAATTAACAACTGATTAACAGAAATATAAGAAAATTGAGCAAATTAATTGCACAAGTTTAATTTCAGCTTAGATTATCCGGCTTGAGGCGATAGTAGCTAATAATAGCTATATGAATAAAAAATAATTTGCGTAACTCCTATTTGTTATTCTTTAATCTGAATTTTAAGTGCCAGATAAAAAATGAAGTTAATACTTCAGAAATGATTTATCCTTCTTTTGTCGGAGACCAAGGCAACAGGCTTTATTGGAAAAGAGTGCCAAAATTTAATATTTTCATCCTTTATGCTTTATCGTTCATACTTGACAAAAAATATTGTACTGCTAAATGTTATTCCTTCCTTTTGAAAACATACTTAAATTTTCAATTGACTCAATGTATCTTTTGCCGTTTGTTAATTACTTGAATGTAAATTAACTTAATATAGTTTAGATGAAGCAAGATGCACTAGTGATACTACTATATGTCATTATACTAAGTATAAATACTAAAAAAGGAAAAAGTGTTGTTTGAGTAAGTTAAAATCTTGTGTATTCTAGTCTCATTGAAGCATTGAATTTGCAATCAAAAAGTAATATTGAATACGAGCAACACTGACAACACCTCAAAAATTATGTATATTTACATACTAAATGCCTGAGTTAAATAATTTCTCAATTTGTGTTGTAGCGACTATAGCACTTAAGATGAGGATACAAAGCAGACCAAAAAAACTTTCTACGCTACCCACTGATCTTGAGCAAATCGGACAGCGAAGCTAGCAAGTAGAATGGCAAAGAAACCCATAACTGCACGTCCCCAAAAATAATCACGAGCAAGCAGTACCCCACATGCGATCGCCAGCGATACAATACCATAAGACAAACGATTTAGAGAAATTGTACCTCCCGATGCCAGCAACATACCGATGCCACAAAGACCATAGACAACAGTAATTAAACTAAGTTCCCCACGTAAACGCCATAACAAATATGTACCACCAAATATCATCACAACGTTAGTCAAAGGATCACCAGCTAATAGCCACAAGAATAATCCTAAGCAGGCAAAGCCATAATTTACCTTAGTAGCATTCAATTTGTTGCGGAAATACCACAATAAAGAAGCACTACCAATAATAATCGCAAATATCAGTGGATGCCAAGGGTCTTTAATGTAGCCATACTTCCAATTAGTTGTACCGACGACAATTTGCATTATCATCTTTAACCAACGCAGCCAATCAAAACCCAATGACGGACGCCATGCTTTTTGAGCATGAAGGAATGCTAAAGCGTCCCCCATTGTAACTTGGCAATACAAGCTAAAAAGAAACAAACCACCACCAGCGGCTAAACTAGCAATGTAAGCTTTTACACCTCTGCGTTCCCACAAACTGACTAGCATTAGCGCAGGTATCAGCGCGATCCCCGTAGGACGTGCTGCGGTAGCGATCGCACCCCAGAGCGCTGTCCAACCATATTGTTGTTTATCAAAAGCTTTTAAAGTCGCTGTACTAAACAAAAGATACAGTCCTTCAGAGTAAATCACAGTGCCGAATAAAGACAGCGGACACCAAGCTAGAGAGGCTGTTACCCAACGCGCTTTTTGTTTGTCATGACGCTCATTCATCCAAGCGTATAATACTATCAGCGCTCCTAAAAATGCCAGATTATTTATCAATGTGCCTGCGACTTTAAAAGGTAAGCCAACACTCATGAATGCGTGAGTAACTAAAGGAAACAAGGGAAAAAAAGCAACCGATGGCAATTGCTTTCCCGGAATTGAGTAATTGTATCCAAAAGTGGCGATCGCTTCGTAAAAGTTACTATCCCAAGAAAAGAAAACATCCCAGCCAAATTTAGCCGCAACTCCTCCGGGTAAAGGTGGAATTAAAGGCACAATCACTAACATGATTATGCAGATAAATATGCGGCTAGATAGCCACATTAAAAGTGGAAAAAATAATTTATTTTTATTTATCATCAAAATATCTCACCCCAAATTACTAACTAGATAATAAACTCTTTATTAGGTAGTAAGGGCTTCAGCCCTTAAAATTCAAGCTATGAGCGATAAATCGCTCACTACGATGGATACATTATTTATTTGGTAAACAAATAAACATCATCGCGTTGATATTTCAACTTAAATTCTGGTTTAGTTTTGAGTTGATTTAATAAGCTAGTAGCAAATTGTGAATTACTTGCCCAGCCAGGGTGACGGACATCTAACAATATATAATCAAAGATGGTTAAATCAGTTTGTGGTGAATTAGCATCAGTCAATTTAATTAATTGCCGATGTGCCAAGTGGGGGGAAATTGCCGCTGTTGTGTAAACACTTCCTTTAGTTTGAACTTGAGCGATCGCTTCTTGTGTAGCTTGCCAAGTATCCAGAGATTCTAAATATTTTCCGCCAAAATGGGTAAACTTTGCTAAAGCAAAGAAAGTCACTAAAGACCACAAAATAATTGCTCGTTTGTTTTGCAACCACCCCTTACCTGCTGCGAGGCTGGAAATTACAGCTAACAACAAAAATGGCAGTGCTGGTAAAGAGTATTGATGCACCAAATCTTTTTGAGGTTGGTAGTCAGCAATTAGATTAATTGCCACACAAGGTATCGCACTGATTAAAGGTGCCATACCTGAAAAAGAAAGTGAACATATTACAGGTGCAAGCAGTAAAATCAAATATCCGAAATTATCTAATGACAAAACTTTTCCTAATACCAATCCCGGCTTTAATACTAGATTTTGAGCAATTTCTTTAACGGAATTACCTAAATAGCTAAAACGTCCAACTGCGGCTGCTTCCCTACCACTAAAAAAGGGAATAATCATTTGAGAACTAATTAAGAACCAGGCAACACCAACGCCAAGAGCAATAATACCGCATAAGCGCCGTTTTTCAAATAAAATTAACCAAACACCCATTGCAGCTATTGTTAGGGATAAAACTGCTTTACAACTTAAAATTAAGATAATGCTGAGACAAAACCATCCAGTTTTACCTTGCCGTGCAAACCATACCGCTGCTAATAAAATAGGGAGAGCGATCGCTTCTGGGTGGAAATCAAACAAATTGATATTAAACACCACTGGATATAACAAGTACACAGATGCCATTGCGATGGATTGCTGCGGTGTCAAATTAGCTTGACGTGCTAAATACCACGCTGGCAATGCACCTAAGGCTAAAGCAGCTGCCTGCACCGCAAATAACCAATAAACACTAGGGTAGATTTTGTACAATAAAGCTAAGGGATAAAAAATAAAAGCTGCATGATCGCCCAAAATGTGATATTCCATAAAACTAGAAACAGGCAGTTGTCCTTGACTAATTAAGTAAACTGCCTGATCAAAAATTCCCAAATCATAAGCGGTTGATTGAAACAAAATGTGTCGCAAACTGCTGCACGCAAATAAAATTACGGCACTGATGCCAATCATCCAACCAACAGTACCAAACATAATTAGTTTTTTTACCATATCACCTCTACCAATTTTGAATAATTTCTTTCTCGTAGCGATTATAAATCGCGGCTACACAGACCAAACCCGCCTACGCGGGTTATTTTATTAAGTCCACGTAGGTGGACGAGCGTTTGTGTAGTAGCGAATTCTATTCGTCCAATTACTACAATTTAAGCTAACCAAAGTTCTTGAGAAAATCGGATACCAAAGGTAGCTAAAACAATGGCAAAAAATCCCATGATTGCATATCCCCAACGCGGATAACGAGCAAGCAATAAACCAAATGCAAACGACAGCGACACAATACCATAAGCATAGCGTTCAACAGAAGCTACAAGTCCAGTATTCAGAATCAAAGCATAGGATAAAAAACCATATATAACAGCAACCAGAGGAATTTTATTTCGGGAAAACCATAATAAATAGACACCACCAAAAATCAGTAATATTTTAATTAATGGTTCGCTTGTAAATGGATCGTTAGGTAAGGAATTGCGTGTTAATAACCATAGCAAAATCCATAATAAATAAAATCCATAGCGCACCTTAGCAGCACCGAACTTGCCGCGAAAACGCCATAAAAAATAACTGCTAACGATAACAATTGTGAATAGGAAAGGATGCAACGGATCTTGAAGAGAGCCATTTTGATTAGTGGAACCGATGACGATTTGCCTCAACATTTTCCACCAACCTTGCCAGTCAAACCCCACCGAAGAACGCCATCCTTTTTGTGCGTGAATAAATGCCAAAGCGTCACCAAATTTAATTTGACAATACAGGTTATAAAAAACAAAACCGCTACCTACAGCTAAACTAGCAAAGTAGGCTTTTAAACCTCTGCGTTCTTTCCAGGAGACAAACAAAAAGGCAGGTATAAGTGTTATTCCAGTTACTCGTGTTGCTGTAGCTAATCCACCCCAAAAAACTGTTGAGATATATTGTCTTTTATCGAAGGCTCGCAAAGCAGATATGCTGCATAATAAAAAGAGTCCTTCTGTGTAAACTACAGTTCCGTAAAGCGAATAAGGACACCATGCTAAAACAGCAGTTGCCCACCGTGCCGCACTTTTACCATAACTTTCGTTTACCCAAAAATACAGGATTATCAAAGCTGCTAAAAATGCAAAATTATTTATCAATGTGCCTGCCACTGCAAAAGGCAAGCCAAGATTCATAAATATTCGGATAATTAAGGGAAATAACGGAAAAAATGCAGTTGAATATAATGCTCCATTATCCGAAGGTTGATATCCATTAGTTGCAATTTGCTGATACCAAACACTATCCCATGCAGTGAAAACATCCCAGCTAAATGTGGCAGCTATACCATTTGGGGCAGGAAATAAAGGAGAAATGAACAACATAGTAACGACTATCAAAAGTCGGCTAGATAGCCACATTGCTATGACAAATAAAACATTTTTTAGTTGAGGTTTTTTGTGGTTTATATCTGCTGTTAGCTTGGTGATATTTTCATTAAATGAATTTGTCATTTATTTGTCACCTTTATAATTTGATTTATAGCGTTGCTGAATCAAGATATGAATTTATCTCACTTCTAGGAGGACAAATGAAGTGCGCTTTTGGAGGAGTGAGCAACGTGTCCGTTCGCTCCAATTCGCACTCCTTGTAAGAGTTTAACAGACCTGATTTTTAAGTTTCATATTTCAATTCACCAAAAAAGATTTATTTTTGCCAAACAACTAATATAACTCCACCGACAATTAAGCTTAAGCCTATTAAGCGAATCGAGGGAATTGATTCTTTAAAGATGAAGTAACCCAACAAGACTGAAAAAACATAAACCAGTGATGCAGAAGGACCGGCAACACTTAAATTTACTCTTGTTAACAAAAGAATGTAAGCAACAGCACCTAGACCGTAGAAAGCTAGTCCGGTTAAAAGTTCCGGTGTTCTAATAATGCCCAAAACTAAATTAACAGCATTACCTAAATTAACTCTGTCTAGCTTCAGTGCGCCTAATTTTAAAAAAAACTGTCCTGTCACACTAGCGAGAACAGACATCAATAGTAAAGCAAATTCTTGTAAAGTCACAAAACTTTCCGGTAAATTATTGTTATGATAAATGCAAATTTAGTGTTTTAATATATTTGCTAAAAATTAACTTGATCGATGATGATATGGCTGAGACGATGGCGTTGTTGATGTATGATTTACATCGCCAATTTCCTTGAGAGTGTAAATAGGACGACCTTTGACTTCTTCATAAATACGACCAATGTATTCGCCTAAAATGCCAATACAAAACAATTGGACAGAACCCAAGAAAAATAGACCAATTGTAATTAATGTGAAGCCAATTAATGGAGAAGCTGGATCGAATAAGCGCCAGTACAGCACTAAGACTATCATTAATAAGGCTATACCTGCGGAGAGCATTCCTAAATAAGTAGCTAGTCTTAAGGGAACTTTTGACAGGGAAACTATTCCATTCACTGCTAATGCCCAAGACTTACCGAAGGTATACTTTTCTTTGCCAGCGAAGCGCGGATCTCGTTCAAAATGTACAGATGTTTGGCGAAAACCTACCCACGCTCTTAAACCGCGAATGTAGCGGTTGCGTTCGGGCATTGCATTGAGAATATCTACCACTTGCCGATCCATCAAGCAAAAATCACCTGTATCGGGTGGTATATCGACATCAGCTAAAATCCTGAGTATGCGATAGAAGGCATAAGCTGTCAAGCGTTTGAGCCAACTTTCTTTTTTGCGAGATAGACGCTGGGCATAAACTACTTGATAGCCTTGTTGCCATTTTTCTATCATGGTTAAAATTAGGTCTGGGGGGTCTTGCAAATCGGCATCCATAACGATGATAATTTTGCCTTGAACGAAGTTCAAACCCGCAGTTACGGCGATTTGATGACCAAAGTTGCGTGCAAAACTGAGGTAACGCACACGAGTATCGCAATGGTGAAGTTCGCGGATCATGTTTAAAGAGCGATCGCTACTTCCATCGTCAATTAAAATTAACTCAGCCTCACCATCTAATTGCTCAATTAAATTACTCAGACGACGATACATCTCGGTGATGTTCTCTTCTTCGTTATAAATCGGTATAACTATAGAGTAAATTGGTTGATTCACTGTGCTGTTTGTGTTTTTACCACTGAAATACACTGCTTTTTAAATAAGTATTATAAATTTTATTAAATAAATTCATAGTTTACTTACTTTTTTCCAATACGCGGGCGTGTTAAGGATTTTTGGGACTGATTTTAGACCTGTAGAGACGCGATCGGACGAAGTCTCTACACTCGTACTTTGGGCTTAACTGAACGGTATTGACTTTCATTTACTTTTGTGTGCTAAAAGCAAAATAGATACGCCAAAAGGAAGGCTCAATCGATTCATTAAGTGACGTTCGCTTGCAAATAATAGACTTAAAAACTTATTGATATGTTTCGGGGGCAAATGCAAATCGCTGTTATCAATAGAATTACTTTCAAGTTTTAGCAATTTTCGCGCATAACGCACGCCTGCAACGATAGGAAACAAAAAAAAGTTAAAATAGCTGCTGTAATGCACAGTATAGCCAGCCTTTCTCACAACCTGTTGCAAATTTTTCAATACATAACGACGTTTATGATGGTTAATTTCATCGTGCTGACTCCACAAAAACTGGTAAGCAGGAACCGTAACTAACAAAGAACCTCCAGGCTTTAATTTTGTCTGCAATGCGGTCATCGCTGCCAAGTCATCATCAAGATGTTCCAAAACATCAAGGATGAGAATTATGTCATACTCATTGCTAAAAGGAATGTTATCAGGCAAGCCACCCAATTTCACCGGAATTACTTGCCGCTCATTGGCAATTTTACAAGCGGTTTCATTCAACTCCATCGCTGAAACTTGACCGTGACTCTTTAGCATTCTCAAATTACCACCCGTACCACAACCGACTTCGAGAATTTGAGCATTTTTTGGTAAACTTAGTTTACGAATCGCTTGCTCTATAATCAGACGCCGACCAACAAACCACCAATGTTTATCTTCAACGGATGCATACTGTAGGTAAAAGTCTTTGTCCATAAGGTGTTACTTATTATTCACGATTTGACTTTTTAGCCTCCCCAAAGTTTTTGGGCAAATCTAATATTAAAACTCGCAAATAAAATTGCGAAGGAAGAACAAGAGTGTTAGGTATCCCCAACGAGGATGGCGAGATAATAACATATCGAGAGCTACACTTAACGACACATAGAAAAAGTCGTTTCTCCATCCAGCTTTGATGATAAATACCTGAACTTGAGGCATCAGACATCGATCGCTCTTTAATTATGCGTTACTCACAACCCTTATAGAGACGTAGCATTGCTACGTCTCTACATCTTTTCCACGACGTTTGTCTATTAACTCTAGCTAGTATGTTTGAGATTGTTTTATGCATCCTCTTACATAAGAGTGGTAAATCTGCAATAAATGTGTCAAATTTAACACTTTTGTGATTTTGGGAAACAGCGATCGCGATCAGAAAAATATTATCTAATTGCTGCGCTTCAGTTGTCCCCAGCAATTTATAGTAAAGTTGTCTTTAAATATTAAACAATTATGAAAGCGATTACTCTGCTTGGTTCCACTGGCTCTATCGGTACTCAGACTTTAGATATTGTCTCCCAGTACCCAGAACAGTTTCGCATTGTGGGATTGGCATCTGGACGCAATGTAGAATTGCTAGCGGCTCAAATTCGCGCCTTTCGACCAAGTATAGCAGCGATTTGCGATGAAGATAAATTACCTGCACTCAAAGAAGCGATCGCTGACCTCGATCCCCAACCAATTTTACTCGCAGGTGAAGCTGGAGTCATCGAAGTTGCCCGTTATGGTGAAGCCCAAACTGTCGTCACCGGTATCGTTGGTTGTGCTGGTTTGCTACCCACCATTGCTGCCATCGAAGCTGGTAAAGATATCGCTTTGGCAAACAAAGAAACTTTAATCGCCGGCGCTCCGGTAGTTCTACCGTTAATTGAAAAACATAAGGTAAAATTATTACCAGCCGATTCCGAGCATTCTGCTATATTCCAGTGCTTGCAAGGTGTTCCCAAAGGCGGTTTGCGGCGGATTTTGCTCACTGCTTCTGGTGGGTCTTTCCGTGATTGGGATGTAGCAAAATTAGCAGATGTGACTGTTGCCGACGCTCTCAAGCATCCGAATTGGTCGATGGGTCGGAAAATTACTGTAGATTCTGCCACTTTGATGAATAAGGGATTGGAAGTGATTGAAGCACACTTCCTTTTTGGGATGGATTATGAAAATATTGATATTGTCATTCATCCTCAAAGTATTATTCATTCGCTAATTGAGTTGCAAGATACTTCAGTTTTAGCTCAATTAGGCTGGGCTGATATGCGCTTACCTTTATTATATGCTTTATCTTTTCCCGATCGCCTGCCCACTGATTGGCAACAACTAGATTTGGTCAAAGCCGGAAATTTAACTTTCACTGAACCAGATCACCAAAAATATCCTTGCATGAAATTAGCTTACGCTGCGGGTAAAGCTGGGGGATCTATGCCTGCGGTATTGAATGCAGCAAATGAACAAGCTGTAGCATTATTTTTAGATGAGAAAATTCGATTTTTAGATATTCCTCGCTGTATTGAATCGGTATGCGATCGCTTTAGAGATGATAACTCTGCCAATCCTTCTTTAGATGATATTGTGGCAGCTGATAAATGGGCAAGACTTGAAGTTTTAACCGCAAGCAAATTAATTAGTCAGAGTAAAGTAATTATTGCCACAAAGCATTCAAATCAGGCTGATGCTAAAGAATTTCACAACCAAGGATTAGACAAGGCACAGCAAAAAGATTACAAAGGAGCAATAGAAGCTTTTAATCAAGCATTGAGTATCAATTCCGAATACGTTAATACTTATATCGATCGAGGTGTTGCTCGTTTAAAACTAGGAGATATTCAGGGAGCAATCCAAGATTATAACCAAGCAATTAATCTGGATTCTAACAATTCTAAAGCCTACTACAACCGGGGTAACACTTATCGCAAACAGGGGAATAATCAGAAAGCAATTGAAGATTATAATCAAGCAATTCGCATTGATGCGGACTATGCAGCTGCCTACCACAATCGAGGTCGTGCCCGCTACGATTTTAAAGATATACAGGGTTCAAGTAAGGATTTACAAAAAGCTATAGATTTGTTTTTTGACCAAGGAGATATTGCTAACTATAAACAAGCGTTGGATTGTCTCAACAATATTAGAACAAGTAAACAGTTATCTTGGGACATTATTGACGTGTTGTAAAAACTCTTTTTTGCAATAACCTACTCTTCAATTGTCTATCCATTTGCGTGGATTAAAGACAGAAAAAATGCATTTAGCCTGCGTGTGCCTGCTTTGTTTGTGTAGCCCCAGACTTCTAGTCTGAGGGCATTTATTTTTATATAACTATCAACTGTTATTAAATACTTGATAAAAAGTTACGTTACATACCGTTTTTTGTGTCACTTTATGGTATGTTAAGCGCAGGACAATTATACAAAAAATGCCCAAGGATAAAAAGCTCGATTATAGTAACTAATTTAACTTGGGTAAAAGAGCGATGTCTAACGACAAGCCGCATTAATTGTTACTAAACACAAGACTTTTTTCAAGGGTGATTTTTAAGGAATTAATAATATGTTAGTTGCTTTAATTGTAGCGTGGATAGTATTTACAATATTAGTGAAGATATTAAAAACGACCGTTAGCAGTGCAATCACTATTGCAGCGATCGTTGTTTTATTACAAATAAGTTATGGCATTACTCCTCAAGATATTTGGAATCAGATAATTCACTTGCCTCAAACACTGTCGTCGCAAATACATGGCAGGGGGAAATAACGGTTAGTCATCTAACCAACAAATAATAACTGAATAAAATATCTCACATTCCGCACCCTTTTGATATAACTCGTCAGAATAGCGGTTTTATTATATATTTTCATTGCTTTAAATTTTTACGAATATCTTTTAGCATTAAAAACAGATGAAGTTCGTCAGTTGGACTGGTTTCAAAGTCAAATTGCTTATACCATTTACATGCTTCATCATCTTTTGCATGAACCAGTAAAGCACGAATACCTACGATATCGGCTGCTGCACTAACACGCTTCAAACAATCTTTTAATAAACCTTTACCAAAACCTTTTGATTGATAATTTTTATCAACGGCAAGACGCGCTAATAGTAATACAGGAATAGGATACTTAGCCAAACCCTTTACAATTCGTGTTGGAGCGTCTTTATGAGCTACAGAAGCTACTGTTAAACTATAATAACCAATTACAACACTGCCTAAGATAGCTACATAAGTTGTACAACTATCAGAACGTTGATTCTGTAACGCATAATCAATAATAAATTTATTTAAAGTCGGTTTTCCACAATCAAAATTTTGGAAATTGTGTTCAACCGACAATTTGACAATATAAGGTTTATCCAAGGGTAATGAATTATTCAAATACACTTGGCTCCGTCAACAAACGAGCAAGATTTGGCTTTTCTTGTGACGGAGAATCAAGAGCATCTTGAAAAGCTTGCCACTGTTCATCATCTAAAACAAAAAGACGACGATTAGTCAATGTTTCTTGTGCGGCAATCAAACCATTTTGTAATAAAAACTCACTAACATTTTTGTCACTTGCAGCCGCTGCTTGTTGTAAAAGTTTTTTAACTTTACAGGTAGTGCGAATATCTATACGTTCTGACCTTGATTCAGTTAAACTACTCATTTTTATTTAGCCCTAAAGATATCTCGAACATATCATACACACATTGTCCCGACAACTGTATTTATGAGAAAAATACGTAATACATTTTTCCCGTAATAATACTTAATCATAGATAGTGCGTAAATAAAACAGTATTATCACACTCAGGACTTACGCAACTGGCACACTCTTGGGTGCGGAATGTGGGTTGTATAGCCGCACCCTTCTAGGGTGTCGGCAACAACGCTCCAACGCTCCAACGCTCCAACCAATCAATTATTCATCGAGGAGCGAAAGCCGCGAAGAGTGCATCTTGAACAGTTGCAGGCAACTGACGCATAATTTTACCTCTTTCTTTGTCTACCGCGACTAAAGTCACCTTAGCAGTAACATATAACTCTTGCCTATCTGGTGATTCAATTGTATAGTCCCAATTAATACGCACACCAGTCACCTCACTCATCCGCGTTTTGACGACTGCTGTCATACCTAAGCGAATTGCCCGATGATAGCGCAACGACAAATCTACAACTGGTAAATCACATCCTAAAGCCACTAAATCAGCAAATTCGATCCCTATTGATCGCAAGCATTCTATTCTTGCTTCTTCCAACCAAGCAATATAAGAACCGTGCCACACAACACCTGAATAATCAGTGTGGTGGGGTTGCACTCTGATCAGATATTCAAACCAATTCTCAAATGCCCTTAGAGTTGGAGTGTCAAGGGCACTTGTTGGCGATAATTGTGGTTGACTTGATTTTTCTTCAGACATTTTAACTTTTCTTAACAATAGCTAGAGATTTTTGACAACTGTAATAGTATAAAAATTAGTTTTTCTGTACAATTTAATAATTTAAAATTAACACTCACCTTATTTGGTGAGGGTTTTACTATGCGCCCTCATTTTTATTATTTGAGTTTTGCTATTGCTAGTTTACTTCTTTTCCCAGGTTTGGGGACGGCATTTTCAGCAAATAAATTAGTAAATTTAAATGCAAATACAGAGTATAATTACCGAGAAATCGCTCAAGCATTACCTCAGAAAAATAGCCAATCAGAAGTTAAGCGGCTAAACGCCGAGGCGATTAAACTATTAAGTGCAAATCGTTCTGAACAAGCATTACAGACATTGCAGAAAGCGCTATTATTGACCACAGACAGTGGAGGACGGTGGTGGGAAGCGGTGACACTGAACAATATTGGCAGAGTGTACCAAAAGCAAGGTCAGTATTCACAAGCACTTAAATCTTATCAGCAAGCTTTATTCATTAACAGAGAATTAGACGATCGCGTTCAACTTGGCAAGACCTACAGCAACATCGGTTATCTTTTCGATGTTCAAAATAGACCAGATTTAGCAGTTTTTTTCTACAAGCATTGTCTGATCAACCGCGAGATCGCACGTCTTGTACCAGTAGCACTAGGAGTAGATCCGGATGCTTACAGCATAACTGTTGCCCAGACATATCGTACTTTGGCTGAAAGATTACTGCGAGTGCAGGGACACATTTCCCAAGCGCAGCGGACTATGGATTTACTCAAAGTCGAAGAATTACAACAATATCTCCGGAATGTACCTGGAAATCGACGCACTGCCAAAGGGATTGAAATATCCCCAGAGGAACAACCAACGAAACAAAAGTTGGATCAAACGTTAGATAATGCTGTTGTATTGGGTAAAGAACTGACAAAATTACGTCAGATTTCTCCAGAAAGGCGATCGGCTCAACAAAAACAACGTATCGCTCAACTGGTAACAAATCAACAACAACTGTTGGATCGATTTAACAATTTTATTAATAGTCCTCAGGTGAGATCCCAGGTGGAACATATTAACCGCACAAGCAGACGGCAAAATTTAGATTTGGAGAGTCTTAACGAAATTCGGGATAATTTGGCACGATTACCCAAAAAAGCCGTCCTCATCTATCCACTAGTTTTACAAGATAGCTTGGAATTGATACTGGTAACTGCTGATTCACCACCAATTCATCGCAGCGTGCCTGTCAAACGCAAAAAACTAAACGAAACAATCTTAGCTTTCCGTCAAGCTTTACAAAGTCCCAGTCAAAATCCCAAAAAACCTGGAAGTCAGTTGTATGACTGGGTAATTAAACCGATAGAAAACGACTTGAAGCAAGCTGGTACACAAACTATAATTTATGCACCAGATGAACAGTTGCGCTACATTCCTCTTGCCGCTTTATATGATGGCACGCAATGGCTAGTGCAGCGCTACGCCATCAATCACATCACCGCTGCCAGCTTAACTAATTTCAACACCCAACCCGAATCTAAATTGCGGATTTTAGCTGCTGCCTTTACGAAAGGTGATTATGAAGTTACAGTTGGTAATCGAAAGTTTGCTTTTTCCGGTCTGCCCTTTGCAGCGCAGGAAGTACAAAGCTTGGCAAACATCGTTCCCGGAACCAAGAAAATTTTAGATGATGCCTTCAGCCTTGCTGCCACTGTGCCACAATTGGATGACTATACGGTTGTCCATTTTGCTACTCATGCCGCGTTTGTGACCGGTAGACCAGAAAACTCTTTTATTTTATTTGGAAATGGCGATCGCATTAACTTGCGAGATGTCGCAACTTGGTCATTACCCCGTGTGGAATTAGTAGTATTAAGTGCCTGCGAAACCGGCTTGGGGGGCAAACTAGGCAACGGTGAAGAGATTTTGGGCTTTGGCTATCAAATGCAAAAAACCGGCGCTAGGGCAGCGATCGCTTCATTATGGGCTGTCGATGATGGTGGTACAGAAACGTTAATGAGTGCTTTTTATACTTTGCTCACTTCGAGTAAGCTGCCAAAATCTGAAGCTTTAAGGCAAGCACAAATTGCTTTAATTACAGGAAAATCCCCTATCAGTAAACAAGAAAACGGTAGTAACAACATCCCCGCACTTGTTGGCGGTAGTCTCAATCATCCCTACTATTGGGCACCTTTCATTTTGATTGGTAATGGGTTATAATATGCGACCCAAAAACCTACGTGAAAAGAAAATGCCAATTTTACAAATTATTTCTGACCAGAGATTGGCAATTTTATCTTAGCTTAAAATAAACGCATTCTGATAGAGGCGACAAAAAGAATACTTTTATTAAGTAATGATCTTGTGATTTTCTTTGAAGCGAAAGCCAGACAAGGCAGCCAATGACTTTAGTGATAATCGGGTCTAGGTAAAAGGCGATCGTGCAAGCCACAAATACCACGCGATCGCAGCTCCTTCAAATCGAGCCAGGTTGCGTAGCGACTTGCACAGTCAGGCTTTCCCGACTTAAGGAATACGAGCGTTGGGATTCCCCCGTTGTCGCGTAGGAGCATAGCACAGCCACCCATCCGACTGATCGCCAATTGCCAATTACCTGTTAGCAATTCCCAAATTGACATCTACACTTTTGTCCATTTTTTCAATATTCCATTAGACACAAAAATTAACACTTCTTGGCGAGAGTTTTATTACCTGTAGAAGTTGGCGTAGGTTGCTTGACAATATTGGCAAGTTCCTGTAATTGGTTAATTGCTTCTGCACCTTCCAACTTCATTAATTCGCGATCGTCCCGCATCTCCGTCCAAGTGATCCCGTAATCAGACACCAAAAAGCGAATCAGATGATTGTCGCCCAAACTAACCATAAACGAAGCACTATTCATCTGGTCGCCGCAGGTATAGCAAGACGCAAGATATCCACGTCGCTCAAGTACAATTGCCAAGGCTTGCAGGCTCATTACCAAGTCTTGAACAAATTGCCGATGTTGTTGCGCTAGTCTTAGAAACACGTTTTTCCTCCAAACACCACTGTCATTTGATTCAAATTTATATTTTCTTTAGATTTTCTCATCAACTGGTATTGTAAACTATTCATTACAATTTCCAGATGAATGTTGAGTCGTTGAGTGACTACCTTGCTAAGGGTAGTGGATAAATCGTTGGCGTTACGTATCAAAATATTCAGTTTACAGATCCCAAATATCAGACAGAATAGAGAATCTTTATCTTACCCTTATAATCTTCTGCCAGAGTAGATGCTTACACAAAGCAATCCGCTTTCAGAGTAGCGCAAATTTCAAACAAGTCAACTACGCAAAAGATACATATCATATCTTTTTCGCGAATTTACAGCCAGATTTTTGATTGGCATAAGCTCTCACGCTTTTTTACGTCTTCTGATTAACTTTTTATCAGGTGGTTAGGTTATGTTGTGTCAGACAACCAGAAAGCGATCGCCTAAGTATAGGTCTAGCTTGGCAGATAATCTGCTAAATTGTCGGTTTTCGGTCGGGCTGAATCTATAGTTATCGATTGTATCCGTCCGTATTCAAGATAAAACTGCTACTTGTAAGACCTCTTCTTAAGTTTAATAGAAGTCTAATCTAAAACCCAAAACCTGTGGTCTTATCACTGAGAATAACTAAACTCAAAAACGCCATGTTGCCATTTAGGCAGGTTTTTCAGCCTTTGGATGAGTTTTTCAGAAACAGTTGCATAAAATACAAAAAGTTTTGTGACTGATTTTGGTAAACAGTACTATTAGATACAAAAGTTATTATTTTCATCAGATTTACACAAAAAAACATAAAAGACAGCTTGGTTGCTAATCGCTATCTTTTATGTAAAAATTACCCGAAACTAGATTTAGACGACTTGCCACCAACCGAAAGCAGGACCAATAAAACGGATTGTGATCCAGCCGATAACCGTAAGGACAATGCCAATCCAGGCACCTTTAGTAGTCCATTGGACAAATTGTTCGGATTGAGTTTTGGTAATGGGAACCCACGGCAAGATGCGATTTTCTTGACCGAATTTTTCTCCCAGAGCAGTTTTGGTAGAGTCGATGGGAGATATTATCCTCCGCACCTCTCTGTTAGAACCGTGCGTAAAACTTTCGCTTTACACGGCTCCCGATATTCTTAGGGTTTTCACCCTTTGCTCATGTGGGTATAATCATGACAGGATTCGTGAATAGCAACTAGATTTTTAACTTTCCAGTTGTTGTGATTCCCGTCTCGGTGGTGGAGGTGTACTCGTTCATCACTTATACACTTCATACCGCAATGACCACATGTATGGTTTTGGCGTTTTAATGCCTTAGAGGTTTCTCCGTCATACAACTTACTATTGCGTTCGCTCCAGTAAGCCATATCTCCATCGTAGGGTGATTTATTTCCCTTAACGTTAGTGTGTTTGTTTTCGGAGTAAGGAACCGATGGGAACGCTTTGTCTATCAATTTCTTCGTCGAGTAACGGTCAAGTTTTGTTTCCTTGTTAAATACCTTATAGGTTCTATAACTGGTGTGCCAAAGTGAGAACTTTGACCCGTCCATCTTGCAGAACTTGTGGTAGTTCCTCCATCCTCTAACTATTGGTGCTAGCTTAAGGGCTTTTACCTTAGAACCATAATTCGAGTTGTTAACAATGGTTTTTACCTTCTGACGGAACTTTTTGAAATTCTCCACTGAGGGAGTGCATCTAAATTTACCGTTACTTTGCACGCTTATGTGCCAGCCAAGGAAGTCAAAACCATCTGTCGCAGCGGTGAGCTTGGTCTTTTTTTCACTAAGCTTCATTCCTCTGTTGGCTAAAAATTGGCATATATGAGCAAGTATTTCCTTTGCATCGTCTTCAGGTCGGAGTATGATTACCATATCGTCCGCGTATCGGATTGATGGTTCTGTAATATCCTTCTCTGAGGTGTTAACTGTGACTCTTTGACCACTGTTAACATGGTATTGATGGATACTTTCGATCCCATTTAGAGCGATGTTAGCTAAAAGTGGACTCACCACCCCACCTTGAGGTGTACCTTGGGAAGGAAATTCTGGGTTTATTCCTGCTTTGAGGCAACGGAATATTCCTGATTTGATGCCTTTTGGGGCTATCAGGTTTTCCATTATTGTGGTATGGCTTATCCTATCGAAGCACTTTTCAATATCGAGTTGTATCACTCTTTTATTGATTCCATTGGCTTTGGAACTTAGGTTTAAGAACAAGTTTTTCTGGGCATCAT